>NZ_JBQUYP010000004.1:151354-459605 GCF_056314305.1 Acinetobacter sp. DMC2 | reverse complement strand
CAATCAATCAATGATAATATTTCGATTAATCAATCAGTAAAAATCCACACAAGTTGTTCTTCAATTCTCTTAATGATCTTCTTCCTGGTTCGTCACCAGCAAGCTAGGTCGGCTATATTACTCTTAATCTCTTAAAAGTCAACAGGTAATTTCGATATTTTTAAAACTTAGTCTCAAAACAAACTTCTCATCAAATTCATCACTTAAAGTAACCAACTTAATTCCAAGTAACTGTTTTTCAACAAGTTCTTATCTGCATCACCGCCGATGGATGTGCATTATAGACCATTAAAAACCTTTGGCAACCCCTTTTTTAATTTAATATCACTGCATGTTCGTTTTTTAGCCTTTTTAGCATTTTATCTATATTATTTGATCAATTTTACATTGATAATAGGTTATCAATTTTGTATTAAAACATATCTCCACCCAACTGCACATTAAGTATTAGCCTGGCTGGCGGTTAAGGAATTATATGAATTATTCTAATTTAATTTTACTAAGCGTGTTATCTGTAGGTGTTTGTACCTCTATATATGCTCAAGAAAACACGGTAAGTGAATCTGCTAATGCGAGTTCATTAGAAGAAACAGGGCCAAACCATCCCCGTTCACAAATTATTAAAGATTTAAAAAACATTAAAGTTAAAGATTTAAAAATTAATGCAAATGCAGCTCAACCAGATCTTGTCAAAGATCCTTTGCAATCATTGAACCGTCCAATTTATTCTTTTAATGATATGTTGGATCGTAATTTTTTACGCCCAGTTGCTGTTCAATATAGAGAAAAAACCCCAGAAGATGTACGTGGTTCTTATCGCCAGTTCCGTAAAAATCTTGGTGAACCATGGAATGCTGTCAATCAGCTTATTCAAGGCCGCCCTGGTCGTGCAGCAAAAACTTTAGGCCGATTTACGATTAACACTTTAACTACTCTTGGTTTGGCTGATCCAGCAAGTCGCTTAGGCTTACCAACTGAAGAAGAGAATTTTGGTGTAACTCTTGGCTACTATGGCGTTCCTTCCGGTCCATTCCTTATGTTGCCTTTTTTTGGTCCAAGCACCTTACGTGATGGTTTTGGTTTAGCAGTAGATGCCCAAGCTCGCCCACAAAAATACGTTATGGATGATCAAGAAGGTCTTTATTGGTCGAGTAATCTATTACAAGCCGTGGATACACGTGCTCAATATCTTGACTTAGATCAAACCTTACAAGGTGATCAATACGCTATGATTCGAGACTTATATCTCCAGCGTAAAGCATTCCAAATTGCAGAGAAGAAAGGTGACTCAGCTGACGTATCTTTCATTGATGATGACTCAGAAGATACACCAGATGAGAATCAAAACCCTTAACATGAAATAAAGGTGTTGCTTGGATTAAGAGTTCGGCAATACCTTGATTTTGATCATACATACTCTATGATGAATAAAGTGATCATATAAAAGGACTACCATATCTTCTATGTATTTTATTAAACCGACACGCTCTATTCCTTATTTAGAGCAAGCTTTGGATAAACTTCCAGGCTTACAAGTCATTAACATAGATGATTTAGATTTATATGATCCAACCATCATTGCAATTGCAGATGTACAAGATTTCCTGACTTATAAATGGAATTTGCCAACGGTTGTAATTGCTTTTGAACATGAAGGTACCGCTTTAGCACATGCATGGGAAGCAGGTGCTCTTGCAGGCTGGGTATGGAATCAGTTACCTAGTGATTTAAATAAAGCCCTATCAAAAATTGATGCTCAATATAAGCGTAACCAAGATAGTCGTGATTTACCTTCGGCAGCTGAACTGCAAAAACGTTTATTGCCGAATCCAATTGATTTATTAAATTATGAAGTCGAAACTTTCTTTCAGCCTTCCGCTTACCTTTCCGGTGATTGGTACGACTATTGGAAATTAAATGACAAAGAAGTTTTATTCTATCTTGCTGATGTTTCAGGTCATGGTGTAACCAGTAGTTTATTAACATCATGGATGGCAGCATTTCATGGTCGCTCTAAAACCCCAAGACAATTAATAAAAAAATTAAATGGGATGTTAGTTCAAGAGAATATCGAAAAGCACATTACGATTGTGGTGGGTATTTTAAACCTTGAAACACATACTCTTCGCTGGTCAAGTGCTGGGCACTACCCACCTCCTATCATTTTTGAGCCTAATCAGGCACCGAAGATTCTAACAACGAGCAGTTTCCCACTAGGTTTAACTGATGAACTTGAAGTTGAAGAGCATATTTGTACATTAAATCGCCATGCTCGCTTTATTGTTTGCTCGGATGGAGCCCTCGAACCTTTTGATGGCGGTTTAAACGATCAGTTCCAACAATTGGTCCATCATTTGCAAAATCAATCATTTCAAGCACCCGATCATGTGGCCGATGATATTGCCATCTTCAGTCTTTGTCGAATGAATTAATTTACGAATCAATTAATTACATAATATACGACTTAAGGACTCTTGAGTCTGAGATGGCACTATGTGATAATTTTTCTATCCTTCTCTGAAAATGGCATTTATATGTCAACAGGTCATGTTGAATATGCAAGTTTAAATGGAACGCATATTTTCAAACTTATTGGTGAAGTGCGAGCCCATTCTTGTATAAGTCTAGACAAACTTTTAAACAGAATTGAACAGCAAGAGAATGTTGTAGGTGCAATCGTTGATTTAACCCAAACAACATTTATTGATAGTACTGTATTAGGCATCCTAGCTAAGCTGGGTTTAAAGCTTAAACAGACTCATCATATTCAAGCTGTGATGCTATCTACCAATCCAGATATCACAACCTTAGCCAACAGTATGGGGCTAGGGCAGGTTTTTGTCATTTTGAATTATTGTGGTGATCCTAACGTTTGCACATTAACGTTAACAGATGAACAAATCACTCATAATGCAATGCTAAGAACTGTTCTGGATGCACATAAGACATTGATGAAACTCAATGCAAACAATCAGAATATGTTTGAGCCACTTGTTAAGCAGTTACAGAAAGAACAAGATACTCTCGAACAGGTATCGGACAAGCAAAATGCCTGATTTTCACCATTAAGCTGGATTAGAATATGACCCTCGTTTCTGTTGCTCAAATGAACTCTCAAGATGATATTGAAAATAATTTTCAAGTCATTGAGTCTTTGATTCAACAGAGCAAGGCACAAAATGCCAGTTTGATTGTTTTTCCTGAAAACTTTGTATGTTTTGCTGCTGGAAAACAACGTGAAACTGCTGAGCAATTTGAATCTATTCAACAAAGGCTTGAGAAACTCGCACATCAATATCAAATCTGGATTGTGGCTGGCACCTTACCTTGCCCATTCCGTCCAGATGGTTCCACTATTCAAGATGGTCGCGTCCGAACTGTTAGCCTCTGTATTAGTCCTGAGCGTACAGAAGCGCGTTATGACAAGATCCATTTATTTGATGTACAAGTTCGTGATGCTGTTGGTGGTTATCAGGAGTCTCGTTTCTTTGAACCAGGAACAGACGTAGTAGTCACATCTACCCCTTTTGGCAATATTGGCTTAATGGTATGTTATGACTTGCGTTTTCCAGAGCTTGCTCTAACGCTAAGACAACAAGGCGCTCATATTCTTACTGCCCCTGCTGCATTTACCTATACAACTGGACAAATGCACTGGCAACTTTTGTTACAAGCTCGGGCAATGGATAGCCAATGTTATGTTTTAGGTGCAGCACAACAGGGCTGGCATGGTGAAAAACGACAGACCTGGGGACACTCTGGGGCAACTGATAGTCGTGGCCAAATTTTAAGTATGGTTGGATATGAAGGAAATGGTTTAATTACTGTACCCTTTGATCTAACGGCGCAAGATCTCGTCCGCTCTTCAATGCCTCTAATGACACACCGTAAATTAATTCACTATTAAAAGTTTAATTATTCATGTGGAAATACTTATTTAGCTTTTTTTGCTTGGGGGCAAATATTCATTGTTATGCTGAGTTTGGGACAACGAATCATTTCGTTTCACCAACGGCACAGCTCAAATCAGATATTCTCCCCTCTACTCCTAAAGATATTCCTTTGCCTGCATTTGGCCAGAGAATAATTGGATGGGGAACGGGTGCAGAAGGCGCAAGACAACGTTTAGAAAATATTCAGCCAGCAGATGTTTCTATGATTAAAAAACAAGGAACAACGCTTGAAATGATTACTGCATGGCAAGATTTTTATGAACAAGAGCAACAACGCAATGCAAATAATCCTACCGCTAAATATCGTGCGCGTTTAATGAAAAAAATTGCAGATCTGTGGTAGACAATTTTATCTAAAATATTTTTATGTTATGGAATAATTGGATTAATTATTCCATTTTTTATGTCTCTTAATTTACTTTATTCATAACCTATTCTGATGAACATTTAAGAAACTGAATAGAACGCGATATACTACAAAAGCAATATGAGTTTCTTTTGAGGAATATATGGACCAAGACTGTCAAAACTTAAAGCTTGAGAATCAATTATGTTTCCTCATTTATTCAACAAATTTAGCGCTTAATCAACTCTACAGAAAACTTCTCGCGCCTTTGGGGCTTACCTACCCCCAATATTTAGTGATGTTAGTGTTATGGGAGCAAGATGAAGTGACTGTTTCAGAAATTGGAGCTAAACTTTTTTTAGAATCATCCACCCTCACTCCTATCTTGAAAAAGTTACAAGTCCTGCATTTGCTTCATCGTACCCGCTCAACTCAAGACGAGAGACAAGTGATTATTACACTTAGCGATGAAGGAAAAAAATTAAAAGATCAAGCATTGGATATTCCAGCAGGTGTACTAGAAGCAAGTTCATGTGATATGACAACACTATTAGGCCTGAAAGATCAACTTACCAAACTCCGTACAAACCTAGTCAAATAAACAGCAATTTTTTCAAAAAATATACTTGTCAAAATAATTAAGTCGTGTACGATATATTTGTATTCAATTTATTTTAGGAATAAAAACGATGTCATTAGAAAAAGTTGTTTATCGCGCAAAAGCTAAAGCAACCGGTGGTCGTGATGGCCGTGCAACTTCATCTGACGGTGTATTAGATGTACAACTTGGCGTACCTAAAGAAATGGGTGGCGCTGGTGGTGCCGTAACAAACCCTGAGCAATTATTTGCAGCTGGCTATTCAGCATGCTTTTTAGGAGCTTTAAAATTTGTTGCAAACCGCGATAAATTTAATATTAGCAAAGATGCTTATGTAGAAGGTGAAGTGGGTATTGGTCCAATTCCTACAGGTTTCAGCATCGAAGTAACTTTAAATGTTTACTTAGTGGGTATGGACCGTGAAGAAGCTGAAAAGTTAGTTGCAGCAGCTCATATTGTTTGCCCATATTCAAATGCAACTCGTAACAATATTGATGTAACTTTTAATATTGTGACTGAATAAGTTTCGATATAAAAAAATGCCCGAATCATATCGGGCATTTTTATTACGTGTTACAGATTAGACTTCGCTTGCCTCATTGGTTACTCGAAGCACTTCTTCAAGTGTCGTTTTACCTGCGAGTACTTTGCGCAGACCATCATCACGAATAGAACCCGAATACTGACGAGCATGATTTTCTAACTCATATTCAGCCGCATTGCCATGAATAAGGCGACGCATTGGCTCATCAACAGGTACGATTTCATAAATGGCTGTACGTCCATTAAATCCTAAATGTGAGCAATGATCACATCCTTTGGCTTCAGGTAACTGCAACAATGGTTCCTTATGAATATGTTGAAAAACCTGTTTTTCAAAAGTATCGGCTTCACGCCATGTCATACAATGTGGACATAAAGTACGAACCAAACGTTGAGCAATCACCCCAATTAAAGAGCTTGATAATAAGAAAGGCTCGATTCCCATATCTTTAAGTCGAGTAACCGCACCAATAGCGGTATTGGTATGTAGTGTCGATAAAACCAAGTGGCCTGTTAACGATGCTTGTACTGCAATTTCAGCCGTTTCCAAATCACGAATCTCACCTACCATCACTACATCTGGATCTTGACGCAACATTGCCTTTAAAGCACGAGCAAACGTCATATCCACTTTGGTATTCACTTGTGTTTGACCAATGCCTTCAAGTTGATATTCGATTGGATCTTCGGCAGTTAAGATATTGCGCGTATTATCATTTAGATCAGATAAGGCCGCATACAAAGTCGTTGTTTTCCCCGAACCTGTAGGCCCTGTAACCAAAATAATGCCATGAGGGCGATGTACTAACTGAGTTAAACGCTCATAGTCATTTGCCATCAGTCCTAAATGGATCATATTAAGTCGACCAGCTTGTTTGTCGAGCAAACGCATTACGACCCTTTCACCATGTGAAGATGGTAAAGTCGAAACACGAACATCTACCTCTCGGCCTGCAAGGCGTAAAGAAATACGCCCATCTTGTGGCACACGCTTTTCTGCAATATCGAGTTTTGCCATGACTTTAATACGTGAAACCAGCAACGGTGCCAACTCACGGCGCGGCTGTACAACTTCACGTAATTGACCGTCTACACGTAATCGTACAGATAATTTCTTTTCGAAAGCTTCAATGTGAATATCAGAAGCCCCTACTCGAATTGCCTCTGAAAGTAGTGCATTGATCAAACGAACAATAGGCGCGTCATCTTCCTGATCCATCAAATCTTCTGTCTCAGGAACCTGATCGGCCAAACTTAATAAATCAGGATGATCTTCTAAACCTGCTGCAACTTGTTGTGATTCCCCTGTATCGCCGGCATAGCTTGTACTTAAGAGAGTATTAAATTCTTGTTCAGTACATAATTGGAAGTGAGCTGGCTTACCTAGAATTCGTCTTGCTTCCTGCAATGCAATTTTTTCAGTGTTTTGACGTCTAATAATAAATACTTGATCACCGTCATAACGAAATAAAACACCATGACGCTTGGCAAAACTATATGGAACTTGTATTTGTTTCAATATTTGCATCACAATTTATAATGATGAGTAAGATGATTTTGAGTGTACTCTAAGCAGATTACAGCGTGAAGTCTGTTTAACAACTCGATAGAGGAATTTTACGTCTTGTTTGAAAATAATGAATATCAGCCTCGCCCCCAGAATTCTTTAAAATGGTGGGGTGAACAGCACTTTGAAATTAACCAGTCCAAAGCGTGGCAATTCGGTTCAATGCTCTTTCGTTTAACACGTGGCATAAAAGAATGGCGTATTGAATATTATCGCCCCTCTCTTCAAGACGATAATGAGCAAGATTGGCATCCAATTGCCGATCCGAATTTTGCCTTTCCGCATACTGTTCAAGTAGAACGCTACATGTTTCGGAAAACTAATCCAGAATTTTTACTTATGCCCCGTCTGGCAGACCGTTCTGTAGTCATTAAACCCGTTGATCCTATCTACATTCCAGCGGGACAACGTGGGACTCTATATATAAGTACACCACTATGGATTGCAGGTTTAGTTGAAAGTCAGCATGAGCCTTTGTTTGAGATTCCTGTGATTCAACCTAAAGATACATGGTTTGGTCCTAATGCCCAGCAAGGTGAAATTTGTTATGCCACTTCTGTAGATGGGCGTACCGATTTAAACCTGTTAACACCTCGAGCTTTTCGTGCGGTTACACCGATTGATTTTCACAACACCAGTAATCATCAATTACGCTTTGATCGTATGAATGTGCCAGTTACGGCCCTTCCTCTTTTTTATAGTGAAAGTACTGGTCGTTTATGGACTTCTCAAATTAAAGTTTATTATGAAGGTTCTGATCGTCCCGCACGTATTCGTATTGAAAACCGTACGCCTCCTCTTGCTGGTGAAGTGACCTATGTTCACCCACCACGTTCACCTGGTGGAGCATTATTCAATATGTTTGATTCATTCTTTTAAGAGGGTTATATGGCTGATTCAAATATTCCAAAAGATATCGCTGATAGCCTCAAAAGCATATTTACCAATATTAATACCGAACGTATTAGTGAAATTTTAGTTGCTGTTGTACTGTGTTTCATTGGCTTTGTTCTTGCTCGTATTATTTCGAATACGTTTATTAGAACCATTGGCGCACGTTTTAATGCTCATCAACGTCTGGTGTGGCGCCGTGGTATTTTTTATTTCATTTTTTTACTCTTCATTATGACGAGTTTAAAAGAAGCTGGTTTTAAACTGAGTGTGTTTCTTGGCGCGGCAGGGATTTTAACTGTAGCCCTCGGTTTTGCATCGCAAACATCTGCCAGTAACTTAATCAGTGGTTTATTTTTGATTGGTGAAGGTTCATTTGAAGTCGGTGATACGATCCAGATTACGCTCATTCGTGGAAATACAATTGAAGGTGAAGTGATCTCGATTGATTTACTTTCGGTTAAGCTTCTTACATTAGACAATGTCTATATTCGTTTGCCAAACGAACAACTCATTCGTGCTCCCGTGCACAACTTATCTAAATATCCTATACGACGTATTCCAATTACACTTGCAATTAACTTCCATGAAGACATCATTAAAGTCCGCGAGGTTCTACTGAATGTAGCAGCTCATTATCCTCTTGTTTTAGATGATCCTAAACCCGCTGTTACAGTTACTGCATTCAGAGAATCATCAATTGAGCTTTTATTTACAATGTGGTGTCGACAAGAGAACTCTTTAAAAGTTCGAGATGAGATGCAAGAACGAATCCGAAATGGATTTTTAGATAACCGAATCGAAATCCCTGTTCCTAAAATGGGTTTGATTGATCGACCATCTAGTGTTTTTGCTGAAGATGATATCGATCAATACAGTAATCAAAAAGAATTAAATCGAGAGCCTAAAGCTTAGGCTCTTCATTTTTCTGTACAGCGGATGATGGTGGTAATGGCGCAAGATAAGCAATAATCAACATTACCCCACCCGCGCCAATAAATGAAATGACTCGAGTTAAAGTGGCACTTTGCGATAGATCAAGCAAAATCAGTTTTAATACCACAATCCCTAAAAGCGCAGCACCTACAAACCATAATTGACGAATCATTTTTCGGCTTGAGAACGTGGTTAAAATGAATGCCAAAATAACCCAGAGCAATGTCAAACTTAACTGCACCAAGCCATTTTTCCAAATTTCAGCGCTCCAGAGTGGTGTCGCCCAGTAATGGTGCAAACCTCTGACCACCACACTACTGAATACCAACAACCCCACTAGAATTGTTGTAATTTTAAAAGTCCACTCCAGTGATTTATCTTGATCAAAAGCATGCTGATAAATAATAAAGAGTAGACCAGCAAATACTGAAATTGAAAGGAAGTCTGTTAAGTTAATCAAAGGAACAAAATAAAGATACTCAGCAGAATGCCGATCTACGCTCACTACTAGCAACCAAAGTAAGCTTAAACACCACACTGGAATTTGATGTAACAGTGTCGTTTTATGAGCCTTATACACCCAAAGGGAATAAACCACTGGAACAAAAGCCAGAGCAACAAGTGGCATTTGTGGAAATATTGCCAAACCAACCGTTGCTAATGCCAACCAGCTCAAACCAGACCAGACCTTTAAAGATCCAAACTGACCTGATTGCGGTTGAGCCATAATGAATAAAGCACTAAGAAGCGTTGCTGCGATAAGGAAAGTACCCTGCTGTAATATACTCGGCCATTTAAATATGCTGAATACTTGACTGGTAAAGGCCTCACCCAAAATTAACACCAATAACAGGCCAATTAAACTTAACTGTAAGCTCTGCCATTGGACCCTTAGTTTGTAGTGAACCACTACACTAAATATTGATAATAATAGTATCGCAATCATCAAATATGGACTTAAGCCGTGATGTTGCCATGTCAAAATTTCTATACCAGCAATAGCGCCTGCATACATCCCTAGACACAAGAAAATACCGCTAAACATGCTAGCGCTAAAATACTGTTGCTCTTTACTGTTGTATTGCAATAAATAATAGGCCGAAATGAATTGGGCAATTGCATAAATGCTTGTGCTTAGCGTCGGGAACTCTGCATTCGCCCAAAATTGATAAAACAATGCAACCGAACTGAGTAAAACTAAAATTACACCAATATATCGGCTCAAACGGTAGCGCTCAGTTACTCCCCATACAATGAGGGCCGTACCTTGAGCAACCCAACCAATCGCAGTCCAATGTGCCCCTTTCGCGAGTGGAAAGATTAAAGCGAAAAATGCAACGGCAAGGATGAAAAAGCTTTTAGCAAGAACTGAAAGTTGAGGATGGGTCTTTTTGATCCAGAAAGTTAATACCGCATAAGTACCAGCCAAAACAGCAGCACCAATCGTCAACGCTTGAGTAGACTCATGAACTAAATAGGCATGTAGCGTAAAGCCTAGTACAGGCACACTAAAAATAAGGCCAACATCTAAGAGCGGAGGTAAACGAATGCCTTCTTGTTGTTCACGTGCTGAAACTCGAGATATATTTTGGCTATAACGGACACTAAGCCAAATAAACAGAGCTATATGTAACCATAAAATCCAGTCTAATGTGTCAAATTTTGCTGGTTCTGCATAAAAACCTATCGCGCTACCACCAATAAACATTGTGGCAAAGAAAGCAATCTGATTTAAGATTTTCCATGGTTGAATAAAATTAACCGCAGCAACTGCTAAGTTAATTACCAAATAGTAGCTAAATAGGAAGACTACATCTGGACGATATTGTGGAATAACTAAAGGGGCTGTATAGGCCATGCCGAGTGCTAAAATTGCCAAATAAATAGCTTGTTGTTTTAAACTTAGGAATACCGTAATAGCCAATAAGATCGTAAACAGAATACTGGCTGTAGTTAGATTGGCAATTACACCAAAATGATGTGAGAACACGAGTGTTAGGAATACAACAGCTAGTCCTACACCCTGCAATGCCACAGCAAAAAGTTGATTTTTCTTTTGCAAGCTATATCCAAATGCCGTTAATACACCTCCAGCAATTGCAATAAAACCAAGTTTTACACCTAAACTAAGTTGCCAGTGCTCGCTTGCGAAACGCAATAACAACACCACCCCAACCATCAACACAGCGACAGCAACTCTTAAAATTGGATTGCCATGAACCATCCAGTCGACTGCTGGTTGCCACCATGTACTCTGTATCTGAGTTGGTTGTTCTGTGTGATTTAAAATTGCCGTTTCAACAGGAATTAACGTGTCTGTACTATTGGAATCAACTTGCACTACCGCTGGAGTTATAATTTCTGTTTGTAGAGTTTCATTTACATGAACAGTTGGTTTTGCCGACTCGAGGTATAACAGTCGAGTATGAAACGCACTAATTGTTTGGACTAAACATAACAATAAAACCAGTAATGCCCCACCAGCAATCCACATCCAGTGATTCATATAAGCAACTAATGCAACCAAGGCGGCCGCATAAATTACTATTGTTTGCATATGAATAGAATAAAGTGGTTTTTTCTGCTGAGAAAACTGTTGTTCTAAATGAATCAGACGCTGATGCAGATTTGATAATAGCTGAACCAGTACGACAGTAAGTGCAATAGATAAAGCAGCAACAGCACTCTGGAATTTAAAACCAATTGAAATGGCTAAAAACAAAGTCAAAGCGATCAAAACAATGATCATTCCCTGTTTGTCTTTTTTATACATGGGCTTAGCAATATGACACCTTCATTACATGTCATCTTACTTCAAGCCAATACAAGCGTATATTTATACATACAAAATACTGCAAAAATCATAATCCTGCATTCATAGCCGTTTTCACGTAAAATACCTGTAATTCAAATTAAGGAATTGTTCAATGCCACCATTTGTCTTGGTTGATGGGTCCTATTTTTTATTTCGTGCATATCATGCATTACCACCATTGACGACCTCTACAGGGTTACATACCAATGCAATACGTGGAGCAATTTCTGCGATTCAAAAACTTATGCGTCGTATGCAACCGACGCATATGGCCGTAATTTTTGATACGCCTGAGCCAACTTTCCGTCATAAGCTTTCACCTATTTATAAAGGTGATCGCCCAACCATGCCTGAAGAGTTATCTCAACAGATTCCATATTTACATGCATTAATTAAAGCCCAAGGCATTCCTTTATATAGTCTTCCAGGCGCTGAGGCAGATGACATTATCGGTACACTTGCTAAACGTGCCGTGCTTGAAGGGCATCATGTACTTATCTCAACTGGAGATAAAGACATGGCTCAGCTCGTCAATGATCATGTCAAACTTGAAGATAGCTTTAAAGATCGTGTAATGGACACCGACGGTGTATTTGAAAAATTTGGCGTTTGGCCAAATCAGATTATCGACTATTTAACGCTAATGGGTGATGCGTCTGATGGCATCATGGGTGTTCCCGGCGTAGGTGCAAAAACAGCAGCTAAGTTACTGACTGAATATGGCACTTTAGAGAATATTATTGCCAATGCAGATCAACTTAAAGGTAAGATTAGCCAAAATATTAAAGATAATTTAGACAATATTAAGCTTGATCACCAGTTAGCTAGCATTGTCTGTGATCTTCCTTTAGAACTCGACTGGCATGAATTAAAGCTTACCGATCCAAATGTTGATGCTTTACGCAACCTCTATACTGAGCTTGAGTTTAGAAATCAGTTACAGTCGCTTGATCATCCGAATAATCCGAACAGCTCTACTTATAAACAACAAGTTTCACAAGTAGTCGTTCAAGATGAAATTAAACCAGCTGACGCTATAGAAACCGAAGATCAGGCAAGTTTAACCAGTCAAGATGACCAACTTGGGACTGCAAATTATCATACTGTTTTAACTCAAGAAGCATGGGATCAACTCTTGCAACGCATGCAAAATGCTGATCATTTTGCCATTGATACAGAAACTACAAGCCTTGATTACCGTATTGCCGAGATGGTTGGTTTTTCAATCGCTTTTGATGCGCAAGATGCTTACTATGTGCCTTTAGCGCATAATTATGAAAATGCACCGCAGCAACTGGACCGTGAACAAATTCTGGCTCTAATTAAGCCTGTATTAGAAAATGAAGCGGTTAAAAAAATCGGTCATCATCTTAAATATGATGCCCATATCTTTGCTAATCACGGTATAGACCTTAAAGGCTGGTATTTCGATAGCATGCTGGCATCTTATGTACTAAATGCAGCAGCAACTCGTCACGGCATGGACGATGTTGCTCGTGTCTACTTAAGTCACTTAACCACCACTTTTGAACAAATTGCTGGTAAAGGTGCTAAACAAAAGACTTTTAATCAAATTGAGATTGAAGTTGCTGCCCACTATGCAGCAGAAGATGCACATGTGACCTATCGCTTGTATGAAGTACTTTCAAACAAACTTAAGCCATTTCCTGAGTTAGAAAATATTTTATATAACATCGAAATGCCAGTTGCCCGAATTTTATCAGGCATGGAAGAAGATGGTATTCGTTTAGATCATGCTTTTTTAGATAAATTAAGTGTTGAATTTGCAAAAACCATGGAAGGCCTTGAAAATCAGGCTATGGAAATTGCAGATGAAACTTTTAATATCGCTTCACCCAAGCAAGTAGGCGAAATCTTATTTGATAAATTAGGAATCAAAGGCGGTAAAAAAACTGCAACTGGACAATACAGCACCAGTGAAAGTGTTTTAGAAAAAATTGAACATCCTTTAGCGGAAATTATTCTAGAACATCGTGGTTTGGCAAAATTAAAAAGTACATATACTGACCGCCTGGTTGAGCAATCTCATAACGATACGCATCGTGTACATACGAGTTATCATCAAGCACTTACAGCGACAGGCCGTCTCTCCTCTTCTGATCCTAACTTACAAAATATTCCAATTCGTAGACAAATTGGCCGTCAGATTCGTAAAGCATTCATTGCACCGGAAGGCCGAGTTTTACTAGCAGCCGATTACTCGCAAATTGAACTACGTTTAATGGCACATTTTTCTCAAGATGACGCTTTAGTACATGCGTTCCAACACGGACAAGACGTTCACCGCCGTACTGCGGCTGAAGTATTGGGTATTGCAATTGAAGATGTAACCAATGACCAACGTCGTCAAGCTAAGGCAGTAAACTTTGGTCTACTGTATGGTATGTCTGAGTTTGGTTTGATTCGTCAGTTAGGTTTCACACGTCAAGAATCGCAAAATTATATTAAGCAATATTTCCAACGCTACCCTGGCATCTATGAATATATGCAACGCACGCGTCAAGTTGCATCAGAGCAAGGCTTTGTTGAAACTATTTTAGGCCGTCGTCTTTATACACCAGATATTGATGCACGAAATGTGATGGTGCGTAAGGCTGCCGAACGTGCTGCAATCAATGCACCTTTACAAGGTAGTGCAGCTGATATTATTAAAATTGCGATGATTGAAGTCGATAAAATCTTGCCAAAAGATCAAGCCAAATTACTACTTCAAGTACACGATGAATTAGTTTTTGAAGCCGATCAAAAGATTGCTGAAAAACTTTCCAAACAAATCGCAAAAGTCATGGAAACTGTTGTAGAAATTTCCGTGCCTTTAGTGGTTGAAGTAGGACAAGGACAAAACTGGGATGACGCCCATTAATTAATAGAAATAAAAAAGGGCTGTGAAATACAGCCCTTTTTTTTGAGTTAGCTTAAAGACCAGTTAAGAGAACTTTAGCAACTTCATTCATTAAAATTTCGGCAATATAGAGCGCCAAAAAAGCCAAAATTGGTGATAAGTCAATCATTCCCATATTAGGCAATAAACGACGGAATGGCGCGAGCAATGGTTCAGCCAAATCTTGAATCACCTCAATATAAGGTGAACGCGATTGAGTGAACATAACCACCCAACTCAAAATGATTGTTGCAAAAATTAAATAACGGCAGAAACGGATCAAGTCCTGAATCATAGTCACAAATGTCAGAATCACTAAATGAATCGGACTATTTGGCATAGAACCAGAAAGATACATCACACCGAAAATTTTCAGTAAATACAAAATAATTAAAAGAGCTAGCGCAGCTAAATTAAATCGGCCTTTTGCGACCGTCGGAAAAATTCGGCCAAAAATATCAACAATTTTAGTCGCCTTTACAGTCGATAAAACCACAGGATTATAAGGACTTACTGCCGCCAATTGCATTAAAAAACGGAAAAAGACCAATAAAATCGCGACATTAATTAAAATTCCAAAAATTAGCGCAGAATTTGCACCCATAGTTGTCTTATCCTATTTAAGCTATTTCGCACTGTCACTCAATTCTTGAGCCAATTCTTGGCTACGCTTCTGTGCAGCAGCCAATGCAGATTGAATATTTTGGGAGATTTGTGCACGGTCAAAAACTTCAAGTGCGGCTTGTGTGGTACCATTTGGCGATGTCACATTCTTACGAAGTTCAGATGGAGTGTTTGAACTGGTAATTGCCATTTGAGCTGCACCTAACGCCGTTTGAAGAGTTAACGCAGTTGCAACTTTTTCATCCAGTCCTAAATTCTTACCTGCACGGATCATACTTTCCATCAGATAGAAGAAATATGCAGGACCTGAACCAGAAACTGCTGTTACCGCATCAATTTGAGCTTCGGAGTTTACCCAAATTGTTAAGCCTGTGGCCGCTAAAATCTGACTTGTTAATTCACGATCCGAAGTACCTACTACATCATTTGCATAGATACCGTGCGCGCCAGTTTGAACTAGAGCTGGGGTATTCGGCATAACGCGAACAATTCGATTGCTATCAATTAAGTTTGATATCGTTTGAATTTCAGCACCAGCAATAATTGAAATGACTAATTTATCTGATAACAGACCTTTCAACGGACGTAAAACAGTCGCCAAAACTTGCGGCTTTACCGCTAGAACGACAACATCAGCATTTTGAATCGCAGCCACGTTATCTTGTGTTACATGGACTTCTTTTTCTTGTAATAATTGACGGATCTGCTCAACAGGATCTGAAACGGTAATACGTGTCGGTGGTAAACCTCTTGAAATGAGCCCGCCAATTAACGCTTGGGCCATATTACCGCCACCAATAAAACAGATATTACAATTTACTGCACTTGCCATAACCATATTCGCCATTTACCAGATTACAAGAATGAGAAATTAAATCTGGTTGCCATCCTCCTTGCTCACAATACGGAGACTGAGCCAACCAAAATCCTTTCGGTGTAAAAACCCCAAGCATAACATTATCTATGACTAATATTTGAATTGTATGACGAAGCCAAGGCAAAATATGTGCTTCTTGAATTGCTTTTTTTAATGGCCATTGTCCAACACGACCATATAAGTGGACTTTTTCTCCACCTTGGCGTCGAATTATTGTCAATTTTTTATTTAATAAAGATGGAGCCAAACCGATATTTTTTTGTGTAATCTGAAAATGCCCTGAAGCGTAATGCACTATTTCCCCCATTTGGAAATGATGCTCCCACTCTACTTCAACCGGGTTTAATTTTTCAGCAAGAAAAACTTGCTTACTCAATCTATAAAGATGGTGTTGATAACGGACATAGTAAAACTGATTCCAGTGTAATGCTGCCTGTGCATCAGACTTTGAGTCAATCACTTCATTTTTTAAACGCTCAACCATTTCAAATGCAGGTCGATATTGCCCATCACCTTTCATCCAAACTGAAAGTAATTGACGTTGACGGGCAACTGATAAGTCTAAAAGTTTAGTTAAGTCTAGACACTCAGCAGTACCACAATGTTTTAAATCAGCTTTCAAAACTTCTTCTAAAATTTCAGAAGCATCTTGCATGAGATAACTGGTTCGGCTCAGTGCTTGCTGCATTTTAGGAAATCTGTTTTGTAAAAATGGCCAAAGTTCCTCACGCGACCACGCCCGATCATAATGAATATCGTAATTTGTCGGGTCATTTACATACGCAATTTCAAGTTGAGTAGCCCAATCAGCAATTTGCTCACGAGATAAGTCTAAAAAAGGACGCCAAATCGTCATGTCTACACGGTAATCCACAGATTGCATTGCGGCTAATCCATCAACACCTGCACCCGATAATAAACGTAGTATTACCGTTTCAGCCTGATCTTGCTGATGATGAGCAAGTACTAAAGTTTCATTCGCTTGCAAATGCTGTAGATAAGCTTGATAACGTGCCTGACGTGCTTGAGCTTCCAAATTACCATCGGTAACCTGAACTTTTTGAATAATAAAAGGAATATCTAAACGAGCAGCTTGTTCAGCGACTAGTTTCCCCCACTCTGCACTTTGTGATTGCAGTTGATGGTCGATATAAATTACTCGGATCTTTTGAGGGAAAATTTGAGACATTAAATGTAGTAGTAGCATAGAATCCATGCCACCACTACATCCAATAAGAAAAGAACTATTTTCTGAAAATAGTTGAGCCTGCTTTAAGACATTATGCCTAAATTTGCGCTGCCAAACTTCATTAAACGTTGATAACGTTCTTCGCATCGTTCATTTGCATCCATTGGTAGCAACTCATCCAAAGCTTGCTTCAAAACTACTTTTAGGTTTTGCATGACTTGCTCAGGGTCTAAATGCGCTCCTTCGCCTTCATCTACTACATATTCAACAATACCTAGAGATTGTAATTTGTCTGCTGTCAAACCTAAAGCTTCGCTTGCTTGAGCCGCTTTTTCAGCAGTTTTCCACAAAATAGATGCACAACCTTCTGGTGAAATCACAGAATAGATACTGTGTGACAACATAATGACTCTGTCAGCAACACCAATACCTAAAGCACCACCAGAACCACCTTCACCTAGTACTGTTGCAACAACAGGAACTTTCAAGCTTGAAAGTTGAGCAAGGCTAGTAGCAATTGCTTCAGCTTGTCCACGCTCTTCAGCACCAACACCTGGGTAAGCACCCATCGTATCAATAAAAGTGAAGACCGGAAGATTAAAACGCTCAGCCATATCTAATAGGCGTTGAGATTTACGGTAACCCTCAGGGTTAGCCATACCGAAGTTATGCTTTAATTTTTCACGGGTACTACGACCACGGTGTTGTCCAATGACCATCACAGGTTGACCGTCAAAACGAGCAAGACCACCTACCATCGCACCATCGTCACCAAACAAACGATCACCATGCAAGGCGTCAAACTCTGTAAAGATTTCACCGACATAATCTAGAAACTGCGGACGTTCAGGATGACGTGCAATTTGAACCGTTGTCCAAGCTTTGGACTGAGTAGATTTTTTCATAGGTCGAATATTATCCCTTTAATCGATAAATTTTTCCGACTGAATATTCAATTCAATGTCCCAATGCTTAAACTGCTCTTGCTCATCGTGCAAGTCGGCAACTAACAATGGCCATTGTTTGGCATCACCAGAAACACTAAGCTGCCATTGTTGATCATTTATGATGGTCAGTTCAATGGCAGGAAGCATCTGATCACTTCGACTATGGTTGAGTAAAACTGCTAGGCGAAGTAATAAACTTAAGTAAAGTAATTTATGACCACCAGCCTTCAAAATTTCGTTTTTTACATCATTTCGCAATTTACGACGATGGTGAGCCACTAAATGTGAAAGATGATTTTGGTCGATTTGCGAGAAACCTGGAATATCTGAGTGCTGTAATAAATAAGCACCGTGGCGATGATAACCACCATGACTAATTGCTAAACCAATTTCATGCAAATAAGCAGCTCGACGCAGTAAGTCACTGTCTTCACTCGTTAAATTAAGAGATTTCGCAACACCATCAAATAATTGTTGTGCTGTGTTTACAACTCTTTCTGCTTGCTTCGGATCGGCGTTATAACGCCCCATTAAGGCCTGTACACTACGATCACGGATATCTTCATGTTTAAATCGACCTAACAGGTCATACATCACACCTTCGCGTAATGCACCATCAGAATATGCCAAACGATCAATTTCTAAAACTTCAAAAACTGCGTACAAAATTGCCAATCCGGCTGGCAAAACTGCTCGTCGATCTTCTCTTAGTCCTTCAAAATCAATTTCAGAAACATTTTTAAACTTAAGTAATTTATCTTTAAGTTTATAGAGGCCTTCTCGAGTGACATTCTCTTGTTCATCACTTAAGCCCATATTGACCATAATTTGGCGACAGGCCTTAATCGTTCCACTCGAACCAACGACTGTATCCCACCCTTCCATTTTATAAGTCGTTGCAATAGCAGAAAGTTCTTTACGAGCAGCAACTACAGCCTTATCAAATGCTTTTTGTGTGATTTCGCCATCAGAAAAATAGGCCGTTGTATAAGCCACACAACCCATTTGTAATGACTCAGTGTAAATAGGTTCAAACTCTTCACCGATAATGAATTCGGTAGAACCACCACCAATATCAACAACTAAGCGACGCCCACCATTGGCCATGGTATGTGATACACCTAAATAGATCAGGCGAGCTTCTTCTCGTCCTGCAATAATTTCAATAGGTTTAGGTAAAATTTCTGCAGCTTTTTGAATAAATTCATGACCATTTTTTGCCTGACGCAAGGCATTCGTAGCCACGATTCGTAAACGATTAGGTTGAACAGAGCTCAATCTTCCAACAAAACGTGCTAAACATGCTAAACCACGCTGCTGCGCGGCTTCCGTTAAATTTTTATTTTCATCTAAACCAGCTGCAAGCTGTACTTTTTCTGACATCGAAGCAACTTTTTTAACTTCGCCATGATCTACCCGTGCAATTGCAAGGTGAAAGCTGTTCGACCCCATATCTATGGCGGCAAGTAATTCTTCATCAATCAGAAAGTCAGACATTATTGAACTAAACCCATAACAATTCACGCCTAGAGTAATTCACAAGAATGCAATTGAAAAGCCATTTTCATCAACAATTAATAGCCATCGATATTTTTCTAATTGTTAAACGATTGTACAAGCCGATGATGAATATCGTGAGCATCCATTAGACAAATTTAGTTAAGCCTTGAATAATAGCATCAAACCCTTACATTGAACTAAGTAGCTATGTAATACTGATAGAGATAATTTCTCCTGTAGTAATAGCACTTTTTCTAAAAATTGGAGCCGTACCATGTCTGCGACTATTGTAAATACAACTGATGATAACTTCCAAGCAGATGTTCTAGACGCTGAAACACCTGTACTTGTTGACTTCTGGGCAGGTTGGTGTGCACCTTGTAAAGCAATTGCACCTGTTCTTGAAGACCTATCAAGTGAATATGCTGGTAAAGTAAAAATTGTTAAAGTTGATGTAACTTCTTGCGAAGATATTGCGGTGAAATACAATATCCGTAATATTCCTGCTTTATTACTTTTCAAAAATGGTGAAGTTGTAGCTCAACAAATTGGTGCTGTACCTCGCTCTAAACTTGTTAGCTTTATTGATGAAAATGTTTAAGTCAAAATGCTAAGAATGAAAATACGCTATACTTTTTTATAGCGTATTTTTTTCGGCTATAAATTGACAAATTAACTAAGCTGGCTTATATTACATGCTCAAGAGGCACTGAAGGGAATCATCTTCGTCCGGCTTCTTACAAGACACAAACATAAAGATCGCCACTCGGCAACAGAAATTGTTTTTTCACATTTTTCTTCGAAACAATCAATCAGACTTCTGAATTGTTATTGTGTAAATACAATTGCGATAATCTTTTTTGTATGCGAGCGATTTTTCTTCTTTTTAAACCACACTCTACTCTTTCCTAATTCTGACCCTTATGAATTTAACTGAACTCAAGAAAAAACCAATTGGTGAATTAATTAAAATTGCTGAATTTATGGGCCTGGAAGGTATGGCTCGTAACCGAAAGCAAGATATTATCTTTGCCATTTTGAAACGCCATGCAATGAATGGCGAAGAAATTTTTGGTGATGGCGTTCTTGAAATTCTCTCTGATGGTTTTGGTTTTTTGCGCTCTGCGGCAGGTTCGTATTTAGCAGGTCCGGATGATATTTATGTGAGTCCTTCACAAATCCGACGCTTTAACTTGCGTACAGGTGATACCATCACAGGTACTATTCGCCCTCCAAAAGAAGGTGAGCGTTATTTTGCGTTGCTCAAAGTTAACCAGATTAACTATGACACGCCAGAAAATTCTCGAAATAAAATTTTATTTGAAAACTTAACACCCCTTTTCCCAACTGAACAATTGGTTATGGAACTCGGTAATGGTACGACAGAAGACTTAACTGCTCGTGTTGTTGACTTAGTTGCGCCAATTGGTAAAGGACAACGTTCTATTATTGTTGCACCGCCAAAAGCGGGTAAAACAATGTTACTTCAAAATATTGCTCAATCTATTGTTAGAAACAATCCTGAAGTATTCCTGATTGTTCTATTAATTGACGAGCGTCCAGAAGAAGTAACTGAAATGGAACGTACTGTTCGCGGTGAAGTCATTGCTTCAACATTCGATGAAGCTCCTGCTCGCCACGTACAAGTTGCAGAAATGGTAATTGAAAAAGCAAAACGTCTTGTTGAACATAAAAAAGACGTTGTGATTCTTCTTGACTCTATTACCCGTCTTGCACGTGCCTACAACACCGTTATCCCATCATCAGGTAAAGTATTAACTGGTGGTGTAGATGCTCATGCATTAGAGCGCCCTAAACGTTTCTTCGGTGCTGCACGTAATATTGAAGAAGGCGGATCTCTTACGATCATTTCAACTGCTTTGATTGAAACAGGCAGTAAAATGGATGACGTAATTTATGAGGAATTCAAAGGTACAGGTAACCAAGAGATTACACTTGATCGCCGTATTGCTGAAAAACGCGTCTTCCCTGCCATGAATATTAAGAAATCTGGCACTCGTCGTGAAGAGCGTTTAATGGATGATGATAACTTACGTAAAGTATGGATCCTCCGTAAACTTCTACATCCTATGGATGAGCTGGCTGCAATGGAATTCTTACTCGATCGTATGAAAGAAACCAAAACAAATGATGATTTCTTCGATCAGATGAAGCGTAAAGCTTCAACTTAATCGATTAATCTTCATAAAAAGCCACTCTTTTGAGTGGCTTTTTATTTGGTTGACAAGCTTTACACAAAAATACATTTTGCAGTTTTTTATGTAATTTTACTTATAAGCTTTTGATAATAATTATTTTTGAATTAAAAAAAATAAGTTTTTTAGTAGTTTATCTCTACCTTTTCCAATACACTCAAGCTGATTGATTGTTTTTTTCTGTTAAAAAACAGACTGTTTTTCTGTTTTTCATACATTTTTTTGACAGACGACAGTAGTATTTCAGCATTTGCAGTGATAGCATAGCGGCAGACCAGTTAGACTGCTCCATGCGTTGTTACCTAGCTACGTTTTAGGAATAATAAAAGCAAAACAGTCCAACTTAGGTTTTTTTAATCTCAAATCTTTTTTGTGAGAGTGATGCCATGTTATTCAAAAAATTTGCTGCCGTTGCTGCTGTAGCTGCTACTTTAGCTTTCGTTGGTTGTTCTAAGAAAGAAGAAGCTCCTGCTGCTGCTTCTGAAGCTGTAGCTGCTGCTTCTGAAGCTACTACTGCTGCTTCTGAAGCTGCTACTGCTGCTTCTTCAGCTGTTGATGCTGCTTCTGAAGCTTCTGCTGCTGCTGCTTCTGCACCTGCTGCTTCTGAAGCTACTGCTTCTGCTGCACACTAATCTATATATTAGATTAGAAAAAAAAGAGGACATTTTGTCCTCTTTTTTTACGCCTAAATTTGATATTCCAAAGATCACTTCACTTAAACTATCTAGATAAATTGATATCACACATCGTAGCTGAATAAACCCATCTAAATATAAGTAAAAAAAAGCAGATCAATCGATCTGCTCATTTCCAACGCGTTGTCTAAACTTTTGACCTGCTCTGAAGGTCACTACCCTACGTGCTGAAATTGGAATTTCTTCACCTGTTTTAGGATTACGTCCTGGACGTTCGCGTTTATCTCTTAACTCAAAATTACCAAAACCAGAAAGCTTAACCTGCTCCCCAGCAATAAGTGCTTGGCTAATTTCGTCGAAAAACAACTCGACCATTTGTTTTGCTTCACGGCGATTTAAGCTGGTTAACTCACTTAAATGATCAGCCATGTCTGCTTTAGTTAATGCTGTCATGAGGCCCTCAATGTCGCTTGATAAGTGTTTTCTAACACTTGGATTATATTGTCCATACCAGATTTAATTTCAGCATCTTCAAGCGTACGTGAAGGATGTTGCCATAATAACGCAAACGCTAATGAGCGTTTACCTTCTTCGACACCCTGCCCCGTATACACATCGAATAACCATGTAGAGTCTAAAAGCTCTCCACCAGTTTTTTCGATTAACTGCTGAATATCTCTAACATTTATATTATCAGAGATTAAAAGCGCAATATCACGTCTGATCGAAGGAAAACGTGATAATTCTGTAAAATTAGATACATAAGATTGCAAAACTGCTGTTTGATCGAGTTCAGCAACCCAAGTTGTGCTCAAATCTAGCTCATTTTCTAAAGATGGATGCAGACGGCCTAAGTAACCAATTGATTGTCCATCAACTAAAATTTCAGCAGACTGTCCTGGATGCAACCATGCACGCTCTGAACGCACATATTCAACTTTGACACGACCAGCAGCTAGAATCTCTTCAATCTCTCCTTTGAAGTCGAAGAAATCCATTGGTTGAGGCTTAACATGCCAAGATTCAGGTTGCTGTGAACCTATTGCAACCAAAGCTAAAGTTGGAATCTGTTTTAGATCTTCAATACTTTTAGCATTTTGATAATCAAAACGTAGCCCTAATTCAAAGAAACGAACACGGCTTTGCTGACGGTTAAGATTATATTGTACGCAAGGAATTAAACTTGAAAGTAAAGTACTACGCATCGCAGCCAAATCACTTGAAATTGGATTTGCTAGCATTAATGGATTTACTTGTGGGTTTAATTGCTTTTCAAGTTTTGCATCAGCAAAGCTAAAGCTAATTGCTTCTTGATAACCTAAAGTCACGATCGTTTGACGCAGCTCAGCGAGTTCAAAACGATCTTGATATTTAGCAAATTTAACATCCATGCTTGGTAAGCTAATTTGGATATTGTCATAGCCATCAATACGCGCTACTTCTTCAATTAAGTCTTGATAAATAGCCATGTCATAGCGATGTGATGGTGGTACTACACACCATTCACTTTCAGCCTTAACTGTTACCTTACAGCCTAGTCGAGTTAAAGCATCTGTAATGAAATCAGCAGCAACTTGATATCCCAATAATTGGTCTACTTGAGCTTGCTTGAGTTCAATAGCTTCACGTTTTGGAAGTAAATCAGTTTTTTCAGCTACAGTGATAGGACCAAACTCACCACCCGCTAATTCTTGAATGAGCTGAGAAGCACGATTCATCGCAATTAATGGCAATTCAAAATCTACACCGCGTTCATAACGTTGCGAAGAATCTGTATGCAAACCAAAACGGCGAGCACGCCCAGCGATCGCAAGCGGAGCGAAGAATGCGCTCTCCAAGAAGATATCAGCCGTATCATCAGTTACACTTGATGCTAGACCGCCCATAATACCAGCGATTGCTAATGCTTTCTGGTCATCTGCAATAACCATCACATCTTCTTGCAACTCAACTTCTTGATCATTCAAAAGTTGCAACTTTTCTTGCGGCTGAGCTTGACGAACGTGTACAGTTCCATCGATTTTAGCTAAATCGAAAGCATGCATTGGCTGACCCAATTCCATGAGGACATAGTTCGTTACATCAACCAAAATGCTGTGAGTACGAATTCCTGAACGTGCTAAAGCTTGTTCCATCCACTCTGGAGTCGCAGCTTTTACATTCACGTTTTTAACTACACGCCCTAAGTAGCGTGGAGCACCATCCGTACTGATCACTACTTTTTTCTCATCAGTGATTGTCGCATCAACTGATTTGATTTCAGGCTCATTCATTTGCAGTTGGTTAATTACTGCAATCTCACGTGCGATACCACGGATACTAAAACAGTCACCACGGTTTGGCGTAATACTGATATCGATGACGTTATCATCAAGTTTTAAGTATTCACGGATGTTTATCCCTACTGGAGCATCGACAGGTAGCTCAAGCAAACCATCAATTTTATCTTCAAGGTCAATTTCAGAAGCACCACAAAGCATGCCTTGTGACTCAACTCCACGAAGTTTACCTTTTTTGATTTTAAAATCACCAGGTAAAACTGCACCAATGGTTGCCACAGGTGCTTTCATTCCAGCGCGAACGTTCGGTGCGCCACATACAATTTGTAAAGGCTCACCTGAACCAATATTCACTGTTGTAACACGTAGACGGTCTGCATCAGGGTGCTGCTCAACAGTGAGTACTTCACCTATTACAACGCCTGTAAATGGTTTAGCTACAGGTGCCAATTCATCCACTTCAAGACCAAGCATCGTCAACTGATCAGACAATGTATCACTATCAATTGCCGGATTAACCCATGTACGTAGCCAATTTTCGCTAATCTTCATCTTTATAAACCTTTTTTAATCCTGAAAAACTGTTAGGCAAATTGGCGTAAGAAACGCACATCATTTTGATAGAACATACGCAAGTCATTAATGCCATAACGCAACATAGCAAAGCGCTCTACCCCTAAACCAAAAGCAAAGCCTTTGTATTTATCAGGATCAATACCCGCAGCACTTAATACATTTGGATGTACCATGCCACAGCCTAAAACCTCTAACCAACGGCCACGTTCATCCATAATATCTACTTCTGCACTTGGTTCAGTAAACGGGAAATATGATGGACGGAAACGTACCTTTAAATCTTTTTCAAAAAATTCATTCAGCAGGTTAATTAATAAACCTTTTAATTCAGCAAAGCTGGTGTTCTCAGCAACATACAAGCCTTCGATCTGATGAAACATTGGCGAATGCGTCTGATCAGAGTCACAACGATAAACGCGGCCTGGACATACGATACGAATTGGTGGCTCACTTGTTTCCATTGTACGAATCTGTACACCAGATGTGTGCGTACGCAGTAAATGAGTGGCATCAAAATAGAAAGTATCGTGCATAGCACGCGCTGGATGGTGACCAGGAATATTTAATGCTTCAAAATTATGATAGTCATCTTCAACTTCTGGACCAGTCGCAACTGTAAAACCAGCTTTAGTGAAGAACTGACAAATTCTTTCTTGTACTTGAGTAACAGGGTGAACTGTACCGACGCGTTGACCGCGGCCCGGCAAAGTAATATCAATCGTTTCACTTGCTAGTTTTTGCTCAAGTGCTGCCTGTTGTAATGCCGCTTGACGTTCTGTTAAAGCAGTATTAATTGTTTCTCGAACAGCATGAATCGCAGCACCTTGTACTTTGCGTTCTTCAGGGTCCATTTTCCCTAATGCTTTCGATTGTTCTGCAAGCTGGCTTTTTTTCCCTGTAAATTGCACACGCACCTGATCAAGTGCAACAAGGTCTTGAGCTGCTGCAATGGCAGCAAGCGCTTCTGTGGTCAGGGCTTCCAGTGACATATTAACTCTCAAAGCAACAAATTAAAAAAATATAATAAAACACTGCATTCTAACAGTTTTTCATCAGATTGATGAAGTTTATCCATCATGAAAAATGTATTAGGCAACAAAAAGATAAAACGTATAAGATAATAGCATCGTCAATGAGATCAACTATTATGGCGCTCAATCAAATTTGGAAACAACAACTTACGCTTGTGACGTATGGTAATGAATACCTCCGTCAGAATTTAAGCTTTACCCAATGGCGACAACATCATATTTTTGACCACCATAGTTTTCAGTTTCGTGACTTAGCCTCTCAGCATTTACTCGCTCAACACTTTCAAGTTTGGCTAGAAGCGCTAAAAAAACAAGGTACCACTCAGCTCAGTTTACATTTATCAAGCCTGCTAAATGAAGAGCAAAATCCAAACAGCAACGTTGAGCTTCTGCCTTATACTCATTTTATCGTTAGCCATCAAAATGATAAGAAATTTGCATGGATTTTTGGCCATGAACTTGCTGAATGGTATAACAATGATAATGAGTTTGAAGCGCCTGCTTCACAAACCTGTGAGCTTCGTCTAGAAACTTTCTGGCGTTTTGAACTCAATGAAAAATTATCAAAAAAAATTGAAGCTGATTTAAAAAATCCGCCATGGCAAGAAATAGCTGACTTTATGGAGAGTGAATTATTTCGTAGTAAATATGCAGCAGGGTTTGAAGAGCCAGAATTTCAAAAAGCTCATTTTGATGGTACAAACATTACGAGCCAAGAACCAAGACTTGCTTTAATTCCAGAGAATTATCCTGCAGATTATGCTCATCAGCTTTTATCTCGCACTCAAGCATTGGCTAATTATTTAGAACAAAAGAAACGCCTTGCAAATGATCCATTAGGAGAAGAGCTAGACCAAGAACAACTCATCAATTTAAGAAATTTTACGCAAAAAACTGATGATTTATTTGCCAAACTTATTGTTAAGGCTGCAAATCACTACCAAACAGCTCAGATTGTACCTGTAGTTAAAGCCTCTCCGTTCGAGCAATCAAATGAAAATCCACAACATTTGAAATCTCATCACCATAAAGGTACTGGTTCAGGCGTTATTAAGCTGATTATTCTAACGATTATTATTTGTGCTCTGGCTTATTATTTTGGGCTTTAATCAAAATTACAGTTCCCATTGATAAAGTAATTCTGTTATTTCGAAGCCGAACTCAGGTAGTTCGGTTTCGCCAATTATTCTGGCTCCCATTTTTTCATAGAAGAAGCGACTCGGATTTTTGTTAAAGACTTCTAAACGAATAAAAGCATAACCTTGATTTAAAGCGCATTGATAGAACTTCTGGAATAACTCACGGCCTATGCCTTGTTTTTGAACTTCTCTTAAAAGATAAAAAGCAAGAATTTCAGCAATATTATTTTCTGGATTTAAATAACCATCGAGAAAGCCTTTCACTATTCCATTTTCAGAATAGATAAATAACTTATGATCAGGACTTTTGGTGATTTCTTTCCATAACTGTTCTTTATCTAGTACGTTAAGCTCATCCAATATTTCCTGCTTAAGCATACCTGTATAGGTTTCTTTCCAACACTGCACATGCACTTCTGCAATAGATAATGCATCTATAAAATTAGCTATACGAATTTCTGTTTCACTTAGTGATTGCAATTCGTTCCCCTCATATCACTACTTTTAAAGTGAAGCACCCATTTGTTTCATATAAACTTATTCAGCTAAAAGCCGCTCTCGAACATGCATTAAAGTAAAACCTAACAAATTTAAGCCTTGCCATTGAGATGGATTTTGAATATGTGGATGGTCTTGTGCCATACCAACTCCCCAAATTTTATCGACTGGAGATGCTTCAACTAAAATACGATCTTTTGTGGCTAATAAGAATTCTTTCAATTTATGATGCTGAGAGAATTTAGCAAAGTTCGCCTGTACGACAATGCCAAACCGATTTTCTTGCCATATCTGTTCATCATAATTACGCACTTTACGACCAAGCTGTTTCGCCTCATTCGGATGTTTAACCTGCAAGATCCGTGCAAAATTTTCTTCATCATTAAATAATTTTGCTTTTTGCGCCATCATATAGTGCTCAGCAGTAAAGTATTCATCACCTTCCACTTTAAATTGCGCAGGAAACCACTGGCTAAAACAGCTTTTATCAACAAGATCAGCTTGTTTGGGAGTATGCCCCCAGAAATATAAGTACTTAAATTGGTGGCCTTGCTGTACTTTTTGAATTAAGTCATTTAGAAATTTTTCATCTTTCATCATTTATCTCTGATTATTTTCTCTTTTTTTAAATAGAACCACTAAAAATAAAAAAGACCGCTAAAAAGCGGTCTTTTTTTGAATCTCTAAGCTTATGCAGCTAATGCGCCTTTAGCTTTTTCAGCTAAAGCAGCAAATGCTACTGCATCATGCATAGCGATGTCAGCTAATACGCGACGGTCGATGATCACTTGAGCTTTTTTCAAGCCATCGATCATACGGCTGTAAGATAAACCGTTTTGACGAGCACCAGCATTGATACGCGCAATCCATAGAGCACGGAATTGACGTTTCTTTTGACGGCGGTCACGATAAGCGTATTGACCAGCTTTGATTACCGCTTGGAACGCTACGCGGTAAACGCGTGAACGAGCACCATAGTAACCTTTAGCGCGAGCAAGAATTTTTTTGTGACGACGATGAGCCACTACACCACGTTTTACACGAGCCATTTATAATCTCCTTAGATGTATGGGCACATACGACGAACTGAGTTCACGTCAGAAACATGAACCATTACACAGCCGCGTAATTGACGGATACGTTTAGCAGATTTTTTGGTCAAAATGTGGCGCTTAAATGCTTGTTTGCGCTTGAAACCGTGTGCAGTCGCCTTGAAGCGTTTAGCAGCACCGCGGCGAGTTTTCATCTTAGGCATAACAACCTCTTTTGAACACCTGTTCGGAACGTTTGCACCATTGCAAAAACGACCTGCAGGTAAGGGAGCCGATATTCTAAAGCATCCCAACTTAAAACAAAAGTAAAATGCTCATTTTTTGATAGTAAATTGTCTATTTTATATAAACGATATTTTCTATAATCAATTATCAAATTACGAGAAAATCCATAAAATCATCGCCTATAATAAGTGCAATATCCTAAATTCAAAAGAATATGAATATACAAAATGATGCTTTCGCTGCATTACGGTATCGAGACTTTTCTATCGTTACGATCAATCAGTTTTGCTTAACGCTCGCAATTTTGATTCAAGAAATTATTGTTGCCTATTCATTATATCAAATCACCAAAGACCCACTAACTTTAGGTTTAATTGGTCTTGCAGAAGCCATTCCTTTTATTGCCCTTTCTCTTTGGGGAGGCTATTTTGCAGATAGGTTTAATAAACAGATTATTATGAAAATCTGTTTATTTTTTGCGGTTCCCCTTCCCTTGGTTTTATGGTTACTTTTCCACTTACATGGTTTAGAGCATATCAGTGTTAGCTTCCTTTCTTGGGGCATTTATGCTGTTATTTTTGGCTTAGGAACAATCCGCGGTTTCTACAATCCTTCTGCAACATCTTTAAAACCATTTTTAATTCCACGCGAACTTTATGCAAATGGTGCGACATGGACAACCATTGGTTGGCAAAGTGGTGTAATTATTGGACCAATGCTGGGTGGTTTCATGCTTGCTTATTTAGGTAGAGAAACCAGCCTATTTAGCGTTGCTGTTTTACTTGGCATTTGCTTTATTTTAATTAACTTATTGCATAAACGTAATTTCCCTAAAATTGAAACTGACAATATTCTAGAAAGCTTAGGAGAAGGTTTCCGTTTTATCTGGAAAACCAAAATTGTTCTTTGGGCGATTTCTCTTGATTTAGCTTCTGTTTTATTTGGTGGCGTTATCGCGTTATTACCAATTTTCGCAGAAGATATATTAAAAGTCGGTCCTGAAGGGCTTGGATATTTACGAGCAGCTCCATCTATTGGCGCACTTATCACGATGATTGCTTTGACTCGCTTTCCGCCAACTCAGCACGCATGGCGTAACATGTTACTTGCTGTAGCAGGTTTCGGAATATTTACTATTCTATTCGCCTTCTCAAAAAATATGTGGTTATCTCTTTTTGCTCTTGCTATGACAGGCGCATGTGACAGTATCTCTGTTGTTGTAAGACAAACCATTTTGCAAATTTTCCCACCAGAAAATATGCGAGGCCGCGTTGCTGCCGTAAACGGTATGTTTGTATCTTCAAGTAATGAATTGGGAGCCTTTGAATCAGGTTTAGCGGCTAAATATTTAGGCACGATTACCGCTACAATTTTTGGAGGCTGCATGACGCTGGTTGTTGTGACTTTCTGTTGGATCAAAACGAACGATCTATTTAAAGTTGATATCACCAGAAGCTCAGAAGATTAATTTAAATAGTTATAAATCAAAGCATCTTCGGATGCTTTTTTATTTTAAATAAAACCCATCACCACCCAGTAAATAAACAAATAGCGTCCTGCTTTGGCAATAATAACAATACCAAGGAAACGCCAAAAATTTTCTTTGAAGAGTCCAGCAACCAAAGTAATTGGATCGCCAATGATAGGTGCCCAACTCAAAAGTAAGGAGTAAAAACCATACTTATGATAAAAGCGTTGGGCTTGTTCTAAACGCTTTTCAGAAACTGGAAACCACTTTCGATGTTTAAATTGCTCTATCTTTAGACCTAACCACCAATTGACACAAGAACCTAAGACATTACCCAAAGTAGCAGTACTGATTAAAAGCAAAGCTGAATATTGTCCCTTTAATAATAAGGTGACCAATACCGCTTCAGACTGTAAAGGTAATAATGTGGCAGCGCCAAAAGCACTGATAAAAAGCAAAAAGTAACTCAGCATAAGCAATTATACCAAATGACTTTTTGCTTTAAGCATTTATTAAATCTAGGCAAGAAATTAAGCCACTTTAATCGATAATGCTTTCTGAACTGCTGGGCGTGCTGTTAAGCGGACAATATATTCTTGTACATATGGGTAATCTTCAAGTTGAATACCTTGCCATTCATAACGCAATATCCAAGGTAAAATTGCCATATCAGCAATCGAGTACTCACCAGCAACAAACTTTTGACCAATTAATTGTTTATTAAGTACACCATATAAACGTTTAGTTTCATTTACATAGCGGTCTATGGCATAGGGGATTTTTTCTGGGGCAAAACGATTAAAATGATGATTTTGCCCAAGCATAGGCCCTAACCCGCCCATTTGCCACATGAGCCACTGCTCAACCTCAACTCGCTCTTGTTCATCATCTGGATAAAATAATCCGGTTTTTCGACCTAGATATTGCAAGATAGCACCCGATTCAAATATTGATATCGGCTCACCACGAGGTCCATTTTGATCAACAATCGCAGGAATTTTATTATTTGGAGAAATTCTCAGGAAATCTGGTTGAAATTGATCATTTTCTAAAATATTAATTGGGTAAAGGGTGTAATCCAATCCCATTTCTTCTAAGGCAATTGTGATTTTATGTCCATTGGGAGTGCCCCAATAATATAGATCAATCATTCTATTTTCCTATTCATCGTTATCATGACTGCGTCTTGCGTTATATCATGTTTTAAGAGGAGCGATGAGATTTCCAACACTAAAAAACACATAAAATTCGTGAATTGAATTTCTTAAAAAAATATAGCAATTGTCTTAAATAAAACTGAACAAAGAAAAGTTAAGTGATATTTTTTATTAATATTAGAGTAAAAAAAAGCACTGCTTTTGCAGTGCTTTTTTTGAGTCTTACTTTTTCTTTTTCGGTCCAAGTAACATACCCATTTGACGGCCTTCCATTTTTGGTGCTTGTTCCACAACCCCATACTCAGCCACGTCTGCTTCAATTTTTTGCAATTGAGCTAAGCCAAGTTGTTGATGAGCCATTTCACGACCACGGAAACGTAAAGTGATCTTCACTTTGTTTCCTTCTTCAAGGAATTTCAAAATAGCACGAAGCTTAACTTGATAATCACCAACATCAGTTGCAGGGCGCAGTTTGATTTCCTTCACTTGCACTTGATGCTGTTTTTTCTTCGCATCTTTTTGCTTCTGCTTAAGGTCAAACAAGTGCTTGTTGTAATCCATAATTTTACAAACAGGCGGCTCGGCGTTTGCAACGATCTCAACAAGATCAAGTTCAACTTCTTCAGCAGCACGCAGTGCTTCACTTAATGAAACAATTCCTTTTTGCTCACCTTCAGCACCGACGAGGCGTACTTCTTTTGCACGGATCTCATCGTTAATTGCTGGACGGTTGCTTTTTGCACCTTGTTGTTGGTTACGGTCAGGCTGTTTAATCTTTCTTACTCCACAATATACCGGCCGCGTTCGGCGACGGCAGACTTCACTAAGTCAATGAATGCATCTACTGACATAGTACCTAAATTTTTTCCTGAGCGCGTACGTACATTCACTGTACCTTCTTCAACTTCTCGATCACCAAGAACTAACAGGTAAGGAATACGCTCTAAAGTACGCTCACGAATCTTAAATCCGATTTTTTCGTTTCTCAAGTCAGAAATAGCACGAAGACCATTTTCTTTGAGTTTTGCTACGACTTTCTCACAAGCTTCAGCTTGAGAGTCAGTAATATTCATAACACATGCTTGTAACGGCGACAACCAAGGTGGCATGAAACCAGCGTAGTGTTCAATTAGTATACCAATAAAACGTTCAAAACTGCCAAGAATTGCACGATGCAACATAACAGGCTGATCACGATCATTGTCTTCAGTTACGTATGACGCATCTAAACGCTCTGGTAAGTTGAAGTCACACTGAATAGTACCACATTGCCATACACGTCCGAGACAGTCTTTCAATGAGAATTCAATTTTCGGACCGTAGAACGCACCTTCACCTGGCTGTAATTCCCACTCAAGACCCGCTGCATCTAAAGCATCTGCTAAAGATTTCTCAGCCATATCCCAAAGTGCATCATCACCCACACGTTTTTCTGGACGTGTAGACAGTTTCATTTGTACTTCTTCAAAGCCAAAATCTTTATAAACATCTAAAGTGAGTTTAATAAAGTCTGCAACTTCTTGACCGATTTGTTCTTTAGTACAGAAGATATGAGCATCATCTTGTGTAAAACCGCGTACACGCATAATACCGTGTAAAGAACCAGATGGTTCATTACGATGGCAAGAACCGAACTCGGCTAAACGAATTGGTAAATCACGGTAAGACTTCAAACCTTGGTTGAAAACTTGTACGTGACATGGGCAGTTCATTGGTTTAACCGCATAATTACGACTTTCAGAATGAGTCGTAAACATGTTGTCTGCGTAGTTTGCCGCATGACCTGATTTTTCCCAAAGCGTAAAGTCTACGATTTGCGGAGTTTTAATCTCGAGGTAACCATTATCTTGCTGAACTTTACGCATGTATTGTTCAAGAACTTGATAAATTGTCCAACCATTTGGATGCCAGAACACCATACCCGGTGCTTCTTCTTGCATATGGAACAAGTCTAAGGCTTTACCAATTTTACGGTGGTCACGCTTTTCAGCTTCTTCAATACGCTTAATGTACGCAGCAAGCTGTTTCTTATCAGCCCATGCTGTACCATAAATACGTTGAAGCTGTTCATTCTTCGCATCACCGCGCCAGTAAGCGCCAGAGATTTTTGTCAGCTTGAATGATTTTAAGAATTTGGTGTTTGGTACGTGTGGACCACGGCACATATCCAAATAATCTTGATGGTAGTACAAGCCCATTTGTGTTTCTTCAGGCATGTCTGCAATCAAGCGTAATTTGTATTCTTCGCCACGTGCAGTAAATTCAGCAATTACTTCATCACGTGGTGTCATTTTTTTAATGACATCGTAATCTTGGTCGATGAGCTTTTTCATGCGCTCTTCGATCGCTGCCATATCGTCTAATGTAAACGGACGAGGCATCCAGATGTCGTAGTAAAAACCTTCTTCAATGACTGGACCAATCACCATCTTGGCTTCAGGGAATAGCTGCTTAACAGCATGTCCTACAAGGTGTGCACAAGAATGGCGAATAATTTCAAGACCTTCTTCATCTTTTGGAGTGATAATTTGTAAGGTCGAATCTTCGGTAATTAAGTCACATGCATCAACTAAGCGATCATTTACACGGCCAGCAACAGTATTTTTTGCTAGACCAGGCCCGATACTTTGGGCAACTTCCATAACAGATACAGCGTGATCAAAACTTTTTTGATCGCCATTTGGCAATGTGATAATTGGCATAAAAAAATCCTTAAGGAGTGATGCCCTATACGAAGGAGCATTTCACCGCGAGATTATGATCGAGGCGAACCTCAAAATATAAAAACGGTGTAAATCAAAATTAAAAAACCTGAAAGATTTTACACTTGTTCAAGCAAAGTGAAAACCTTTGAGCCCACAAAATCATAAATACATTTTGCTTATCAGGTAAACAGCAATAAATGACTTAAAAATATATTGGGAAGATTTTTTAAACACACTCAGCGCAAGTGGTTTAAGATGAAGAAAATAGCATTTTTGCTCATTTTCTGACTGAAGGGTATTTCTGTTTAAGACTAAAGCATAGATGCTTTGATGCGTATTAAGTCATATTTTCAAAGAATGAATTAAAAATAGAACACGGAGTTGTTTACCATGGTTAGTGCTTATGATGAGTTACCACGCACACCCGCAAACTTTGTTGCATTGTCACCTCTACGCTACTTAGAGCGTGCAGCCTATATTTATCCGAATCAAGCTTCAATTATTCATGGTAAGCGCCAAATTTCATGGAAAGAAACTTACCAACGTTGTTGCCAGTTTGCTTCTCAGCTCAAACAGCTGGGCATTGAAAAAAATGATACGGTGTCGGTCTTATTACCAAATATTCCAGCCATGGTTGAAGCACACTTCGCAGTTCCAATGGCTGGTGCCGTACTCAATACACTCAATACACGCTTAGATGCAAAAACAATAGCTTTCATGCTTGAACATGCTGAAAGCAAAGTGCTTTTGGTTGACCCTGAATTTGTTAATTTGGCAAGAGAAGCCCTCTCTCTTATTCCTGACCAACACATTATTGTGATTGATGTAGCTGATGATGAATATGAAGGCGAAAATCAGTTTATTGGTTCTTTTGAATATGAAGAATGGCTAGCCCAAGGCGACATTAACTTTACTTGGCATTTACCAGAAGATGAATGGGATGCGATTAGCTTAAATTATACATCTGGAACTACAGGTAATCCTAAAGGTGTGGTCTATCATCATCGTGGGGCTTATCTCAATGCTGCAAGCAATATCTTAGCCTGTGGCATGAAACCTCGTGCTGTGTATTTATGGACATTACCACTTTTCCATTGTAATGGTTGGTGTTTTGCATGGAGTATCGCAGCCAGTGGTGGAACGAATATTTGTTTACGCAAAGTCGACCCAGAATTAATCATGCAACTCATTGCAGAACATAAAGTTGATTATTTCTGTGGTGCACCGATTGTTCTTTCAATGATTATTAACTTACCTAAAGAAAAACAAACCAACTTTGATCATCATGTTGAAGTTATGGTTGCTGGTGCAGCTCCTCCAGTTGCTATTATTGAAGGTATGCGAAACATGGGAATTAACGTCAACCATGTTTATGGCTTAACAGAAACATATGGTCCTTCTGCCTTATGTGCTTCACAATCTGGATGGAATGAACTTTCAATTGCTGAACAAGCTCAGCTTCATTCCCGTCAAGGTGTACCTTATCCATTACAAGACAGTATGCGTGTTTTAGACCCTGAAACAATGCAGCCTGTCCCGAATGATGGACAAACCATGGGGGAAATTATGTTTCGTGGCAATATTGTCATGAAAGGCTATTTAAAGAACCCGAAAGCAACCCAAGAAGCTTTTGCTGGCGGATGGTTCCACACGGGAGACTTAGCCGTTTGCCACCCCGATGGTTATGCAAAAATTACTGATCGCTCGAAAGACATTATTATTTCAGGCGGAGAAAATATCTCATCTCTAGAAGTAGAAGATGTGTTGTATAGACACCCAGCTGTTTTAACCGCTGCGGTCGTTGCCAAACCCGATGCTCGTTGGCAAGAAGTACCCTGCGCATTTATTGAATTAAAAATGGGTACTACAGCAACACCTGAAGAAATTATTGAATATTGCAAAAAAGAGTTAGCACGCTTTAAAGTTCCTAAAGATGTGATTATTACAGAAATTCCAAAAACATCGACCGGCAAATTACAGAAGTTTATTTTGCGTGAATGGGCAAAAGAACGGGCTGAGAATATATAAATAAAAAAAGCGACGCTTCGAGCGTCGCTTTTTTTATTTAAGCGCATTTAGCCTTGATCAGACAATAATGCGATTTGCTGCACATAGTTAACAAATTTAACTTTTGATGCCTCAATATCTGCTTCACTCGCCTGTTGAGTTTTATCACGGTTGATTCTCAACACATGCTGACGCAAAGTGTGACGTTCCGATGCATTATAAATTTTACTAAATTCATTAATTGCAGGATCACCCTGCTCAATCATACGGTCAACCCAACGCATTAATTGAGCCTGTCTTTTCGCGCCTTGCTGCGGAGTTAAATAAGACAAAATAATCGTCTCATCTTCATTGCGCAATAACTTACCAATACGTTGAAATTGGCGACGACGTGCTTCAAAAGAACTAATGTTCTGCACTTCCATTAAAGCATCAATTAAACGCTCATCAACTGGAAGTTTCTGAATTTGTTTAATAGAAAGTTGTGCGAGTTGCTCACCTAAAGCAGCCATGCGTTGCACTGCTTTTTTCTGTTCGGTTTTACTTGCACGTCCTTCTAAAGAACCGAAATCTTCTTCAGTATAACGTTGGGAACCACGTGCCACGATTAATCTGCCTCATAAAATTTTGCTGCGAATAACGCCAGTACTTCATTTAATGCCTGCTCTTCGTCGGTACCATCAATGACCAATCGCAAAGTGGTCCCTTTACCTGCACCTAACATCAGCAAAGACATAATATTTTTTGCATCTACCAAATGATCGCCTTTTCCAATCTGGATTGACGAACGAAACTTTGTAGTGACCTCTATCAGTTTTCCTGATGCACGAGCATGTAAACCGAGTTTATTAATTACATCAACAGTTGTGTCTATCATGACCAGTGCTTCATTTCTCTGTGTAAGACCTGAACAGACCATTCTGCCTCAAGTGCTTGTTTTAGTCTATCTACGATATAAACCGAACGATGTTGCCCCCCAGTGCAACCAATAGAAATCGTCATATAGTGACGATGTCCTTCAGCAAATGCGGGAAGCCATTTTTTTAAGAAGTGAAGAATATCATCAAACATTTCGTTTGCTTGCGGACTTGCTTCTAAAAATAGTCTTACTGGCTCATCCAAACCAGAAAAACGTCTTAATTCTAAATCCCAATGCGGATTTGGTAAATGCCGTACATCAAAAACATAATCGGCATCTAAAGGAATGCCATGTTTATATCCAAATGACTGCAATATGACAATAAGCTTATCTGACTGCCCCAATTTAGACAGTAAAATATGCTTTAAATCATGAACGCTTTTATCCGTTGTATCAATATGAACCGTAGCGCGGAACTGAATTGGAAGCAGTAACTGCTTTTCTTCATGAATACATTGCAACAGACTTTTAAAACGATTAGCTAATGGATGTGGACGACGCGATGCACTAAAACGCGCAATCAGATCCTGATCTTGTGTCGTCAAGTAAATAACATCAACAGTTCCATGTCTTTGTAATTGCTCAAACACATGATCGAACTCTTGCATATCTGCCCGAGTACTTCTTACATCCACACCTAAAGCCAATTGCTCTAGATTGTTTTCATGATCTAGCTTTGCCACAATTTCAGGCAGCAATGCCAAAGGCAAATTATCAATACAGTAATAGCCCAAATCTTCTAATACTTGAAGGGCCGAAGATTTTCCTGAACCAGACTGTCCTGTCACGATAAGTATACGCTTCATGGCATGGCTGTCCTTTGATCTCTTTTATTGGGGTGTAAAGGCAACTTCTAAATTGTCAATCAAACGGGTTGCACCTAGTTTTGCCGCGACAAACAACACAATATCACGATCAAATTGAGCAACAGGTAACAGATTTGTCTGACGAGCTTCGACATAATCAACAACAAAACCATTATCTGTCAACTGAGTTTTGATATCTTCTACAACTTGTTGCAAATCTTTGCCTTGATGTAACTGTTGCTCAGCCTGCTTCAAACTTTGATAAATAACCGGAGCAATCTGACGGTTCTCAGCACTTAAATAACCATTTCTTGAGCTAAGCGCCAAGCCATCTGCTGCACGAACAATTGGCACGCCAATTACTTCTAAAGGAATATTTAAATCTTGTACAAACTGACGAATAACGGCTAACTGTTGGTAATCTTTTTGTCCAAAGAAAGCGTAATTCGGTTGCACAATATTAAAGAGCTTAGTTACAACCAAAGCTACACCATCAAAGTGTCCTGGACGTGAACTACCACATAAAGCATCTGTAATCTGGCTGACACTTATGTTCGTTAAACGTGGTTGTGTACCGTACATTTGCTCAACTGATGGCGCAAAAATAATGTCACAGCCAACATCCGCAAGTAGGCGACTATCCTGCTCTAAAGTACGAGGATAGCTGTCAAAATCTTCGCCTGGACCAAATTGAGTCGGATTTACGAAGATGCTTACAACCACAACATCACATAGCTTTTTCGCTTCACGAACAAGTGTGAGATGCCCTTCATGTAGATTTCCCATGGTTGGGACAAAACCAATAATTTTACGTGCAGCTCTAGCAGGATTTAAAGAAGCTGCAAGACCTTGTATGGTTGTTTCTGTTTTCATGAATTACAGCTCAACGTGAAAAGTATGTTCTTTGGCAGGGAATGACTGATCCTGCACAGCAGCATGAAAAGCTTTGAAAGCGTCTAAAATAGCAGTTTCACCTGATTGCTCTTTCATAAAGTTACGCACAAAACGCGCAACTCGACCAAAAGTTAGGCCCAACATATCTTGTACAACCAATACTTGGCCATCAGTTGCATTACCTGCGCCAATACCAATTACAGGCGTATTTGGAAATAATTCAGCAATTTCTTGACCCAACTGGGCAGGAACACATTCAAGTAATAATACCGCTGCGCCCGCCTCAACCACTGCTGTACAATCAGCAATAAGCTGATCTGCTGCTTCACGTGTTCTAGCTTGTAATTTATAGCCACCGAATACATGTACAGATTGAGGCGTTAAACCTAAATGTACACAAACAGGTACACCATTACGGGTTAAAACCTGCACGATTTCACTTAACCATGCACCACCTTCAATTTTCACCATTTGAGCGCCAGCTTGCATGACTGTTCTTGCATTTTGCAAAGCATCATTCAAGGTTGCATAACTCATAAATGGCAAGTCTGTCATAATCAAGGCATGTTGATTACCGCGACGCACCGCCGCCGTATGATAAGCCATATCTTCAACGGTTACTGGCAAAGTTGAATCTCGCCCTTGAATTGCCATTCCAAGAGAATCACCAATTAAGATTGTATCAATTTCAGCAAGTTCCATTGCTTTTGCCATGCTTGCATCGTAACAAGTTAGACAAGAGAACTTACGTCCTTCGGCTTTAAATTTTCTTAAGTCACTCAAACTAATCATGATGATATCCTCTACAGGAGTTTGCAGAACATAATGAATCGAGAGCTTAAGCCCAAGACTCATCCGCAAGTACAGTCAGCGTTGGCTGCTGTATCAGTTCTAAATTTTTAAGTGGCTGATCATTAATCTGTAAATCAGCATCTAAATCTAATAAAGGAATCACAACGAAATCTCGTTGTAGAATGCCTATGTGCGGCACAGTTAAGCGCTCATTGTGAATTTTTTCATTGCCATAAATAAGCAAATCCAGATCTAAGGTTCGCTCACCCCAACGACGAAGTCGTACACGGCCAGCTTCTTGCTCAAACCGTTGTAAATGATCCAACAAATCTAAAGGTGCAAGATCGGTATTTAATTTTGCAACTGCATTTAAATAATTTGGCTGATCTTGAGGCCCCATAGGTGGACTTTGATAAAGTCTAGAAACTTTAACCATTCCTAACGTCTTAAGCTTAGCAATGGCTTCAGATAAAATTTGACGTGAATCGCCTAAATTACTTCCTAAACCAATATAAGTGGTTATTGTCATTGCGTTGGCCCAAAGACGACTTGGCTTAAATCACGTTGTACCCGCTTACGTTTTAAAATTGGATGATCGCCCATCACGCCTGCTTCAGAAGTAGTCGCTTTTTCAACAAATCGGCCAACTGCCTGATCTTGTCTAGTACGTTCTTTTTTCCCACGGCGAGTGCGTGGTTCCGGAATATCAACCAAAGGTTCAATTTCGGTGTCAACTTTATTATTTTCAAGAGGTTCAGCAGCAGCTTTACGACGGTTTCTAGCTTTCTGACGATTATATTGGCTAATCGCAGCTTCTTTTTCGTCATTTGACATTTCTTGGTAGGCTTCCCACCAACTTCCCATTCCTTGTGTTGTATCATCACCAGACTTTTCACGAAGTAATAAGAAGTCAAAACCTGCACGGAAACGAGCATGTCCAGCCAATGCTTCTATTTGCTGTGGTTTTGGATTAAGCAAACGAGTTTGCATTTCCCAAACTTCACGAATAAAAGTTTCAGCAAAGCGAGGAATAACTGTACGTGTTGCTTGGCGTTTTAAGACATCTAAACCAGCCTGCGCACGGGCTTCAGCCGGCACAATACCTTTAGATAAATAAAACTCACAACGCTCTAAAAATGGTTGCCACAATAACACTGCATAGAAAAATGCTGGGTTAATTGTTTTTCCAACTTGAATACGTTGATCTGTATTCTTTGCTGCTCTTAAAATAAATGGAGTGAGGTTAGGCTGAATATCTGCAAAGAGTTGCTTCCAGACACCAAACTCAATCAACATTGGCAAAACACGCGCCAAATGCCCCATTGTGAACAGCTTCTGAGATTCATCGTATAGACGATGCGGAGAGACATCACGCAGTAATTGCGTCATTTCAGCATCAAAGATATCGAGAATATTTGAATCAATTTTGAAATTTAACTTAGCTGCAAAACGTAGAGTTCGCAGCATACGCACTGGGTCTTCTTCAAAGCGCTGTGTCGGATCGCCCAATAACCGTAGAGTTTTATTTTTCACATCGTCAATTGCTTTGCAGAAATCGAGTACAATACTCTTACGCGGTTGGTAATATAGCGTATTGATTGAAAAATCACGTCGAGCAAAGTCTTGTTCGATAGTACCCCAATTATTGTCACGTAAAATCATGCCTGAGGCACTAGTGACTGCTTTTTTAGGAGGGGCACGGAATGTAGCAACTTCAATAAGCTCACGCCCTGAATAGACATGTGCCAATTCAAATCGACGTCCAATGATTCGGCAACGTCTGCCAAAAACTTCTTTAATTTGAGAAGGTGTCGCATTGGTTACTGCATCGAAATCTTTAGGATTAAACCCTAGCATTAAATCACGGACACCACCCCCAACAATATAAGCTTCATAGCCAGCTTTAGTCAGGCTATCGATCACATCTAAAATCGAAGAAGGAAGTTGGGCTGTGGACAAACCACATTTTGACGCTCGCAAGGTTTGCAAAAGACGCTGTCTCCTACGTCAGGACGTAAATAACAAGTTGTCGCTAATCATAGCTCTAACGCACACAAAGGGCAATTTGATTCTCTGTAGTTTGCGCATGAAATGACAATTGACAAACAGATGATTTATAAAGTCAAACGTGCTTTATTCTTTTCAAAAATGGCTGGACCAATGCCCTTTACGTTTTTAAATTCATCAATATTTTTAAAGCCACCATTCTTTTGACGGTATTCTACAATCGCTTGAGCCTTTTTCTCACCAATACCTTTTAGCTTTTGAAGCTCATCAATATTGGCTTGATTCAAGTGAACTTGTCCCGAAGAGTCAGTCATAACTGAGCTTTTTGGAACACTAGAATGAGAGGCGTGTTGTATGCTTAACTTCTGATCATACATCTGCTGTTTAGCCTTCCACTCCTTAAAATTTTGATCAAAAGATTGAGCATGAACAAAGGTTGAATAAATCAGGCTCCAAAATAAAACAATAAAAATATAAGACTTACTCTTCCAAAGATTCATGCTGAGATGCATGTGTTTTTTCCCCTAAACGTAACTGCCGCTTTGCCTGATTCCACAATTCATCCATTTCAGACAAGGTCATGTCTTCTAATGTTCTTTGCTGTTTTTGGGCTTGATCTTCAATAAAAGCAAAACGGCTTCTAAATTTATGTATTGTTGATAAAAGTGATGTTTCACTTGAAATCGCAAGTTTACGTCCTACATTGACTAATGAAAACAGGCAATCTCCAAATTCATCTTGAATTTCATCAATATTTTGATTTTTTAGTGCTTGCTTAAACTCGTCTAGCTCTTCTTCTAGTTTTCCATAAGCATCTTCTACGGTTTCAAAGTCAAAACCAACTTTTGCGACATTTTCTTGAATTTCTTGTGCCTGCAATAGAGCTGGTCCATGCTTAATTTCATCCAACCTTGATTGCGGATTGCCTTGTTTTTCTTGCTGTTTAATTTGTTTCCAAAGCTCACTTACTTGCTCTGGCGTTAAATTATTAAATTGATCTGCCTGAAAAACATGTGGATGACGGCGTATTAACTTTTCACTTATTGCCTCAACAACATCTTGAAAGTTAAAAGCACCTTGCTCACTAAACATTTGTGATTGAAACACAACTTGTAATAACAAATCGCCTAGCTCATTTCTGATTTCATCGATATTACCCTGACGAACAGCAGCCTCAACTTCATATGCTTCTTCAATCGCATATTTAGTCAGTGACATTGGAGTTTGTTGTTGATCCCACGGACATTTTTCTCGTAACTCTTGCATGATTTTAAGCAATTTATCCATGGTAACCCTCAAGTTTAAAAAGTCGGTCAGTAAAACTAAGATTTTAATTTGTTATGATCAAAATCAAAGCGATTAAATCAGTCGCACTATTGTACTGACAAAGAGAAAAAAGATGAGATACAGTATTCTGATTAGTGGTGCCGCTCAAGGTATTGGGGCTGAAATTGCACGCGTATTCTACAAACAAGGATATAAAGTAGGCATTTATGATATTAATGAATCGCTTGCTCAAGAATTGGCAAACGACTTAGGGCCAAATGCCCGTGCCGGCTATCTAGATGTAAGTGATTACGACCAATGGCAACGTATATTAAAAGAATTTACTGAATGGTCTGGCGAACTCAACATCTTAGTAAATAATGCCGGTATTTTATATTCTGGCGCATTTGAAACAACTGATATTAAAGCCCACCAAAGAACAATAAATATTAATGTAAACGGTGTCATCAATGGCTGTCACGCTGCCCTACCTTATTTAAAGCAAGCGTCTTTTGCACGTGTTATCAATCTATCATCAGCTTCTGCAATTTATGGACAAGCTGACCTTATTTCTTACTCAGCCAGTAAATTTGCTGTTCGCGGAATTACTGAAGGTTTAGATGTGGAATGGAAAAAATATGGTATTCGCGTTTTAGATGTGATGCCGCTGTTTGTGCAAACTGCAATGGTTAACAATATGGATGCAGGCACTATTCAAAATATGGGGATAGATTTAACTCCAAATGATATTGCTCAGCAGGTGCTTACGCTTGTAGAGAAAAAGGCTCATTTCTGGACGCCTACTCACACTCCAGTTGGTATAAAAACCAAACTGCTTTATCAACTCTCAACTTTAAGCCCTCAGTTTTTAAATCGGCTCACTAATATTTATTTATCGAGAAAATAATCCAATATAAAAAAGGCTGTCATTTGACAGCCTTTTTACTCAATTTATTTAAACACCTTGAATCATGCGTCGTGCGCTAATAATTCCAGGTTGCTGCTCTAAACGAGCCAATAAGCGAGAAAGTTGCGCTAAACCCTTAACCTCAATGAGCAACTTCATATTGGCAATACCATCTGCCTCAGAAATTGTATTGACCTGACGAATATTGATTTGGTCAGAGAAAATCACTTGAGTTAAGTCTTTAAGCAGACCACGACGATCATAAGCTTCCACCACAATTTGAACGCTTTGACCACGTGTTGGCTGCATTTCCCAATCGGCTTCAACAGCACGCTCTGGTTCTTGCTTAATCATACGCTGGTAGTCTGAACAAATGACTTTGTGGATGCTAACACCACGATTCAAAGTAATATATCCAGCGATTGACTCACCATGTACGGGCTGACAGCACTGCGCAATATGCAGCTCTACATTGTCTAAACCATCAATTAAAATTCCATGAGCCGACAATGTATGGCTAGCACGTGGATTTAATGCTGGTTTAAGCACTAGTTCAGGTTCATCCTGATCTAGATGCATTTGACGGTTCACCTGATTAATCAAGGCATGTAAGCTAATATCACCGCTTACTAGACTCACCAAAATATCATCACCCGTTTTCACGTTAAAATGTGATGAGTAATCATTTAGATCAATACTTTTTGGATGAATCGCTAGACGAGCTAACTCTTTATTAAGAAGTTCACGGCCAACTTCAAGATTTTTACTCCGATCTTGCTGTCTAAACCAATGACGCAGCTTGTCACGAGCACGAGAGGTTTTAATATAACCTAAAGAATTGACCAACCAATCTCGGTTTGGATCACGATCTTTTTTAGTTAAAATCTCAACCTGCTCACCAGTTTTTAAAGTATAGGTCAGTGGCACATAACGCTGGTTAACTCTCGCTGCATAACACTTGTTCCCTACTTCCGTATGGACATGGTAAGCAAAATCTAAAACTGTTGAGCCACGTGGCAATTCCTTAATATCACCATCACGACTAAAAACGTAAATCTTCTCAAAGCCTTCAAAGTCTTGTAACTGTTCAAAGCCTTCAGTTTCATCTTCGTTCTGATGTACCGTCGTTTCATTGCGCTCTTGATAGTGTTCTAAAACAGCACGCAATGAATGCAAACGATGATTAAAGGAATGGTCAGTATTCTTTGAACCTTCTTTATAGTTAAAGTGCGAACATACGCCTAATTCTGCTTCGTCATGCATCTCATGAGTACGAATTTGTACTTCAAGCGATTTATTCTCGGCAATTACAGCAGTATGCAAAGAGCGATAACCATTTGCTTTCGGGTTGGTAATATAGTCATCAAACTGATGCGGAATGTGACGCCAGATTTGATGAACAATGCCCAAAGAGTGGTAACACTCAGGTACGCTATTGACCAACACACGCAAGGCACGAATATCATAAAGCTGATCAAAACTCAGGTTTTTGCTTTTCATTTTTCGATAAATCGAATAAATGTGCTTCGCTCGACCTGTGATTTCTGACTCGATTCCGTAAGATGCTAACTCATTTTTTAAACGATCAATCACGAACTGAATATAGTGTTCGCGCTCTAATCGTTTTTCATTGAGTAATGACGCAATTTCTTTATAACGATCTGGAGCTAAATAGCGAAAAGCGAGATCTTCAAGCTCCCATTTAAGCTGGGCAATACCGAGTCGATGCGCCAATGGCGAATAAATAGTAAGAATTTCACGTGCTACGCGTTCTTGACGTTCACGAGATGAATTTGCTAGTTCTCGTAAAGAATAGGTACGTTCAGCAAGTTTAATTAAAACAACACGAACATCTTCGGTAACCGAAATCAGCATTTTATAAATGCCACTTAAATGTTCTCGTTGATTATTATTAAAATGATCTTCTAACCGTTTATTTTTCTCAATGAGTTCCGAGAGCTTACCCATTGCCAAAGTGCCTTTGACAAGGTTATAAACCTGCTCCCCAAATTTCTGTTTTACTTCTTCTATATCAGTAATGTCTTCACGCACACTACGATAGAGCATTGCTGCCGATAGAGTATCTTCATCTACATGGAGATGGGCCAGAATATCTGCCATTCCAACGCCTGTAGCGAAAGTATTTGAACGATGATTAACCGTTGAGTCCAACTCTTTTTGCAGGGTTAAATGAGCAACCTGCTCAAGCTGTTCAAGCTTCGCCCCATCTAATATTTCACGCACCCGATCCAACCATGAGGCTAAACCGATTTGCGTTTCGGCGGCATGCTCTACAGTCGTTTCCTCGGACAACTCAGTTAGTTGTTCAGGTAACTGTTCACGTACTGTGACCATACCATTCTCCTCAATATGTAACTCATGTTTTTAATCGTTTATCTCTTGAATTTTTTCAAATAGTGCAATGGATTCAACATGTTCTGTGTGCGTAAACATGTCCATCACAGCTGCTTTTTTTAACTGGTAACCATATTGGACCAAAACACCCGCATCCCTTGCCAGTGTAGCTGGATTACATGATACATAAACGATTCTTTTTGCTCCAAAATTTGATACATACTGCATAATTTCATATGCACCAGCACGAGGAGGATCAATCAATAATGCATCAAATCCTTGATTTGCCCAAGAATGATGCGAAAAATCTTTTGTTAAATCTTGTGAAAAGAAGGTTGCTTGCACCAAACTATTGCATTTTGCATTAGCTGTTGCCCGTTGCACCATTTCTTCACTCCCTTCCACACCGACAACCTGACCACTCTCACCAACACATCGTGCTAACGGGAGTGAGAAATTACCTAAACCGCAAAATAGATCAAGTACCTTTTCACCTAGTTGCAATTGAAGCAATTCACATGCCAATTGAACCATTTGTTCATTTACTGTGGCATTGACCTGAGTAAAATCCAATGGCGAAAAAGCAAAATTTACATCAAACCGCTCTAAGGCATAGTGTAAACGTAAAGCACCTTTTTCATCATCAATACGATGAATACTTTCAGGTCCCTTAGGCTGTAAATACAACTGCCACCCTTTGTCTAACGCAAATTGCTTTAATTGGTTGACATCAGAATTGTTTAATTTTTCTACATGACGAACCAATAAAGAAATCTCATGATCACCTTTTGCTAATTCTACATGACCTATGTGCGCTTTGCCTTTTAGACTTTGGAGTAAAATACGCAGCTCAGGCAAGCTATCTGATAGTTTTTTATCCAAAACGCTACAAGTGTGGATAGAAGTTAGTCGATTACTATGATGTTCACGAAACCCCATAATTAAACGATCTGGCTTTGGCAGATAGCGCACCCCTATTCGAGCACGTCGACGATAATCTGTTTGTAAAGATCGGATTGGCTCAAGCCACTGTTCAGGCTGAATTCCTGCAAAATGTTGTAAATGCGATTGGAGCACACTTTGCTTTAAACGGATTTGTTCATCAGGATGGATATGCTGCATGCTACAGCCACCGCAAATACCATAATGAGGACAAATTGCATCTATGCGATGAGTTGAAGGTTCTCCTAACAACTGCACCATCTCAGCTTCTTCAAGACGCTTTGCTTGATGGGTAATCTGAGCCTTTACAGTTTCTCCAGGCAATGCATAGCGAATAAAAACTTTCTTGCCATGCTTATCTGCTGGATGATCAGGATGAGAACCATAATGCGCAATTCCCCGCCCCTCATGAGAAAGTGTTTCAACGTGAAAAATATATTCAGGTTGTTGAGGCTTGCGAGATTTGGCTTGTTGTTTCAAAGGATGAACCTAAAAATCTGAAGGATTAAAATAGTGAGAAGTAAATTCAGTATGTTTCGAAGTACGTTCCCATACTTCAAGAAAATCAGACTGTTGCGGCATGGTCTGTAAATATTCAATACTCGAACTAATCCAGTGGTTATGTTCATCTACGCTCAACTGGCCTTTTAGTACGAGCCAACGCAAATAAATAAACCATGTATTGAGTACATCCCCTTCACAATAGCTAGTCAATTTTAACCACTGTTGATTACGAACATATTCAGGCACATGATAACCCGATTCACCGCGTTTACCCGGCAAACCTAAAATGCAGGCAATATCATCAAGCTTTTGAAAATTACGCCCATTAAACATTGCCATCACGTCCATTAAATCAATGTGGCGATGGTGATAACGGTTTTGGTAATTATTAAAACGCTTCTGGCTATCAATCTCACCTTGATCAAATAGACCAGGTGCAGAGAGCCCATGATACATAGCGCGAAACAGAATGACAGGTAAATCAAATTGTGAGCCGTTCCAACTCACTAAAGTCGGATGACGCTTATCAAAAATTGACAAGAACTTTTGCAAAATTTCTGCTTCAGAATATTGTTCTCGACTAAAAGAAAATAATCTAAAGCCAGACTCATCAATCCATAGACCAGAAATACAAACGATTTCATGTAAAGGTAAACGCTGAAAATCCATACCAGATTCTTGGCGACGGATTTTTGTGAGCGCTTGCTCTACATCGGACTCAGGTAAATCAAGATGATATAAATGCGCTCCCGCTTTTAAATCAGTTAAAGTTTCAATATCAAAAACTAAGGTAGGGAAACGCATGATTTCTCTCAATTATGAGTTATCGTCCTGTACTGAAAACAGTCCTGTAGATAAGTAGCGGTCACCACGATCACAGATAATGCAAACAATAACAGCATCTGGATTTTCTTCTGCAATTTTCACTGAAGCCCATACCGCCCCACCAGAAGATGTACCTGCACTAATTCCTTCCTGACGTGCTAAACGGCGAGCCGTTTTTTCCGCTTCAATTTGCGGAATATCCATAATTTGATCAACACGTTTCGGATCGAAAATCGTAGGTAAATATTCTTGTGGCCAACGGCGAATACCAGCAATATTTGAACCTTCAGAAGGCTGTAAACCAATAATTTGAATATCTGGATTTTGTTCTTTTAAATATTTAGAAACACCCATGATGGTACCAGTTGTACCCATTGAACTCACAAAATGAGTAATCTTTCCACCTGTTTGCTTCCAAATTTCAGGGCCAGTTGTTAAGTAATGAGCTTCGACATTATCTGGATTGCCAAATTGATTGAGGACCAAACCTAGACCTTCAGCTTGCATTTGCAAAGCCATATCTCGTGCAGCTTCCATATTCGGCGCTTCAATCAATTCTGCACCATAAGCACGCATAGCATCCTTACGTTCCTGACTTGAATTCCCCGGCATGATTAATTTCATTTTATAACCACGCATTGCTGCAACCATTGCCAAAGCAATACCTGTATTCCCACTGGTTGCTTCAATCAAGGTGTCACCTGGTTTAATTTGACCGCGTTTTTCTGCTTGCATAATCATGTTATATGCAGGACGGTCTTTTACAGAACCTGCCGGATTATTACCTTCTAATTTTGCTAAAACCGTCGCTTGCGTATGAGAAGCTAAACGCTGCAAACGAACTAGAGGTGTATTACCTACATAGTGATCTAACAAAAATTCGTCGGCTAAAAAGTCAGGTTGTGTATTACTCATGATCAACACCTATATCGAGGTGCGCCTATTGTATGAAAAAATGCTCGGTACTGCACCCATTTCAATATGCTTTTTCATGAAAGCGATTAAAGCTCGGTCATTTATAAAATGCCGTCTGTTTTAAAATAAAGCGTGATAAGATGCCGTACAGAGAGATAAATCTGATGTAGCCATGTCTAATTTCAATAAAACCTTATCGAAACGCTTACGTCTGAATCATGCATATGGGCAATTGATTGCTCTAATTTTTGTGCCGATTATGATTTTAACAGGGGTCGGTGCTTTTCTGGTTTTAACTGAAACGTCACATTCGGTAAAACAACAACAGCTACATCACGCCTCAGCGATTCTAGCTCGCTACAATCAGATTGCGAAAGATCTATATACACTGGTTGAACTACAACCTGATGAATACGATCATGCCCAGCACATTATGCAAAGCATGTTTAGCGAAAAAAATCTTAAACGCGCGGTATTAATTGATAACAATGGACAGACTTATTTAAGTATTGGTTATCGTGATAATCGTTATTGGCCTAGCTTTCCTAGTAATAATATTTTTTTTGGTCCCATCTCTTATAACCATAATAATATTTATGGAATGCAGATTAGTAATAAAGCTGGAAAAGCCCCAGTTTGGTTAATGATTGAAATGGATAACCAACCTTTAGAGTTGGCACGTTATCGCATTATGATTGCTCTCGTCATTACTGGATTAATGACCTTATTATTACTTTTACTGTGCTTGAATTTTTACTCTCGTCGCTGGATTGCGCCGATGTATGAAATTCGCATGCAGTTGCAACGTCTAAATGCTGATACTCTAGACCAGCACCTCGTTATTAACAGTACTGGGGAGCTACGCTTACTACAACGTGATATTGCAAATGTTGTTAAGCGATTGCACTTTAGCTTTTTAGAGTTAAAAGAGCACACCGAACAAACAGAAGAAGACTTACGCAGAACACTAGATACCTTAGAAGTCCAAAACATTACCTATCGTCAAGCACGTGACCAAGCGATTTCATCAAACCAAGCAAAGTCAGTTTTCCTTGCCAATATTAGTCACGAGCTTCGAACACCTCTAAACAGTATTGATGGCTTTATTCATTTATTGCTTCGTCAACAAAATTTAAATAATGAGCAAAATCTTTATTTGCAAACCATTCGCAAGTCGTCGGCCCATTTATTGGCATTAATTAACGATGTATTAGATTTCTCAAAAATTGATGCGGGTAAATTAGAACTTGAAACAGCACCTTTTGATTTAGAAGAAGCCATTTTTGATGTCATGGATATGCTGTCGCCTTTGGCCGCTCAAAAACATATCGCCATGGCTTTTTACTATGCAGACAACATTCCACAAGAAGTGATTGGTGATGCTTTACGCTTCAAGCAAATCTTGACCAACTTAATTTCTAATGCAATCAAATTCACTCCAGATGGTGAAATTATTGTTCGCGTTCGTATGGAACATGATGATATTGGGCAATGTCTGCTTCATTTCAGTGTTCAAGATAGTGGTATTGGTTTAAGTGGCACAGACCGTAAAAAACTATTTGAATCATTCTCGCAAGGTGATGCATCGGTTACACGTCAATTTGGCGGTACAGGTTTGGGTTTAGCTATTTCTAAACAACTTGTTCATCTCATGCATGGTCAAATTGGTTTTGAAGATAACCAAGAACGCGCTCCAACAGAAAAAGGCTCGACCTTCTGGTTTACCGCACAATTTGTGGTAGATGAAGATTACGAAATCGAACACCCACACTTTGAGCATTTACAAGTGGTGTCTTATCTTGCGCACCCTGCTACAGCAAGCGTTTTACGTTACTACCTTGAAAACTACCATGTTCCACACATCGAAACACAATCGATTCTGGACTTGTTTAGCCGCTTAAAACATCTTGATCAGAAAGATAATACATGGCTCATTGTTGACCATAGCGGCGATACTGAAGCGTTATTAAAAGAAATACGCAGTCGTTATCAAGGCAATTTAGCCGTCTATGGCTATCAAATGACACTTGAGCCAAACATGCTCAGTGAATACCGTGCTCGCCCTCTCTATCAACCATTAAGTCGAAGCGGACTCATTCAATTATTAAATGATCAACCTATTTTTGAAGAGGAACAACAAGACTTTAATGGTCAGGGTTTACACATTCTGGCAGTAGATGACCATTTGCCCAACTTAATTGTTTTAGAAGCCTTACTTGGTGAGCTAAACGTTAAAACAACTAAAGCACTTAGTGGTCAAGAAGCACTTAACCTGATCCAAGAGCGAATTGATCAGAAACTTAAACCATTTGATTTAGTGTTTATGGATATTCAAATGCCTGTCATGTCAGGTATTGATACAACTCGTGCTATTCGCTCTTTAGAATCGACTTTAGACGGAGAAATGCAGCTTCCAATTATTGCACTAACCGCGCATGCGCTTGCTGATGAAAAGCAAAAACTCCTGAAAGTAGGCATGAATGACTATGTCACCAAGCCAATCCAAATGGAGCAAATCATCCAGATCTTAACGCAATGGACTAAAAACAACTTTACAGCAAAAGCCTTAGATAAAGACCATCATGTCGTTGCAGAAGCTTTAGATCCACAAATTTTAAATTGGCAACAAAGTTTGCAGCTAGCAGCAAATAAAGAAGACTTAGCGCAAGATTTACTTAAAATGTTAGTTGATAGTTTTCCAACTGAGCTAGATGAAATGCAGCAGCTCATTGAGCTTGAAGACTTCCCTCAACTTGAGCATGTTTTACATCGCCTTTATGGTGCTACTCGCTATGTAGGTGCACCAAAACTACAACAAGTCACTGGTGACTTTGAGCAATTTATTTCAACGTTGCGTAAAGAACGTCGTATAGCAGATGAAGGCTTCATTGAAGAAGTAATGCAGCGCTTTGATGAACTAGGTCTTGTCGTTAAAGAGGTAGAAAGTGCAGCCCATCAAATTCTGGTGATTCCTGACTAACATCTCTATCAAAAAGGCATGACTGAGCTGTCATGTTTCCAAATTACAGCCATGTTATGCTCCGTTCATCTATAAAAAAAGAAGCGGGAATCTCATGGCACTCTTACGTATTGAAAAAAATAATGGCATTGCAACGGTATATTTAAACCGTCCAGACAAACGCAATGCAATGAGTTTTGCCTTATTAAAAGAGTTAGTTTCAACTGCAAAAGCAATTAAAAAAGATAGAGATATTCGCTGTGTTATTTTGACAGGCGAAGGGAATGTGTTTAGTGCTGGAATTGATTTATCTGACCTAAACAATCCGAAAAACTCTGCTTTTGCCATTTGGGAACTTGTAAAACCCGGACAAAGCCTTTTTCAAAAAGCATTTCTGACTTGGCAAAATTTACCTGTACCCGTTATTGCTGCATTAGAAGGATATTGTTTCGGCGCAGGTATGCAACTTGCCTTGGCTTCCGACATTCGAATTTCTCATCCAGAAACAAAAATGTCGATTATGGAAAGCCGTTGGGGTTTAGTTCCTGACATGGGACTTACTCGCTCGTTAAAAGGCTTAATTAGCGTTGACCTTGCAAAAGAACTCACCTTAACTGCCCGTGTTTTTGATGGGAATTATGCAAAAGAAATCGGTCTTGTGACTCACTTAAGTGACTCGCCTTTAGAGAGAGCACATGAGATTGCAGTTGAAATGTTACAACGCTCACCTGATGCCCTCACTGCCGCAAAACGCGTACTAGATGCAATGGAGCATCAACCAGAAAAATCATTACGTCTAGAAAAAATCTGGCAACTTAAATTATTACTTGGTAAAAATAGCAAACTTGCTCGTAAAAAAGACAAACATCCGGAAGTTAATTTTTTACCACGCCAATATAAATAAAGAGCTTAGATGATGAATTTTGATCGTAATACCCCTATTGCTTTTTTAGGTATCGGGCTTATGGGAAGTCGGATGGCAACCCGCCTTATTCAAGCCGGCTTTCAAGTTGCGGTTTGGAATCGAACCTTCTCTGCATGTGAAGAACTGATTGATATCGGTGCCCAACCTTTAGAACTTTCAAATATTGGTGACTATCCTATTATTTTAATCTGTCTAGCAGATGATAAAGCCGTAGAGGCAGTATTTGAAAAAATTCAACCTCACTTAAAAGCTGAACAAGTTATTGTAGATTTCTCAAGCTTATCTGTTGCTGTAACAAAAATGCTTGCTCAAGCAGCTGCCACACATGACGTTATTTGGATTGATTCACCTGTATCAGGTGGAACGGCTGGAGCAGAACAAGGCACACTTGTCATTTTTGCAGGCGGTAATGCTCAAACGATTACAGAACTAACACCTGTTTATAATGTTCTATCTCAACGTGTAACTCGAATGGGCGATACAGGAACTGGCCAAGCTACCAAAATTTGTAATCAACTGATTGTTGCAGCCAACAGCGCCCTTATTGCAGAAGCTGTCGCGCTTGCAGACCGAGCTGGTGTAGATACAACTTTACTCGCTCCTGCCTTAGCAGGCGGATTTGCGGACTCTAAACCCTTTCAAATTCTAGCTCCACGTATGGCAACTCATACCTTTGAGCCAATTCAGTGGAAAGTTCAAACATTATCTAAGGATCTTAATAATGCAGTAACATTGGCTAACAATGTTAATTTAGATATCCCAGTTGCACAAAAAGCTCTATTACAGCTACAAACTCACCAAAAAAATGGCTTTGCTGAGAAAGATTTAGCTACTATGATTCAATTAGTAGAGCAAAAATAAACGGAGTTTGAGTATGGGTCGTCTTGCAGTCAATTTATCCATGATTTTTACCGAAGTTCCTTTAATTGAACGCTTCGCTCTGGCCCATGCACAGGGCTTTGAATATGTAGAAATTCAATTCCCTTATGAATTAACTATTGCAGATATTCAAACTCAACTCGAACGCTACAACCTTAGCCTTTGTCTAATCAATGTGCCTGCTGGTGACCTTATGCAAGGCGGAAATGGTTTAGCAGGCATTCCTGGTCAAGAAATAGCTTTCCATGAAGCATTAGAGTTAGCCATTAGCTATGCCACAGCTTTAAAGGTTCCTCGTGTTAATATTTTAGCTGGTAAACAACCGCTCGATGCTGACTTACTGCCTTGTTTAAAAACCTTAGCAGCTAATTTAAAACTTGCGTGTAACTTACTCAGTGAACACGATATAGAACCCGTTTTTGAAATGATTAACGGTACAGATATGCCCCGCTTTTTAGTACAAAATATTGCGCAGGCACAAGAAATGCTAGAAGCGGTCAACGACCCTACTCTAAAAATGCAATATGATTGCTATCACATGGCAATGATGGGCGAAGACGTACTTGAGGGTTTACAAGAGAATATTAACTCAATTGGTCATATTCAATTTGCAGACTGTCCAGGCCGACATGAGCCAGATACAGCTGAAATTCCTTATGAACAAATTTTTTCTTGGTTAAAACAAAGTTCTTATCAAAACTATATTGCAGCCGAATATAAGCCTGAAAATACTTCAAATCAGTCATTTACATGGAAGAAAAAGTATTTTTCGGATGATGTAAATATATAAACTGTTACGAGTTTTGTTTGAAATTTAGCGCGAAAACCACTATATTAGATAGTGAGTAATTGTCAGGAAAATATACCCTATATGAATTTAGAACCATCGCCCAGCGTGTCTAATTCTCACGATTTCGCAATGAATACCTCAAATAAAGACGTACAAACTTGTCTCAAAGTCGTCCACGACGCTTTAGTTGATGTAAAAGCAAAAGATATTCTCCAGTTAGATGTTAGCTCAATTAGCAATGTCGCTGATGCTATTGTAATTGCGAGCGGTACTTCTACTCGTCATGTGAAAGCACTTGCAGACAATGTTGCAGAAGAAGCTCGAAAAGCCGGTTTCCGCCCGATTGGCGTTGAAGGTGAACGAGATGCAGAATGGATCTTAATTGATCTCGGCTTTGTTGTAGTACATGTGATGCTACCAACAGCTCGTAAATTCTATGATTTAGAAAGCTTATGGCGTACCGCTCCAGAGTCGGTTGCTTAAAATTTTGCTTTTAAAAAAAGCGGCTCTTTTGAGCCGCTTTTTTTAGTTGTTAAAGGTGATATTTTTCATTACCACCTACAGTTTATTATGTACTAGCTTTTCTTTTTTCTCGAATAACTTTAAGCATTTCCTCAGCCATATTTATTTTCATTTTCTTTACAATATCACTTTGTAGCTCAGAAATTAGTTTGAGTTGCTCCGTACTTATATTTTTATAATCATCACCTGCCATTTTTTTTATATCAGTTACCCCCATCCATTCCTTTTCCTCTTGTCTACATTTATAGAAAGCATCTTCAACAATATCATTTTCATCTTTGTTCATTTTTATTGGAGGCCCAACTTGCCCCATCAAACAATTTGCATATTTTTCACTCGCCTCCTCAAGAGGCTCTGCCAAAGTTACCGATGAAAAGGAAAAACTGATAAATGAGATTATGAAAAAGATTACTCTTTTAACCACTTAAACTCCTTAAATAATTACTATATATCAATCAAATATTATCATTCTTAGCATCCAGTTAAAGTAAAAAATTGCCAATATAGCCTCTCCATCACATTAACTAAAAATAAATACCTCCATTTTTGATTATAGAGATTAAGTGAAAGTCCAAAGCTGCCAGTCATCACCCATTTTTAAATTTGACATGACAAATTGTCAGATTTGCAGCACTATACATTTTCTGAAAGTCCTCACCAATAAATAGCATAACCGGAGTACAGAAAGTGAAGATATTAATTACAGGTGCCAATACGGGCATTGGCTTTGCTACAGCAGAACAACTCGTTAAACAAGGACAACACGTCATTCTAGCGTGCCGAAATCCACAAAAAGCCCAAGATGCACAGAACAAACTACACTCACTCAATCAAGGCCAAGTCGATTTAGTTTCCCTCGATTTAAACAGTCTTGAGTTAACCCGAAAAGCAGCAAATGAAATTGCTGATCGCTATGGCAACCTTGACGTACTCATTAATAATGCAGGCTTATTTGCCAAAACTAAAAAACTCACCAATGAAGGCTTTGAGCAACAATTTGGGGTTAACTACTTAGGTCATTTTTTACTTACTCAAAAATTACTTCCAGTTTTAAAACAATCTCCGAAAGCACGTATTATCCATCTTGCATCTATTGCTCACTGGGTGGGCTCAATTAAACCCAACAAGTTTCGTGCAGAAGGTTTTTACAATCCCCTGTTCTATTATGGGCAATCAAAGCTTGCAAATTTATTATTCAGCAATGCATTAGCAGAACAACTAGCTGGAAGTTCAATTACCAATAATGCATTACACCCCGGCGGTGTTGCTTCCGATATTTATCGTGATTTACCAAAACCGGTTTATGCCGCGATGAAATTAGGATTAGTGCCAACTTCAGTTCCAGCAAAACTCATTACAGAAATGGCAACTGGAAATGCTTGGCAAAACCGTAATGGCGAATATGTCAGCGCACATATGCCAGACTGGAAATCATCACATGCCAAAAACCAGCAACTGGCACGCGACCTCTATCAACAATCTCTAAACCTCGTAGAAAAATTTCTTTAAACAAATAAGCCAAATAAAAAAAGCCACCCGAGGGTGGCTTTTACAATCCTGATTGAGGTCAGATTAGTGACCACCACCATTGATTGCTTTTGTCATATCTTCAACAACTTTCTTAGCATCACCAAAGATCATCATTGTTTTTTCGTTATAGAACAAATCGTTGTCTAGACCAGCATAACCTGTTGCCATAGAACGCTTAATCACCATAATTGTACGCGCTTTATGAGCTTCAAGAATCGGCATGCCATAAATCGGCGAGCTTGGATCATCTTTCGCAGCAGGGTTTACAACATCATTTGCACCAATTACAAGTACTACGTCTGTTGCAGGGAAGTCTGAGTTAATCTCATCCATTTCTAAGATGTCTTCGTACGCCACGTCTGCTTCTGCAAGCAATACGTTCATGTGACCAGGCATACGACCAGCAACAGGATGGATTGCGAAACGAACGCGAACACCTTGCTCTTTTAGAATTTCACACAATTCTTTTACAGCATTTTGTGCACGACCTTGCGCCATACCATAACCTGGCACAATCACAACGCTGTCAGCATTTGACATCAAGAAGCCAGCATCATCAGCAGAACCAGAACGATGGTTACGTTGAACTTGCTCACCTTTGGCAGCAGTAGCAACCGCTGCACCACCCATTGCACCACCAAACAATACATTGATGATCGAACGGTTCATTGCTTTACACATGATGTACGACAGAATCGCACCAGATGAACCTACGAGAGAACCCGCAACGATCAACATGTTGTTTTCAAGTGTAAAACCAATACCTGCCGCAGCCCAACCAGAGAATGAGTTAAGAAGCGATACTACTACAGGCATATCACCACCACCGACTGGTGCAATCCACACCCAGCCAAATGCAAGCGCAAGAGCTGTCATTGCCCAGAAAGCAGTCATGTTGCCAGTCGTGAAGAAGTAAAAACCACAAGCCAACATCGCAATAAAGATAAGGGCTTGAACAGGTTTAACCCATGCACCAGAAATTGTTTTCGCCCATTTTTTCGCAGCCAATTTACCGTAAGCAAACACAGATGCTGTAAAGGTAATCGCACCAACGAAACAACCAACAAACAATTCAAATAAGTGAACTTTGCTCATGTGCACATGTTGCACACCCGCTGCCGTTAAAGCTGCCTCATTTTGAGCAAACAATTCAGTAAGTTGGTTGTTATGTAAAATTGCAGCAATTGCAATTAAAACAGCAGCCAAACCAACCAAAGAGTGCATAAGCGCAACAGTTTCCGGCATTTGCGTCATTGGTACAGTACGAGCACGTGCAATACCTACGATTGCACCGAGCACCATTGCACCAACAATCATCCAGATCACTGGGTTATTCGCAACAAAGAAAGTCGTTACAACTGCAATCGCCATCGCGATCATACCGTAACGGTTACCTTGAATTGCTGTTTTAGGGCCAGACAAACCACGAAGCGTCAAGATAAAGAGGATTGCGCCAACAAGGTACAACCAGTTTGCATTTGCTTGAATAAATTCCATGTCAAAGCCCTCTTATTTCTTTTGCTTAGGCTTGAACATTTCCAGCATGCGTGCAGTTACTGCAAAGCCACCGAAAATATTAATGCTTGCCAAAAATACTGCAATCGCACCAAGTACGCTCACCACATTTACACCTTGAAATGCAACGTTAGCATCTACACCCAAAACAGGTAGACCCACAGTTTGCAACATCGCACCCACTACAATAATAGATGACAACGCATTGGTTACAGCCATAAGCGGCGTATGTAAAGCTGGTGTAACACCCCAAACTACGTAATAACCTACGAAGATGGCAAGGACGAAAATTGTAATAGTTTCAACCATGAGAAATCTCCTTAACCACGCTTAAGCAGTACTTGACCGCCATGAGTGACCAATAGGGCTTTTTGGATTTCGTCTTCTTGATTAATCGCAAAGTTTTTCTCTTTGTCGAATAAAGTCTCTACGAAATTAAAAACGTTACGTGCATATAGCGCTGAAGCTTCTGTTGCTACAGTTGCCGGAATATTTGGAATACCCAAAATTTTCACGCCATTTTCTGTAAAAACAGTCTCGCCCACTTTAGAGCCTTCAACGTTACCGCCAGTTTCAACAGCCATATCTAAAATGACAGAACCCGGTTTCATCTTGGCAACAGTTTCAGCCTTAATCAGACGTGGTGCATCACGACCCGGCAACAACGCAGTAGTAATCACGATGTCAGCATTAGAAACAGCCTTATCAACAATCGCTGCTTGGTCTTTGATGTACTGCTCACCCGGCATCCATCCATAACCATTTTTAGCGGCATCTGCTGCACGTTGTTGCTCTTCTTCAGACATTGGTACGTCTAACCACTTACCACCCAAAGATTCAACCTGATCTTTTGCTGTAGGACGTAAATCGGTCGCTTCAACAATTGCACCTAAACGTTTTGCAGTTGCAATTGCCTGAAGACCTGCAACGCCCACACCCATAATCACAACACGAGCAGGTTTTACAGTACCAGCAGCAGTCATAAGCATTGGGAACATGCGCTGATATTCAGCAGCAGCAAGCAAAACTGATTTATAACCAGAAAGGTTTGCCTGAGAAGACAAAACGTCCATATTCTGCGCACGAGAAAGCGTACGAGGAAGCAATTCTAGAGCAAAAGCAGAAACTTGCTGATTCGCAAACTGATCTAGCTCGGTATTACGATAAGGATCAAACATTGCTACAACAGCAGTATTTGCTGCAAGTTTTTGAATTTCCCCGCCTTGTGGCGCGCGAACTTTCAAAATAATTTGACTACCCGTATAGGCATCATCCGTAATGGTTGCACCGACCTGTTCATAAGCACTGTCAATGTACGCGGCCTTTACACCAGCACCACGTTCAATCACAACGCTATGACCAGCGCTAATCAACTTCTTTACTGTCTCTGGCGTAGCAGCTACACGATTTTCACCGACGACAGTTTCGGTTGGGATTCCGATCTGCATGAGCGTTCCTCAAGCTAATTTCTCATTGTCAAAAACATTGCAAGCTGCAATGTTTCCCCCATGTGTATTCTTTGTACAGAATTTGGATTCTAATTGAACTTTTTTAAAATACCACCCAATATTTATTTAATAAATACCCATATTTTGAACTGATGATTCACGATATTTGATTTGAGGTGTAATATAGGAAGATTTTTCTTTTTTTGCAGACAATAGTCTCTCTTATACAGTCTTGTATATGAAAATTTCGTTTTCTTCGTTTCAAATCGGGTCTTTTTTGCTCTTTGCTCTGCTTTTCTATTTAGTACAAAAGCAATCTTTATTAAACAGACTTATGCCCTTTCTCCATTAGTAGATGCTACAGTCCTGATGGCTTTACGCATGCTAAGCGCTTTACCGTTCTTTCTACTTATTTGTTGGTTTAACAGGCATCATAATCAGGGCATAAAAAAGAAGGATTGGCTAATTTTAATTTTTGCCGGTCTATTAGGCTACTACTTTGCCAGTTGGCTCGATTTTATGGGTCTCATGTTTATTAGTGCCTCTCTAGAACGAATTATTCTATTTTTATATCCCACGCTTACAGTCATCGTCTCAAGCTTACTCTACAAACAAAAATTAGATGCAAAAAGTTTATTTGCCATTTTTCTTAGTTATGGTGGAACCGTACTGGTCATGCTTCAAGAGCATAACAACGCACCAATTCAGGGCAACTTCTGGTTAGGTACAAGTTTAGTATTTGCAAGTGCGGTGGCTTTTGCAGGCTATTTATTACTAACCCCACCATTAATTAAGAAATTTGGTTCTTGGAATTTCACAGGGTTAGCATTAACTGTGGCTTGTATCGGTACATTAACGCACTATGCACTCAGCACACCTCACCCGATTCAACTTCTATTACAACTCCCCTCTAGTGTGATTTGGTATGGAATCGGCCTTGGCTTCTTAGTCACCGTGTTACCTACCGTTATGCTCATGCAAAGTATTGAACGATTAGGTGCCTCTCAATCTGCAATGATTGCTTCGATTGGACCGGTTTTAACAATTTTGCTTGCTGTTGCCTTTTTAAATGAACACTTAAATATGTGGCAATGGGTCGGTTGCCTTCTCAATATTATTGGTGTGATGATGATTACACTCAGAAAGAAAAGGCTAAAACATTAAATTCTCTTGACCTCAACTTAAGTTGAGGTTGGATACTCATCTAAATTTTAATGAACGGTTGAGTTCCATGAGTAAAGAAACTTTTAAAATCATAAATCCATCAACTTTATATGACCCTACCCCAAATGCTTATAGCCATGTGGCTGTAGTAGAAAATTTTAAAAAGATTATTCATATTGCAGGTCAAGGTGGCGAAAATTCAAAAGGTGAATTAAGCCCAAATTTTGAAGAACAAGTTATCCAAGCCATTAATAACATTCAACATGCTTTAAAAGCTGCCAATGCGGAGCTTAGTAATATTGCGGTGTTAAGAGTTTTAGTTGTTGACCATTCGGTCGAAAAGCATCAAATTTTGATTAAAATTATGCAGAATTTATGGAAAAATCATCCTTTTCCAGCCTGTACACTCATTCCTGTACCACGCCTTGCGCTAGAACACATGCTTATTGAAGTCGAAGCAACGGCATACACTTAATAAAATCGAGAGAACATCATGTCTACCCCTGAAGATATCAGTCAGAATAAACCTTTGCTTTGGTTGATGGCAGCAGCATGTGGCTTATGTGCAGGTGTGAATTACTATTGTCAGCCTCTAATTCACTCGATTCAACAAGAGTTTGCTGTAACTCAAGCACAAGCTGCTTTAACAGTGACATTTGCTCAAGTGTCTTATGCTCTCGGTTTACTATTTATTGTTCCGATGGGTGATATTGTTAATAAAGCTAAAGCTATTCCGTTTTTGATGGTGCTTTGCGCAATTGGCCTATTTACTTCTGCTTTTGCTGTTAACTTACCCATGCTATGGATCGGTACAATTTTAGCAGGTTTGTTTTCGGTTGCAGCTCAAGTGCTTATTCCACTTGCCACAATGACTGTAAAACCCGAAAAAACTGGCGAAATCATTGGTTTTTTAATGAGTGGTTTATTAGTCGGGATTTTACTCTCTACCAGTCTGGCAGGCTTATTTTCGAATCTTTTCCACTGGAAAGTGGTTTATGTGGTAAGTGGCGTATTAATGCTACTGCTAGCATTTACCTTAAAAAGCCGCTTGCCTTATGTCTTACGTATGAAAATGAACTATGGGCAAATCTTTGTTTCCATGGCTCAACTTTTACAGCAGGAAAAGCGATTATTATTAAGAGCACTTACAGGTGCTTTCGCCTTTGCAGCAGTAAGTATCTTGTATTCCACTATCGCCTTACTCCTTACCTCAGCACATCATTTACCTGATCTCTTTATTGGACTAGTGCCTTTAGTGGGTATCTTCGGTGCTTTATCAACACGCTACATTGGTAAATATGCAGATCAAGGCCATACTGGCTTACTGACATGGATGGGCTGCGGGCTGTTCTTAGTAAGTTGGGTTTGTTTCTACTTTGGACAAACTTTACTTTCTACTTATGTTATTGGCTTTGCTTTAATTCAGTTAGCACTCGCGCTCGTACACACCAGTAACCAGAGCATTATTTTCCGTTTACGACCAGATGCTAAATCTCGTATTAATGCCATTTATATGACCACTTACTTTATTGGTGGTGCAGGTGGTTCAGCATTAGGAATTTTTGCATGGAACCGTGGTGGATGGACCATGACTTGCCTTGCAGGGATTGGGCTAGTTGTTCTTTGTATTTTATTTAGTATGCTCGATACGATCTTACAAAAAAAGAAAATGGCTTCCCAATAAGGTAACTTGTTATAAATCATCTTTCTATATTCAACACAAGGGTGGTTATAAATTACTCGGTTAAATGCCCCTGTCGATTCAAGCATAAACCTCGTATAATGCTGCCCTTTCATTAATTTAGCGACTTTTGGGCTATTGGTTATGCAATCACTTCAATCGTTACAACCTCGTATTTCTGTCGCACCCATGATGGACTGGACTACAAAGGATTATCGATTCTTTGCACGCTTGTTTAACCCAAATGTTGTGCTCTATACAGAAATGGTAACTACAGGTGCGATTCTTTTTGGCGATGCAAAACGTCATTTGGACTACAGCGCACAAGAACACCCTATCGTATTGCAACTTGGTGGCTCAAATCCGCAAGAGCTTGCGACCTGCACAAAAATGGCCGAAGACTGGGGTTACGATGAAGTCAACCTCAATGTAGGCTGCCCAAGTGATCGTGTACAGAACAATAAAATTGGTGCTTGCTTAATGGCAGAGCCAGACTTGGTTGCTGAATGCATTCATACCATGCAAAAAGCAGTAAAGATTCCTGTAACAGTCAAACACCGTATTGGTATCGATGACATGCAATCTTACGAAGAGATGCTTCATTTCGTAGATACTGTTGCGGCAACAGGTTGTACTTACTTCGTTGTGCATGCTCGTATCGCTATTTTGAAAGGTCTATCTCCGAAAGAAAACCGTGAAGTTCCACCTTTACGCTATGAAGATGTTTATCGTTTAAAACAAGAGCGTCCACATCTCACCATTGAAATTAACGGCGGAATTAAAACGTTTGCTGAAACTCAAGCACATTTACAGCATGTTGATGGTGTCATGATTGGCCGTGAAGCCTACCACAATCCCTACTTACTTGCGGAAATGGGTCAGCTTTGGAATTTAGAGGCCCCAAATCGATTCGATATTATGGAACAAATGCTGCCATATATTGAACAACGTATGGCTGAGGGTGCTCCGCTTTCAATCATTACTCGTCATATTTTAGGTTTATTCCAAAACTTGCCAGGTGCTCGCAAGTGGCGTCAGGCGCTAAGTGGCGGAAATGCAAAAACTTTAGGTGATGTAGAACAGGCTATTAGCAACATGGAAGCAGCTCTAATTCGTACCGAGGAATATTTAAAAGAGCAGCAAGCTTAAGTTTGTGATCGCCTCTTAAATTGTAAGAAAATGTGGCATTTTAAATCAGAGACTTAGATTTTGAGTATATTCGCAAATGTTGAAGCAAAATATTCAAATTTAAGCTCTGATTAATTATTTTTTTATAATGATATCAATAATTTAAATTTCACTATTTTTAATCACTCTTTTGATAAGCATCTTTTTACTCCAAAGCAGACGCCTCTGGAAAAAAGATACGTTATTACATAACATAAACAAAACTTTTAAGGTACGCCGATTAGTATCTCTGAACGCCACAGGTAGGTGGTGATTTTTTTAATATGGATATGAGTAGCACGGTAGAGATTTCACGATGATTATTTATGACGGACAAGTAGCTGATAATTACATGTATCAGGATTCAAATCAGGCAACTATTGTTGTATCCCACAGCACCCCAAGCCTTCCTTATCCTTTCACCATGAAACCCAATAATCATCAGACAGAAACTTCCAATACTCCCGCTATAGATATTGATAAATTTGTAGAAAAATTAGAAAGTGTTACCTCTAGACGCAGTAAAGCTCGTTGCGCACGTAGTATCCGCCTTGCACTAGAATCTGCTGGTGCCAATGTCGAAAATCACCCAATTGCAGCTTCAGATTGGGGAGATACCTTAAAAAAGATTGGCTATAAAGAAATTAATCCAGCCTTTGATGAACCACAAGAAGGTGACATCTATATCATTCACAGAACCCGTAACCATGTTTATGGACATATTGCTGGATATACAGGAAGTGAATGGGTCTCTGATTTCAAACAAAATAGTTATGATGTCTATAAAGATGATAGCGTTACTTACACTTACTATAGATTAGCCACTTAATCATTTTTCTAAGATTGAAAGGTTTGATAAATGAGTTCAGCACAATGCTGAATCAATTCATCATGATCTTTTCTATAGACCAGCAAAACTTCTGAAAGTGACAAATGATCTGCCAAAGGTAATAACTTTACTTGGTTAGGCAAAATTTGCTGAAATTCTTTAGGCACAATACTTACACCTAAATTTGCAGCCACAAGGTGTAACTGTGAAATCTTACGTGACTGGATTGGAGCTTTTTGTGGGGTAAATCCTGCGGCTAAACATAGATTTGAAACTAAATAGCTTAATCCACCTCTTTTAGAATGTGGTGTAGAAACAAAGTATTCTTCTTTTAAATCTTTGACTTCCAACTTCTCTTTATTTGCAAATTTAGCATGATCAATATGTATAGCCACCATTAAAGGTTCTTCATATAATTTAATAATATTGACGTCGTCTAATGTTTGCCGAACTGGTGGTCTAATCAAACCAATATCAATTTTCCCATTCAGTAAAGCTAAAATCTGGTGCTCAGATGACAAGGTGTTTATCTCAAAATTTATATGTTTGGCTAAGCTAATTTCTTTTAATATTTGAACCTTTTTATCATCCATGACAATACTGCTCGAGTAAGCAATTTTAATCTGGCGATTTTTTCCTTCTGCAATATTCTTAGAAACTCCAATGATCTCATTTAAATAATGCATATTATCTTTTATTTTTTTATAGAAGACCTCTCCCGCTGTTGTCAGTTTCACTTTCTTATCAGCACGATCAAATAACTGAAAATCAATTTCTTCTTCTAGCAATTTAATTTGCCGACTTAAAGCAGACTGAGCTATGAATAGCTTTTCAGAAGCCGCGGTAAAGCTTCCTTCTTCAACAATTTTTATAAAATATTGGAATTGTTTTAACGTGAGCATTTCTATCTCAAAATTAGATCATGAGGTCTATTTTCTATATTAGATTAGATAGATTGCCTTCGCTAGAATTTTATAAAGACCATTCACTTGATTGAATTATTCATGAAGTATTTAAAAGGTTTAGCCATCTTCACCGTTATTGTTCTAATTTTATGGTGCTTTAAATTTTATGATCAACAGCTCCCAACACAGCCCCATCACGACAACATAGAGTTATATGATTAACTTTACTCAAAAAACAAAAGGCATGCACTCACATAAGCGCATGCCTCTTCAATATTTAAATCACGCTTTCTTTAAATCGAGTTTCTTCAAAACTTCAGCCACAGCAATCATAGCAAAGCTTGAAGTCACCACTACCGCTGAACCATAGCCACCACAGCGTAAGCCAGCCGATGGGCAAACATCTGCACTCGAAAATGGATTATCGATTGAATAAACACAAGTAATACCAAATTTCTCTTTCGGCTTTTTACAGATCCCACGAGCACGAAGTTGACTACGTAGCTTCGCTAACATTGGGTCTTGTTCTGTTTTTGATAAATCAGCCACACGGATTTTAAGCGGATCAAGCTTACCACCAGCTCCACCCGACACAATCAACGGAATTTTATTAAAACGGCAATGGAGCATTAAAGCCAACTTTGCTTTAACGTCATCAATACAGTCCAAGATAATATCGGGTACAGGGTTTAACAGCGCCGTGACATTCTCTGGTGTTAAGAAGTCATCAATAATATTTACTTTAATACGTGGGTTAATTTGGCGACAACGTTCCGCCATGATCTCAACTTTTTCACAACCTAGAGTTGATGTCATTGCAGGTAACTGACGGTTCACATTTGATGCTGCAACTACGTCCATATCGACCAAAGTGATCTCGCCAACACCTGTACGTGCCAAAGCTTCTACCGCCCAACTACCGACACCACCAATCCCAATCACCATCACATGACTTTTTTCATAGTGCTGGAACGATGAATCACCATAAACTTTCGCTACACCTGCAAAACGGCGGTCATATTCATCTTGTGGAAGATCGGTCATTGCTACTCTTTGAGGATATAAAACACGGGAGGTATTTTACTGCTTTTTAGAAGAAAGTGTATTTTAGATCAAAGAAAACTTGAGATGGTGATATTTAAACTCACGACAAGCCTTATCATTATTAATCAAATTATACGGCTTAAGATTTAAACTATTGTTTACTAGTGTGACAGGCAGCATGGATGCTGCTCAGTTGGGCTGCGGTATAAGGATATACCGTCAGCCCGACAAAGGATTTTTGTTACTTTTTATCCTTAAAAAGTAAGGATACGCCTATATAGTCAACTTTAGCCAAAGCACTCCCATTACAAGGTTGTACAAACTTAGCCAATTTATGAAGCAATCAAATTCCGTAATACATAATGCAAAATACCACCCGCCTTAAAGTACTCAACCTCATTTAACGTATCAATTCGACACAACACATTAAAGTGGCTGGCGACTCCATTTGGCCCTTTTACATCAACCTCAAGAATTTGATGAGGCTGAACGCCATCAGACAAACCTCTAATTGATATCACCTCATGACCAGTTAAGTTGAGAGATTGTCGAGTTTGCCCATCAACAAACTGTAGTGGCAACACACCCATACCTACCAAGTTTGAACGGTGAATGCGTTCAAAACTTTCAGCAATGACAGCTTTGACACCTAACAAGTTTGTTCCTTTGGCAGCCCAGTCACGTGAAGAACCTGTTCCATATTCTTTACCAGCAATAATCACAAGCGGTGTGTGTTCTTGTTGGTAACGCATCGCCGCATCATAAATAGCGAGTTTTTCACCACTTGGCACATGAATGGTATTACCACCCTCTTCACCACCAAGCATCTCGTTTTTAATACGAATATTGGCAAAGGTCCCGCGCATCATGACTTCATGATTACCGCGTCGAGAACCATAGGAGTTAAAGTCTTTTGGCTCAACACCTTGCTCTTGTAAATATCGACCTGCCGGACTGTCTTTTTTGATATTACCTGCCGGTGAAATATGGTCAGTTGTTACCGAGTCACCAAGCACTGCCAAGATATTTGCTTGTTCAATATTTTTAATTGGTTTTGGTGGTTCACCAATGCCTTCAAAGAATGGCGGATGACGGATATAAGTCGAATCATCAGCCCATTCATAAGTTTTACTTTTTGGAATCTGAATTGATTGCCAGCTTTCATCACCATCAAACACCGCAGCATATTCTTTATGGAACATGTCTGTATTTACTTTCTGTAAAACGGCATCAATTTCTGCCTGACTTGGCCAGATATCTTTTAAGTAAACAGGTTGCCCATCTTTACCTTGCCCAATAGGTTGCGTTGTCAAATCAGTACGAATATTACCAACTAAACCATAAGCGACTACCAAAGGTGGTGAAGCAAGCCAGTTTGTTTTAACTAATGGGTGTACACGTCCTTCAAAGTTACGGTTACCAGAAAGTACTGATGCAACATTCAAATCATGGCATTGAATTGCTTCTTCAACTGGTTCAGGTAAGGGACCTGAGTTACCAATACAGGTTGTACAACCATATCCCACCAAGTTATAGCCCAACTCATCTAAATACGGCGTAAGCCCAGCAGCTAGCAAATAGTCAGTCACGACTTTAGAGCCTGGTGCAAGAGAGCTTTTCACCCACGGTTTACGCTGCAAACCTTTTTCAATCGCTTTTTTAGCAAGCAGACCTGCTGCCAGCATTACACTTGGGTTAGAAGTATTGGTACAAGATGTGATGGCTGAAATAACAACATCACCATGATTTAATGGATAAGTTTGCCCTTCAATCACACAAGAAGGGCTTTCATGTTGAATATTTGCTTTTTTTGCCTCGACAGCAGTACCTCCACCGCCTTCATTTTCCAAACGTTCTTTGGCTTCTTTGGCCGGTTTTAAAGTTAACTCCATCAACGCATTAAACGTTTTTGGTACTTCTGATAAAAGCACTCGGTCTTGTGGGCGTTTTGGACCTGCCAAACTTGCCTGAACTGTACTCATATCTAGACTTAAAGTATCTGTAAAAACAGGTTCATCACCAGCATTTCGCCATAAGCCTTGTGCTTTGCTATACGCTTCAACCAGTGCAATACGATCACTTTGACGACCAGTTAATTTTAAATAACCTAATGTCACTTCATCAATTGGGAAGAAACCACAAGTCGCACCATACTCTGGTGCCATGTTGGCAATAGTTGCACGGTCAGCAAGTGGTAAATCTGCTAAGCCGTCTCCATAGAACTCTACAAATTTACCCACGACACCTTTTTGACGAAGCATTTGAGTAATAGTCAGTACCAAGTCAGTTGCCGTAATGCCTTCTGGTAGTTTTCCTGTGAGCTTAAAACCAATGACCTCAGGAATCAGCATCGAAATCGGTTGGCCCAGCATAGCTGCTTCGGCCTCAATTCCTCCTACACCCCAACCTAATACACCTAAACCATTAATCATGGTGGTATGTGAGTCTGTACCCACTAAAGTATCTGGAAAAGCAAAAGTCTGGCCGTTATCCTCGCCTAACCACACTGCTTGTGCCAAATATTCTAAATTGACCTGATGGCAAATCCCCGTACCTGGTGGCACTACACTAAAGTTATTAAATGCAGATTGTCCCCAACGTAAAAATTGATATCGCTCACCATTACGCTGCATCTCGATTTGTACGTTTTCTTCAAAAGCCTGATCATCGGCAAAATAATCAACCATGACAGAGTGGTCAATCACCAAATCAACGGGAGATAATGGATTAATTTTTTCAGGGTCGCCACCCGCTTGCGCCATCGCTGCTCGCATTGCAGCTAAATCAACCACTGCAGGCACACCCGTAAAATCTTGCATTAAAACCCTTGCAGGTCGATATTGAATTTCTTGATCTGAGGTGCGAGTTTTTAGCCATTCTGCTAAAGCATGGATGTGTTCAGTTTTAACGCTATGTTGATCTTCAAACCGTAATAAGTTTTCCAATAATACTTTTAAAGATTTCGGCAGTTTGGCAATATCCCCTAGCGTTTTCTCTGCTTGGGCTAAGCTAAAAATCTGATAATTGCTGGAACCTACTGTTAGCGTCTGTAAAGCATTAAAACTATTGATATTGCTATACTTAGCCATTGGGTTATCCTCCCATGTCTGGCAATGTTATTTTTCACGTTTTTACATGTTGTTTTCTTACTTTAAGCTTCTTTTTTAATCACTGTGTTTTGTTTTAGTTAATATTTTTAATCTTTGATTTTTATTACGATAATTTCAATGCGGTGAGAGAGTTTTTCCACAGCAACTCAGCCAAATCTGACTCTGGTATATTTAAATTTTCAGCCAAACTTTGTAAAACATACGGCAAATTAACAGGGGTATTACGAGTACGCTGTTCTGTTGAGGTTTGACAGCAAAGCGGTGTCATATCTGGACAATCTGTTTCAATCACCAAATGCTCTGCACCTATAGCCTGCACAACTGTATGAAGTTTTTTCGCATTTGGGTTGGTGATCTGCCCCGTCACACCAATTTTAAAACCAAGCTTAATAAGTCCCTTTGCCTCTTCTACCCCACCACTAAATGCATGAGCAATGCCGCCCAATTTAAATTTTTGAGCTTTTAGTATAGCGAGCACATCACCATGCGCTTTTCGGATGTGGAGTAATACTGGTTTTTGATATTGGGTTGCAAGCTCTAACTGATCTGCAAAATATTGTTTTTGCTTATCATATATATCGGGCTGCTTATGTTCTTTTAAGAAAGTATCTAGGCCAATTTCACCTACCGCCACACAGTCCTGTTGCCGCAAGATGTGTTCAAGGTGAGAAAGATGTTCTGGCTGATGCTCCTCAATATAAAACGGGTGTAAGCCTGGTGCTAAATATGAAGTGGGCACATTTTCCCAGCTCTTTAACTGATGATGAATTTGCACCAATTCGTCAAAGCGTGACTGCACAAAACCAATTAAGACTAATGCATCGACCCCAGCTTTTTTGGCATTAAGCGCTAACTGTTGCCGATCTTCATCAAAATCGGCAACATCAAAATGGGTATGGGTATCAAACAAATGCATTAGCCAGCACTTTTTGCAACTGGTGCTGAAGCTGGTTTAGCTTTAGGTTGTGGCAAATATTCTTGTTTCAACACTTCTTGTAATTGGTCATATGGAATGACTAATCGAGGTAATCCCACCACATATGGTCCAATTTCATATTCACCATATTGAAGAATTAAACCTTGCTCACCCAATAAGAAGTTATCAGATAGTTTAAACGGCCAAGCTTGCTCATATTCACCCACATTATCAGCCAGTTTAGAGTCTGTAACCCAAGTCTTAAAGGCTTCATGGGCTAACTTTTCTAATGCAGTTTTTTGCTGTGGGCGTAACAAATCTTCAAGCTTGATCTGCTTTTGTTCTTTTAAATCAAAATTATAATAATGCTGTGCAGCAGAACCGTGCGCACCACCTAAATAGCTACTACTATTCAGTACCACAGTTACAACTTTACCTTGAGCCTGCAAGATTTTAGGTTTCACCAAAAGATTAATTTGATGATTACTACTTAAAGCTTTTAACTCATTGTCCAAACCAATAAATGAATTGGCGTAACGTTGAACCTGCGCATCAAAACTATTTTTTTGCTCTGCACTCGCAACTGCTGAAGCTTCTGTTTTTTGATCTGCTTGCTTCACTTTAGCATCTGGTTCAGCAATCTCTAAAATTTGACCTAAAGTCTTTAAAATTTGCTGATCTAGAATTTTGTCAATAAATGGAAAATTACTCTGCAAACGTTCAACTGTGAATTCTGGACAAGTTTTACCATCACAATCAGGTAAAGCAACCTTAGTAGGAACTGTTTCGCCCTTCAAAGTCAGCTCTACTGGCTTTTGTTCCTCGACTGCTGGTTTCTGCTGTTCTTGAGAATCCTTAGGATCAGCTTTAGGTTGGCATGCCACCAAAAATATAGCAGAAGCAAGCAAAGTTAATCGCAGTGAAGCTTTAGAAGATAACATCATATTTTGCCTTTTATTCTAAGGAGATTACTCAGTGCCTTTTCTAAGAAATTAGCGCATATAAATAGAGGTTGCAAATTCTGCTACCATCTTAAAACATTTGTTCATAAACCTCGGGTTGTAATATTTTTTTAGTTTGTTCTTTAGATAAATAAATATCGAGCTGTGGAGCTTCTTTAGTGATCTGGTTTGCCTGATAATGTAAGCCAACACCTTCACCATCAAAGAACCAATCTGCTTGTCCCCAATATAAAGTTTTTGGTGCTTCTTTCTTTATGTCAGCAGTCTGCTTTTTTAACCAGTCTTGATAGGCCACCTGCACCATTTGATGCACAGTCGTTTGTTGATCTTTTTGTAAAACATCCAATAAAGCTAAGCTTTTATGCAGTTTTCGGTCGGCCACGAAAAAGTAATAACGATCTTTAATCGTGAGCTCTTCTTGCTTGGTATCAAGCCCTAATTGCAATAGAACATATTGGTTACGTTGCGATGCAATACGCGTATGAAGATGTAATTCATAAGCCCGATTCTTTGAATATTTATCTTGCCATTCATCAGACTTTTTAACATAGGCATTAATGGCTTGCTGCAAGCTTAAGTCTTTTTTCAAATCAATTTGGTCTTGGATCACTTTAGCCTGACTTTTAGCAATCCATTCATTTAGCCATGCATCTTGGGTCTTTATCGTTTGAATATCGACATCAATACAGTTTTTCTTTTCACAAAATGGCAAAGCATAATCCGCTTTTACTTGTTGTAAGTTAAGAAATGGCAGTACTTCAGCCTTTTCTATATGTTGAGTTTGGGTAGATGCTAGTTTTGTTTGAGAAGATGATGAAGGCTGAGTTCTTTTCCAGACAAAAAGACAAATTGCCAAAATTAATATGAGTATTGCAACTACAAGCGCAATAACTGTCTTTCTATTCAAATTCATTTCATCATCCTTTCTTATTTTTCAAAACAAAACAGCTTCTATTCGAAGCTGTTTGTCACATTAAAATGATCAGTGTTCACGTGTGTTACGGAACTGAATATCAGGCCAACGCTCTTGCATAATCTGCAAGTTCACTCGGCTTGGCGCAAGATAGGTTAAGTGTCCGCCGCCATCGATAGAAAGTTGATCATGTGCTTTCTTCTTAAACTCATTCAGAGTTTTTTCGTCATCACAGTGAATCCAACGAACTGTGTTAACACTTACAGGCTCATAAACACAGTCAACCTTATATTCTTCTTTCAAACGATAAGCAACCACATCGAACTGAAGCACACCTACCGCACCCACAATCAGGTCATTGCTGATTTGTGGCATAAATACCTGAGTCGCCCCTTCTTCCGACAACTCTTTCAAACCTTTTTGCAATTGTTTTGACTTCAATGGATCTTTTAAACGCACACGACGGAACATCTCTGGCGCAAAGTGAGGAATACCTGTGAAATGCAAATTTTCACCACTGGTAAAAGTATCACCAATTTGAATTGTGCCATGGTTATGTAAACCAATAATATCGCCTGGCCATGCTTCTTCTAAATGTTCACGCTCACCAGCAAGGAATGTCAAAGCATCACTAATACGGACATCTTTACCAAGACGCACGTGGTTCATCTTTAAGCCTTTTTCATATTTACCAGAGCAAATACGCATGAAGGCAATACGGTCACGGTGTTTCGGATCCATGTTGGCTTGAATTTTAAATACAAAACCAGAGAAACCTTCCTCTTTCGCCTCAACCACACGCTCTTGTGTAGGATGCGCTTTAGGTTCAGGTGCCCAGCCCATGAAAGCATCTAATACGTGGTCAACACCAAAGTTACCTAATGCCGTACCAAATAGAACCGGAGTTTGTTTACCTTGTAAAAATAATTCGCGGTCTAATGGCTCATTCGCCATTTGCACAAGTTCAAGCGACTCTTCAAAAGATGCCCAAGCCAACTCACCTACTTTTTCGCGAATATCCGCATGATCATATCCATCACGGACTTCAATATCAGTAATCGTTGAACCGAAACCTGCTTTGTAGATATACAATTTATTTTCAATAATGTTGTATACACCAGCAAAATCACGTCCCATCCCTAATGGCCATGTAATCGGTACACAGCGGATATTGAGGACATTTTCAATTTCATCAAGTAACTCAAGCGGCTCACGAATCTCACGGTCCATCTTGTTTACAAATGAAATAATAGGAGTGTCGCGCATACGACAAACTTCCATCAATTTGATGGTACGTTCTTCGACACCTTTTGCACCATCAATTACCATTAACGCAGAGTCAACTGCGGTTAGAGTACGATAAGTATCCTCCGAGAAGTCTTCATGCCCCGGTGTATCGAGTAAGTTAATCGTATGACCTTTATAAGGGAACTGCATAACAGACGTGGTAATCGAAATACCACGCTCTTTTTCCATTTCCATCCAGTCAGATGTAGCTGCACGGTCAGATTTACGGCTTTTTACCATCCCTGCAACCTGAATTGCTTTACCCCATAACAGTAATTTTTCTGTCATGGTGGTTTTACCGGCATCGGGGTGGGAAATGATGGCAAATGTGCGGCGTTGAGCAACCTGTGCCGCTAACTCATCTTTAAAACTCATGAAATACACCTACTGCGGAGATTGCAGTGCCAAAGACCTAAAGTCGATCAAAATAAAAATTGGCGTAATTGTAGCAGATTTATAGAAGTGTTTAATGATTGTTGATAAGCCATGAGCTACTCATAAGCTTTTTATATATTTTTTGAGAATGTAGCTTAGTATCTTAGAAATTTTATAATTAAAAAAGCCCATACAATCATAGATGGGCTTTCTTCGGACTTAGCAGAATATCTTATGCCAGTTTCTTTTCTTCAATAAACTGAACATCAGCAATTTGTGCATCCCAGAACTCATTCCATAACGCACAATATTCAATACATAGCTTCGTTAAGCCGTCATAATCATCTTTGGTAATTGCTTGTGCTAAAGTGAACCAAAGATCATCTTGATGGTCATCATCAGCAGCTTCAGACGTTTCATCAGTAGATACACCATGCACATGGTAATACCCACCACCTTCAACATCGATATTCACAAATTTGGTCGCTTGACGTAATGGAGGACTAAAAAGAATAACCTCTTCCTCTGCAACAGCTAGTAATGCAACTACATTGATATAACTATCATAAGAAGATTCTAAAAATGATCTAACCTGATCTGAAATTTTTGATGGCTTAAAATTACGACGATCAAGCTCTGTTAAACCATAATCATTAAGTAAATCTTCATATAATGGATAATGAGCATATTCAGGATTCCCCAAATAATAATTATCTTTGCCTAAACCAGGACGAAAACCAAATTCATCAAGTATATTTAAACTTAATAATACTCTTGGAAACATTTTAGCTCCAGAATGGAGTTTAGGTTCCAGTTGTTTTGTCAGAAACTGAGCCTTTAATAAAGCATCTGTAAAAATTTGTACAATTGCATGACGATATTCTAAATGAATATGGGTCAAACTCTTCTTATCGAGATATCCATTATTTAATACTTCAATTGCAGGATGTCTAGAAACTGGTAGTTTTGCAATTTTACTTCTTAAATCTTTAAGAAATTGTAAATTCTCTTCCCACTGTTTTGCAGGAATACTATTTCTCATCCCTTGCAATGCTTTTTCTCTTGGATTATTAAAGTCTTCAAATTTTTTTGACATAATCATTCTCAGTAAAAAGTTTTTCTTATAGTTAAGTTATATGGCCTTATTTTTATTCCAATTTTGCATTCAATTGCTAAAATAAATTCCACGAACCTAAACTTAACAATTTTATATTATGTTTATTAACTCAACAAATCAACGAATTAATTAATAATATTTAAAAAAAGTAAATTATTGCCAATTAGAAATAATTTTATTGTTTTCAACAACAAATCAAGCTATTGAATAAATATAATTTTTTAAATATCATTAAATAAGATTTATTTAAGCTTTCATACTTTACAATAGCAAAGTTAATCAAAAATATTTTATGACGGGGAAACCGATGTCAAAAAGAGAAACTATTATAACAACAGCTACCACCCTCTTTAACCAGAAAAGCTACACCTCTATTGGGGTTGATCGTATTATTGCTGAAGCAAACGTGGCAAAAATGACTTTTTATAAATATTTTTCTTCTAAAGAAGCCTTAATTGAAGAATGTCTTCATCGGAGAAATTTAGAAGTCAGAGCTTCTTTATTTAATAAAGTTAATGATATCGATGATCCATTAATTAAACTTAAAAGTATTTTCAATTGGTATGTCGACTGGATCAATACAGATGACTTCAATGGGTGCTTATTTAAGAAAGCCACGATTGAAGTCATGCAAATGTATCCATCTATTAAATATCAAATTAATGAATATCGAGATTGGGTTTATAAATTAGTTTTCTCAACATTTTCAGAACTAGAAGTTGAGAACAAACAAGTCCTTACAGGTCTCTTTCTTAATATTGTAGATGGGCTCATTATTGATGGCACTATAAATAAATCAAAAATCAACTCAGAAAAAACATGGTCTTATATAAATAAAATCATTAATTTCGAGAAGGTTCGAGAGTGTGCAACTATTTAATACATATAAATTAATTAACTTTTTATACTTTAATAAAAATAAACAATAATGTTAATTTGGGTGGAGAATAAACTCCTACTCCACCAAGTTAAACCCAATTCACTCATTTTCTACAATCCTATAAATTGAATGATCTTATTTTTAAAACAAGCATTTCACTTCAACCCTAATCAATACCCTCCATTTTAAGTCTAATTATTTTATAAACTTAATAAAATCAATAAGAAAATTTTATAATCTTTTTAGCTCGAGCTATCTATTCACTAAAGTAATTCTTCAATAATGATATATATTTTATTTAAATATACTAATAAATTATTATATCCAAAGTATTTTATTCTCTATAATAAATGAAAAGTTAACACATCCATTTCAAATATTTTATATAAGTTATTAAAATTATTATATAAATTTCACTAACAAACACTTCCAATAGCACACTATAACTTGCTGGGCTTTGGGCTAAAGCTTTTTCAATTTCAAAAATTATTAACTATGCAATCCCATCTAAATGAACATGTAACAAGATACTCTCTGTTAAACTATATATTTATGCTTAACCTTTTCTTTGCAACTGAATAGGCACGTATTCTCTTTAAGCGTATCATTTTTAAAGATTAGACCTAGGTTGATCAGCCACTTTTTAGTAGGAAAGTTTGAAAAATTAACAAAATAAATTAAAGAAAATTAATATATAAAAGGTTAAACGAAATTAGCCCCTTGAGACTCAATGAGTTGATCAACCTGAACAGGCATTCCCAATAGATAACCCTGAAATTGCTGACATCCTAAACGGGTCAAAATCTCAACCTGCTGCTGAGTTTCCACCCCTTCTGCCGTTACCGTTAAACCTAGCTTTTTAGCTAAATGAATAATACTTTCTAGGATAACTTCTTCTTTTGAACCAGGTTTTAAATCAACAATAAAGCCACGGTCAATTTTCAATTCGTCTACAGGCAAATCTTTTAAATATAAGAAGCTCGAATGCCCTGTTCCAAAATCATCAATAGCAACACGAATTCCCATATCACGTAACCGCTCACAGGCTCGGATACTCAAGTCGATATGACGCATTGCCGTAGATTCTGTAATTTCAACAATTAAGTGATGAGGTTGAATTTGATATTTTTTTAACAATGCTTCGAGCGTACTAAATAACTTTTTATTTTCAAACTGTAATGCCGACAGGTTCACTGCAACTGGATAAAACGGTGTATTACTGCGTTCCCACGCTTGAATTTGTAGGCAAGCTTGCTCCAGTGCCCAATACCCCATTGGAATAATTAAACCAGTTTTTTCTGCACCTTCAATGAACATATGCGGAGTAAGTATTCCTAAGGCTGGGTGATTCCAGCGGATTAAGGCTTCAACCCCACAGACTTCAAGATTGGTATTAAATTTTGGTTGGTAATATAAGATGAACTGTTTTTCTTCTACGGCTTTATAAAGATCATTGATCAGTTTTGACTGACTTCTTGTTTCTTGCTGATGGGTTGAGTAACTAAAGATTGTATATGTATTCCGACCTTGTTCTTTAGACATCAGCATGGCGGCATCAGCATTCATGAGTAAGTCCTGAACATTTTGTCCATGCTCGGGAAAGAGTGCCACGCCCAAACTTGCAGAAATATTAATTTCCTTGCCAGAGATTTGATAGCTTTCCTGAATCAGCTGTAAAACCTTCTCAGCCAAAATCACCGCTTCATCTGCATTTGTATTTTCTGCAATAAGCAAAAATTCATCGCCACCGATTCTAAGCAATTTACATTTTTCATTGAGTTGCCAATGTAAACGGTTTGCCATTTGAATAAGTAATTGATCACCCACATGATGCCCAAACGCATCATTCACCGATTTAAAACGGTCTAAATCGATATATAAAAAAGCAATTTTCTGATCTTTATATCGATGATCTGAGAGCAATACCTCTGCATAATCAACCAAATAAAGACGATTGGGTAGTTTGGTTAAATTATCCAGTATAGATAAGTTAGCTAATTCTTTATTCGCCTTACGTAACTCTAAATTTTGTTGGGTGAGCCGTTGCTCTAACATCGCGACAATAAAACTTGCTACGAGTACCAGACACGTGACCAAAATAATCGTAAATAATAATAAGTCATGTTCTGCCTGATATTGGCTAATAAATTTATCAGTGATATTCGTCGCAATGAGCGCCGTATAGTGCATTCCCATAATACTTAAGGTCATCATAACCGAAAATACGATTTTTAAAGTTAGGCGGTAACGTTCATTATCTTTTAATTTATAAGCTAATAAAAATGCCAGCCCTGAGCCACTCATCGCAATTAATATAGAAAATAATAGCAAGAAAGAGGTGTAATCTTTTTTATAGATATTAATACTCCAGCCCAACATACTTATGTAATATGAAGCTGAAATTCCAATTCCCATAATAATAGAACTTAAAATGAGCCGGAATAAAGGGAGCGTAAAACGCGAAGTCAACCACAAGGCAATGCACGATAGCAAAGCACTAATGGCAAATGAAACAGTAATCAAAGGAATATTTGAGTTAACTGTTTCAGACAGATGATAAGCTTGTATACCAATAATATGAACAATACTAATTGCTGATGCGAGCAATAAGCCATTGATAAATAGAATTAAGGACTCAAATTTTTTATAGACTTGCTTGAATATTAATTGCTCCATGGAAATCACAAGATAGCAAATGAAGCCAGCTGCAAAAAAAGAGCCGACGATCAATGTGCTATCGTAATCAACATGACCCATAGTGGACTTCCATGATTATTCAATACTTTTTTTTATTTTGTTCAACTCATTGCCCAAAATACAATTAAAAATTAAACATGTTAAAAAAATTTTAGTAAATTTGACGTTTTTAGTCAGTTATAAACAATAACATTATCTATATTTTGGTCAAGTATTTTTTACTTTATAAATCAATAGAGTAACTAAAAATTAAGCAGCCAATTATATGAAAAATATAGAATTTCTTTAATCTGGTCAAGTTGACCTAATCGCACTTTTTCACATTCAAATAAAAACAGTATAAAAAAGAACCCTGCTACTAAGCAGGGTTCTTTTGAAGCTTTAGAAAAAGAAAATTAGTTCTTTTCTTTGTCTACGATTTTGTTCGCTTGAATCCAAGGCATCATCGCACGTAACTTATTACCAGTTACTTCAATACCATGTGCAGCATTTTGACGACGACGAGCAGTCATAGATGGGTAGTTTAATGCACCCTCTTGAATGAACATCTTCGCGTATTCACCAGATTGAATACGTTTCAACGCATTACGCATAGCTTCACGAGACTGTTCGTTAATTACTTCAGTACCAGTTACATATTCACCGTACTCAGCATTGTTAGATACTGAGTAGTTCATGTCAGCGATACCGCCTTCGAACATCAAGTCAACGATCAATTTAAGTTCGTGTAAACATTCGAAGTAAGCCATTTCTGGAGCATAACCAGCTTCAACTAAAGTTTCGAAGCCCATTTTCACGAGTTCAACTGCACCACCACAAAGAACTGCTTGCTCACCGAATAAGTCAGTTTCAGTTTCTTCACGGAATGAAGTTTCGATAATACCAGTACGGCCGCCACCTACGCCTGAAGCATAAGAAAGAGCAACGTTACGTGCATTACCAGAAGCATCTTGGTGAATTGCGATTAGGTCAGGAACACCTGAACCACGTTGGTATTCAGAACGAACTGTGTGACCAGGTGCTTTAGGAGCCACCATGATTACATCTAAATCTTTACGTGGAACAACTTGGTTATAAAGAATTGAGAAACCATGAGCAAATGCAAGAGTTGCACCTTCTTTGATGTTCGGCTCAATCACGTCACGGTAAAGTTGTGATTGGAATTCATCTGGAGTCAAAATCATTACGAGGTCAGCTTGCTTAACAGCAGCAGGCACTTCTGCAACTTTAAGACCAGCGTTTTCAGCTTTCTTCCAAGAAGCTGAACCAGCACGTAAACCTACAGTTACGTCTACGCCAGAGTCTTTAAGGTTAAGTGCATGAGCATGACCTTGAGAACCGTAACCAACAATCGCTACTTTCTTGCCTTGGATGATTGATAAGTCACAGTCTTTATCGTAAAAAATTTGCATTTGTGTTCTCCGCTAAAATACTTTTTAAAAAATTAAATGGCTAATACTTTTTCGCCACGGGCGATACCAGATACACCTGAACGAACGACTTCTAGAATAGTGTTTTCTGCAAGCGCATCGATAAAACCATCTAATTTTTCAGTTGTCCCTGCTATTTGAATGGTATAGGTAGTTGGTGTCACGTCGACAATTTGCGCACGGAAAATATCCGCTGTTCGCTTAATTTCAGCACGTGAAGCACCCAACGCTTTTACTTTAATCAACATCAGTTCACGCTCAATGTGTGAACCTTCTGATAAATCTACTACTTTTACAACTTCAACAAGCTTGTTGAGCTGCTTTGTAATCTGTTCAATCTTATGGTCATCACCATAAGTGGTTAACGTCAAACGCGATAACGTAGGGTCTTCGGTTGGAGCTACATTCAACGTCTCAATGTTATAGTTACGTTGACTGAATAAACCTACCAAACGAGAAAGCGCACCAGCTTCGTTTTCAACGAGTACAGAAATAATATGTCTCATTATGTACGCTCCCCTTTCCCTAACCACATATCCTTCATTGACTGACCTGCGATCAGCATTGGATAAACATGTTCTGTACGATCAACCATGACATTAATGAATACACATTTATCATTAATCGCCATTGCTTCAGCAAGCTTCGACTCTAGTTCGTCAGCATGATCAATCTGGATACCCACATGACCATAAGCTTCCATCAATTTGCCAAAATCAGGTAATGATTCAACGTATGAGCTTGAATGACGACCTTCATAGTTCATATCTTGCCATTGTTTAACCATACCTAAAGCACGGTTATTCAAGCACAAGATCTTCACATTCATACCGTATTGCTTACAAGTTGAAAGCTCTTGAATACACATCTGAATTGAAGCTTCACCGGTAATACAAACTACCTGTTGATCTGGGAAAGCTAACTTAGCTGCCATTGCATAAGGTAAACCTACGCCCATGGTGCCTAATCCGCCTGAGTTAATCCATTGACGTGGACGTTTGTACTTGTAATACAACGCGCCAAACATTTGGTGTTGACCCACATCCGAAGTAATAATGGCATCGCCATTAGTTGCTTTATATAAAGCTTCAACAACTTGCTGTGGCTTCATCGTGCCATCAGCAGGTGTTTCATACTTCAAGCCATGAACTTTACGCCATTCATTAATTTGATCCCACCATGCAGCAATTGCTTCTGGGTTAGGCTTAGACACATTCAATTGTTTCAATTGCGTCAACATTTCCTGAAGTACAGGCTCAACCGCCCCTACAATCGGAATGTGCGCCATGATCGTTTTTGAAATGCTCGCCGGATCAATATCAACATGAATAACTTTTGCATTCACACAGAATTTTGCAGGGTTATTGGTTACTCGGTCATCAAAGCGCGCACCAATTGCAAGAATGACGTCAGCATTATGCATCGCCATATTTGCTTCATAAGTACCGTGCATTCCCAACATGCCCACGAACTGTGGATCATTACCAGGGAAACCACCAAGACCCATAAGTGTATTTGTCACTGGATAGCCCAACAAATGAGCCAACTCAGTCAATAATGCTGATGCATTACCTTGAACAACACCACCACCTGTATAAATTACAGGGCGTTTTGCACTTAAAAGCTCATCAATCGCTTTACGAATTTGACCAGAATGACCACGTGAAGGAGGTTGATAAGAACGCATCTTCACTTTTTCAGGATATTCGTACGCAAATTTTTCTGCAGGATTTGTCGCATCTTTAGGAATATCGACTACCACAGGGCCAGGACGACCACTTGATGCGATATAAAATGCTTTTTTGATAATTGCAGGAATTTCGCTTGCGTGACGAACTTGGAAGCTGTGTTTCACGATCGGACGTGAAATACCCACCATATCAGTTTCTTGGAAAGCGTCTTCACCAATAAGATGTGATGCAACCTGGCCAGACAAAATCACCATTGGGATTGAGTCCATATAAGCTGTTGCAATTGGAGTCACAGTATTAGTTGCGCCAGGTCCAGAAGTGACCAGTACTACGCCAGTCTTACCTGTAGCACGCGAGTAAGCATCTGCCATATGACCAGCAGCTTGTTCATGACGTACGAGGTAATGATTAATTTTGTCTTGTTGAAATAGCGCATCATAAATATGTAATACAGCGCCGCCTGGATAACCAAAAACATGTTCAACGCCTTCGTCCGCAAGAGCACGAACGAGCATTTCACCACCAGATAAAAGTTCCAACGTGATTCACCCTAAAATCTTTATCACTATTTATGGAAGGCACAAATAGTGTTTCATTCATTGAATTGTCTGCACTGTTATAGCACACATATTGTCTAGTTTTCGTTGCAATAGAAAAATTTCTGTTTTTCAGCCGTATAAGCTTTTTTAACATTAATAAAGCATGTCTGGATATACATACTTTAAGTAAAATCAATCTCTCGGCTAGAGAGAATGTCTATTACAAAACATGACGGTTATTCGAAGGGTGATCAAATAATCGCATATAAAACTAAAGGAAGCATTTTTGTTGTTTAATTCACTAAAGTCAAGATTAAAGAAAAGGTTTTTCCATAAAAAGTTTTAGCTGCTTCTTTTTTAATCTAAATTTAAATCGTAAATTTGGTAGTTCTACCCTCTATTTATTAAAAATAATTATTCTTTTTTATAAAAAACCATGCATTGTAAATTGCTTATTTATGAACTTTATTTAAATATAGCCAGCTTTCTTTGGGGAATATTTGATATGATTTTATCTTATTTAAAAACAAGCTTATATACAGCAATTGCAACAGCGATTTTAGTTTACTCAAGCCAAAGTCAGGCACAGCAATATTACAAATGGATGGATAAACATGGCTCCACCCATTACACCACGACTCCTCCACCTCAGAGTGCAAAACATTTGAACAAAGTTTCAACTTACGGTAGCCAATCATCTGTAAAAAATTCGACACCTTTCAAAGAACAACAATCTCAAGATAAAACAGATAAAGTAGTGCAAGAGGCAACTAACGTCACACAGGAAAAAAATGCACCCGCAGTAGCTATTCCACCTGCGGTACCTACCCCACCCACTACAACAGCACGATAAGTAAAATGAGAGTGGTGAATATTTTCATCACTCCTCTATTATTTAAAATAAAGAAGAATAGATTGAGAAATGTTTATTGCTCATATTAAAAGATAAAATCCTGATCTAAAAACTGACATTTCCTGTTATTTTGCGCTATGCTGTGCAGCAATCTTTCATTTCAATTTTCGTTGTATAGCTTACGTCTATGACTATTTCTCACATTGACCCCGAATATCAAGCAAACACGATTGAACCATCAGTTCAACAAGATTGGGAAAATCGTAAAGTCTTTAAAGTTGCCGACACTGTCGAAGGTAAACATCGCTACATCCTGTCAATGTTTCCTTACCCAAGCGGCAAGCTGCATATGGGGCATGTGCGTAACTATACAATTGGCGATGTAATTAGCCGTTTTTACCGTTTAAAAGGTGAAACTGTATTACAACCTATGGGTTGGGATGCATTCGGTTTACCTGCTGAAAATGCAGCAATTGCCCATAAAGTTGCTCCAGCAAAATGGACATTTGAAAACATCGCTTACATGCGTGACCAATTAAAAAAATTAGGCCTGTCTGTAGACTGGGATCGCGAATTCGCGACTTGTACACCAGAGTATTATCACTGGGAACAATGGTTATTTGTTCAGCTTTATAAAAAAGGTCTAATCTACCGTAAACTTTCAACAGTAAACTGGGATCCAGTTGACCAAACAGTTTTAGCAAACGAGCAAGTTGAAAATGGTCGTGGCTGGCGCTCAGGTGCATTGGTTGAAAAACGTGATATTCCAATGTACTACTTCCGCATTACGGACTATGCACAAGAATTATTAGACGATCTTGACACTTTACAAGACGGCTGGCCTCAACAAGTGTTGACCATGCAACGTAACTGGATTGGTCGCTCTACAGGCATGGAAATTACTTTCCCTTCAGCCAATACTGAAATCTATGCTGATGGCTTAACTGTTTATACAACACGTGCCGACACGCTAATGGGTGTGACATATGTTGCTGTTGCAGCAGAACACCCTCTCGCGCTTAAAGCTGCTGAAAACAACCCAGAATTGGCTGCATTCATTGAAGAGTGCCGCATGGGTTCAGTTGCAGAAGCGGACTTGGCAACAGCCGAGAAAAAAGGCATGGCAACAGGCTTGTTTGTAAAACATCCTGTAACTGGTGAAGAGCTTCCTGTCTGGATCGCAAACTACGTATTAATGTCTTATGGTTCTGGCGCAGTAATGGCTGTACCAGCGCATGACGAACGTGATTTTGAATTTGCTAACAAGTTTAACTTGTCAATTAAGCAAGTAATCGATGCGAAAGGCGCTGACGATGCAGATTACTCTGCAACTGAGTGGCAAGAATGGTACGGTTCTAAAGAGGGTAAACTTGTTAACTCTGGTGAGTTTGACGGTTTAGAATTCCAAGCTGCGTTTGACGCATTCCTTGCAAAATTAGAACCACAAGCTTTAGCAAACTCTAAAGTTCAATTCCGTTTACGTGACTGGGGTGTTTCTCGTCAACGTTACTGGGGTTGTCCAATTCCAATGATTAACTGTGATACTTGTGGTCAAGTCACAGTTCCAGAAGACCAGCTTCCAGTTGTATTACCAACAGACGTTGTTCCAGATGGTTCAGGTAACCCGCTTAACAAAATGCCTGAATTCTATGAAACTAAATGTCCTTGTTGTGGTGGCGATGCTCGTCGTGAAACAGATACTTTAGATACTTTCGTAGAGTCATCTTGGTACTATGCACGCTATGCATCTCCAGACTTTACTGGTGGTATGGTTAAACCTGAAGCAGCTCAAAACTGGCTTCCTGTAAACCAATACATTGGTGGTGTTGAACACGCAATTCTTCACTTACTTTATGCACGTTTCTTCCACAAATTAATGCGTGATGAAGGCGTTGTACAAGGTAATGAGCCATTTACTAACTTGCTAACTCAAGGCATGGTACTTGCAGATACGTTCTATCGTGAAGCAGAAAATGGCAAGAAAACTTGGTTCAACCCAGCTGATATTGAATTAGAACGCGATGAGAAAGGTCGTATTCTTTCTGCAAAATATTCAGGTGACGGCCAAGAAGTTGTGATCGGCGGACAAGAAAAAATGTCTAAGTCGAAAAATAACGGTATTGACCCACAAGCGATTATTGATCAATACGGTGCAGATACAGCTCGTGTATTCATGATGTTTGCTGCTCCACCAGATCAATCTTTAGAATGGTCTGATGCAGGTGTTGAAGGTGCAAATCGTTTCTTGAAACGTGTATGGCGCCTTGTAGCTGGCTTCCTTGAAAAAGGCAACTCAGCTTCTACAATCGATACAGCTAATTTATCTAAAGACGCTCAAGACTTACGTCGTAAAACACACGAAACGATTCAAAAAGTAAGTGATGATATTGAACGTCGTCATGCATTCAATACTGCGATTGCTGCTTTAATGGAGTTGTTAAACGCGAGCAACAAGTTTGAAGCAAAAGATGACAATGACATTGCTGTAGAACGTGAAGCAATCACAACACTGTTAACTTTACTTGAACCATTTGCACCGCATTTAAGCCAAACTTTATTGGCCCAATTTGGTACAGATGTTACAGCAGCAACATTCCCTGAAGTTGATGCTTCTGCGTTAACGCGTAATACGCAAACGATTGTTGTACAGGTTAACGGTAAACTTCGCGGTAAACTTGAAGTTTCTGTTGATATTTCTAAGGAAGATCTATTAGCTCAAGCTAAAGCTCTACCAGAAGTTCAACAATTCTTAACCGGACCAACAAAAAAAGAAATTGTGGTTCCAAATAAATTAGTTAACCTCGTGGTTTAATTAAAGTTATTAATGAGAGGATCAAGCATGCACTTAGCCAAACGTTTAGCCGCTGTTGTTTTAACCTTAGGCCTTAGTGCTGGCTTAGTCGGGTGTGGATTTCATTTAAAAGGAACCAACCCGACTGCGACTCCGCTTGTTTATAAAAAGTTAAGCCTTGAGTTACCAGCTAAAACTGATGATTTGGAAACGCAGTTAAAAGTGTATTTAGCTGCAAATGGTGTTCAGCTCAGCAATGATAATGATGCCTACGTACTTCGTGTTTTAGAGTACACACCACGTCGTCAGCTTTTAAATGGAAAACTAACTGAAGTATTATTACGTTTGACCGTAACCTTCCAGATCGAAGATCGTCAGGGTAATAAAATTACTGAGCCACGCTCATTAACTGCATCTCGTAGTTATCAATATGACTTGGCAACAGTCAACACTGAAAATCAGCAAGAAAGTTACTTACAACGTATTGTAATTGATGATATTGCGCAGCAGATTACTCGTCAGATTTCAGCAAATCGCTTACCAAAAGCTCAGCCTTAATCTGTATTTTTACCAGCAATGAAAATTGACTATTTACAAGCCTTAAAACGTACTCCGGAAGCTCGGGGTGCGTGGATTTTGCATGGGCAAGAGCCTTTATTAGAACAAAATTTATTAGATGCCTTTCGAAAAAACTGGCAACAACAAGAAGTTGAAAGACAGCGCTATGATATTAGTAGCGTAAGCGACTGGAAAAATGTCTTTAATGCACTTAATAGCTTATCTTTATTTTCTCAGCAGCTTGCTATTGAAGTACACGGCAATATAAAACCTGATGCGAATGGCTTAAAACAACTCAAAAGCTATATACAACATAATGAACATAACCTGCTATTAATTGTTTTACCCAAACAAGATAGTAGCAGCTTAAAATCTGCTTTTTTCCAAGTTGTTGAAGCAAATGGGGTTGTAGTTGCCCTCACGGCAAATTACCCACAAGATCGCCAAAGAATTTTATCTGCTGAAGCAGAGAAACTTGAAATTCAACTCGACAATGATGCTTGGCAGTGGCTAATGCAACATCATGAGCACAATTTGCTTGCAGCTAAAAATAGCTTGATGCGTGTAAGAGACACTTTTCCAGACCAACAACTCATTCAAATTGAACAATTATATGCGTGTCTACAAGATCAATCACGCTATACCACCTATGATTTAAGTGATGCATTATTAGAAGGCAACCTAGGCCAATCTATTAAGATTTTTCAATATTTAATTGCAGCAGGCGAACCCGACAGTCTGATTTTATGGACTTTAAGTAAAGAAATGCGCTTGTTGATGCAATTGTTTGAACAACCCCATAATGCCTTACAGCTCGGTATATGGAAAACAAAAGTTAGCTTATATCAACAAGCATTAAGAAGACTAAATCCACAACAGTTCCTAGGCTGGTCTACCCTTCTATTGCAAATCGATGCGGCAATTAAAGGAATGTCGAACGAAAATGCAGAACATTTAATGCAGCAAGCGATTGCTGAGTTATGTGGAAAAACATTATTTATACAGTAATTCGCCTGAATCATTTTTCTTCATTCCTGAAATATCATAAAAATTCACGTTTTATCCTCATTTCGCTTTTATACTAAATTAAATTTTAAACTTTTCGACCTCTCGCCATGCCAAAAATAAAGCCAATCAAACTTGTTATTATCATCGTCTGTATAGTAATTATTGCTCTATTAGCCTGGAAGTTTTTCAAGCCAAAACAGCAGCAGCCACAATATATTACTGCTGAGGTAACACGCGGGGATATTGAAAATAATGTACTCGCAACGGGTACACTTGATGCAACGAAACTGATTAGTGTCGGTGCGCAGGTATCTGGTCAGGTTAAAAAGATGTATGTGCAACTTGGCGATCAGGTTAAGCAAGGCCAACTCATTGCACAGATTGATTCAACGACCCAAGAAAATAGTTTAAAAACCTCTGATGCAAATATTAAAAATTTAGAAGCGCAGCGCCTTCAGCAAGTTGCTTCTTTGAATGAAAAACAACTTGAATACCGCCGTCAGCAACAAATGTATGCACAAGATGCAACACCACGTGCGGATTTAGAATCGGCTGAGGCAAGCTATAAAACAGCTCAAGCACAAATCAAAGCATTAGATGCACAAATCGAATCTGCAAAAGTCACAAAATCTACGGCGCAAACCAATATTGGTTATACACGTATTGTTGCTCCAACAGATGGTACAGTTGTCGCGATTGTGACTGAAGAAGGTCAGACAGTAAACGCCAATCAAAGTGCGCCAACAATTGTCAAAATTGCAAAACTACAAAACATGACGATTAAGGCCCAAGTCAGTGAAGCTGACATTATGAAAGTTGAGAAAGGACAACAAGTTTATTTCACTACCTTAGGTGAAGACACTAAACGTTACGCGACTTTACGCCAGATTGAACCTGCTCCAGATTCTATTTCTAGCGAATCAACAAGTACGACAAGCTCAACAACGAGTTCAGCTGTTTACTATAATGCCTTATTCGATGTGCCAAATACTGATGGTAAATTGCGTATTGATATGACTGCGCAAGTTTATATCGTATTAAACTCGGCTAAAAATGCCCTGCTCGTTCCATCATCAGCACTGAGCTCTAAACAGTTTTCAGGTCAAAGAAAATCGGGCCAATCATCTGATAAAGCAAGCTCTACACCTGAAGCTGCTAAAAAATCTCAAGGAAATGGAGCTCGTCTGGAGCGTCTTAACCTGACTGCTGAGCAAAAACAGTTAATTGAACAAGGTAAATTAACCTTAAGTGTTGTACGTGTATTACAAGCTGATGGCACAACTAAACCAACTCAAATTTTGGTTGGCATTAACAACCGTGTAAATGCGCAAGTTCTTGCGGGCTTAAAACAAGGTGATCAAGTTGTCATTGCCGATAGCGCAGATACTTCTGCTGCATCAGCTAATAGTAGTAATAACCGTCGCCGTAGTGGCCCAATGGGAATGTAAGCATGACAAAACAAGCTTTGCTTGAAGTCAGCAATCTAGTCCGGGAATTCCCTGCTGGCGAAAGCACGATACAAATTTTAAAAGGCATTGACCTTACCATTTACGAAGGCGAACTGGTTGCCATTGTCGGCCAGTCTGGTTCTGGTAAATCGACCCTCATGAATATTTTGGGTTGTTTGGACCGACCTACGAGCGGTAGCTATAAAGTTAATGGGCAAGAAACAGGTAAACTTGAACCTGATCAACTCGCTCGACTACGCCGTGAATATTTTGGTTTTATTTTCCAGCGCTACCATTTACTCGGTGACTTATCTGCTGAGGGTAACGTTGAAGTTCCTGCTGTTTATGCAGGGGTTACCCCTTCTGAACGTAAACAACGCGCCACAGCTTTACTGACCGAATTAGGCTTAGGTACTAAAACACTCAATAGGCCAAGCCAACTTTCTGGTGGTCAGCAGCAACGTGTTTCTATTGCCCGTGCACTCATGAATGGCGGTGACGTCATTCTGGCAGATGAACCAACAGGGGCACTCGACTCTCATAGTGGTGTTGAGGTGATGCGTATTTTGCGTGAACTCAATGCCGCAGGTCACACTATTATTTTAGTCACCCACGATATGCAAGTTGCAAAAAATGCGACGCGTATTATCGAGATTAGTGACGGAGAAATTATTAGTGACCGTCCTAACGTTCCAGATCAAGCAGCCGAACCGATCAAATCTGATCCAGATGCCGCTCCAGCTCTGCAAGGCAAACAGAAGAAAGGCAAAAGTATTTCTGCATGGCGTTCTACTTTAGATCGTTTGTCAGAAGCTTTTCAAATGGCTTTACTGTCGATGAATGCCCACCGCATGCGTACTTTTTTAACCATGCTTGGGATCATTATTGGTATTGCATCTGTTGTTACAGTGGTCGCGCTAGGTAAAGGTTCTCAACAACAAATTTTAAGTAATATTAGTAGTCTGGGAACAAATACGATTACGGTGTTTCAGGGCCGTGGTTTTGGTGACAACTCCAAAACTGCAAACTTTAAAACATTGGTTCCTGCCGATGCTGATGCGTTAATGACTCAACCTTATGTCAGCGCAGTCAGCCCAATCGTCAGTACATCCAAAACCATGCGTTACCAGCAGAATGAAGCAAACGCGACCATTAATGGTGTAAGTAACGATTATTTTGATGTTAAAGGTTTGGTCTTTAAAGATGGGCAAACTTTTGACCAACGTAGTGTGCGTGATCGTTCACAAGATGTTGTCATTGATACCAATACGCAAAAGCAATTCTTTGGAGATGGTAGCAATCCAATTGGCCAAGTCGTACTGCTCGGCAGTGTACCAGCACGTATTATCGGGATTGTAGAACCGCAGACAAGCGGCATGGGTTCAGATGATACTTTAAATGTCTATATGCCTTATACAACCGTAATGAGCCGTATGTTAGGTCAATCTAATGTACGTAATATTGTGGTTCGTATTAATGACAAATATTCAACTGCTGCCGCAGAAAATGCGATTGTAAATTTATTGACCCAGCGCCACGGTGCACAAGATATTTTCACCATGAACAGTGACAGTATCCGTCAAACCATTGAGAAAACAACCAGCACAATGACGCTTCTGGTTTCAGCAATTGCCGTAATTTCACTGGTGGTTGGTGGTATCGGGGTGATGAACATTATGTTGGTTTCGGTGACTGAACGTACTCAGGAAATTGGCGTACGTATGGCTGTAGGTGCTCGTCAAAGTGATATTTTGCAGCAATTCCTAATTGAAGCAATTTTGGTGTGTTTAATTGGTGGTGTGCTTGGCGTCTTACTATCGCTTGGCCTTGGACAACTCATTAATAAATTTGCTGGCGGTAACTTTAGCGTGGCTTATTCAAGCACTTCTATTATTGCAGCCTTTGTGTGTTCAACCCTGATTGGTGTCGTATTCGGTTTCTTGCCTGCCAAGAATGCCGCGAAACTGGACCCTGTTGCAGCACTATCTCGAGAATAAGGAAAATTGCATGTCTTTCTCTATGACTAAACTCAGCACAGCACTTCTTCTCACAGGTTCTCTTGTAGGATGTGCAGCTGTAGTAAAAACACCTTATGAAACGCCTGCAGTACAAGTTCCGGGTAGTTTTCAATATGACATAGCAAAAGTAAAAAACATGTCTGCCGATCAATACTCTGATCGCTGGTGGACGCTTTTCAATGATGCACAGCTTAATCAGCTGGTAAGCAATGTATTAGAACGTAATAGTGATTTAGCAGTTGCCGGAATTGCGTTGAAACAAGCCCGCCTACAAGCTGATTTAACCGCTAACAAGCAAGGCTTGCGAACTAGCTCTAGTGTGTCTACAGGGCATTCTTTCGATTTAAATTCGGGAGATGACAGCTCTAAAGGCCTATCAATGAGTGCAGGTGTAAGCTATGAGCTTGACTTGTTTGGCAAGCTTGCACGCCAAACTGAGGCAAGTAAATGGGAAGCCTTAGCGACTGAACAAGACTTACAAGCCACTGGGCAAAGTTTAATTGCAACCACTGCCAAACTCTATTGGCAACTCGGTTATTTAAATGAGCGCTACACAACTGCCCAGCAAAGTCTAGCAACCTCTCAAAAGCTTTATGATTTGGTACAAATTCAATATAAAGCTGGTGCTGTTTCAGGTGTAGATCTGACTCAAGCAGAACAATCGGTACAAAGCCAGAAAGCGAGTTTAAGCCAAATTGAACAACAATTGGTTGAAACTCGCACGGCTATTGCTGTGCTATTACATGAGCCGCTGCAACAATTAAACATTCAAGAACCAAAGCGTTTACCACGCACTGCTCTACCTGCAATTGGTGCTGGTTTACCTGCCGATATTTTATCGCGCCGCCCTGATTTGCAAGCAAGTGAACTCCGCTTAAGAAAAGCATTAGCAACTAAAGATGCTACTAAGGCGAGCTACTATCCATCGATTAGTTTAACCAGTAGTTTGGGTTCAAGCAGCACATCTTTGACAGAACTGTTACGTAACCCTGCCCTCACGCTTGGGGCAAGTTTAAGCTTACCGTTTTTGCAATATAACGATATGAAAAAAGATATCGCGATTAGCAATCTTGATTATGAAAAAGCAATTATTCAATATCGTCAAACGCTTTATCAGGCTTTTGCTGATGTAGAAAACGCTTTATCGAGTCGTACAGAACTCGACAAACAAGTAGCGTTACAAGAGCGTAATGTTGAACTTGCAGAAAAAACTGAACATTTAACTGAAGTCCGTTACCGTTATGGTGCTGTCGCATTAAAAACACTTCTCGATGCTCAGCAAACTACACGTACTGCGCGCTTGAGTCTTGTTGAAACCAAGCAAAGCCAATACAACGCGTATGTCACCCTTATGCAAGCTTTAGGTGGTTCACCTGTAAAAGAACTTCCTCAGTAACTTGCACCAATTAAAAAAGCCGTAGTCCTTCAACTACGGCTTTTTTAATGGCTAAATAAGTTTTAAAACTTATTCATCATCCATCATAGATTGGCTCATACCTACAGTATTGAAACCAGCATCTACATATAGAATTTCACCAGTAATACCTGAAGCCCAAGGTGAGCATAGGAATAATGCTGCGTTACCTACTTCTTCAATGGTTACGTTACGTTTTAATGGCGCAACTTTTTCATTGGCATCTAACATTTTACGGAAAGACTTAATACCAGAAGCAGCCAAAGTACGGATTGGACCCGCAGAAATCGCATTTACGCGAATCCCATCAACACCCAAACTTGATGCTAAGTAGCGAACGCCAGCTTCTAAAGAAGCTTTTGCCATACCCATAACGTTATAGTTAGGCATAACGCGCTCAGAACCTTGGTAAGTCAAAGTCAATAAACAACCTTGGCGAGCTTGTAATAAAGGTTTTGCAGCACGAGCCATTGCAATAAAGCTGTATGCACTGATGTCATGAGCAACTTTAAAACCATCACGGTCAGTCACGTCAGTGAAGTCACCATCAAGCGTGTGTGCAGGTGCAAAGCCGATTGAGTGCACAACACCGTCTATACCGTCCCAATGTTTTGCAAGTTCTGCAAATGCATTATCAATTTCAGCATCAACAGCAACATCACATGGAAACACAAGCTTAGAACCGAATTGCTCAGCAAATTCATCCACACGTTTTTTTAATTTTTCGTTTGGATAAGTAAACGCAAGCTCTGCACCTTCACGGTGTAATGCTTGTGCAATACCAAAAGCAATTGATAATTTACTAGCAACGCCTGCAATCAAAAAGCGCTTACCTGCTAAAAGTCCTTGTGTCATGCCGATCTCACTCAAAACAATTTCAAGCATAATGCCAATATTCAGCGGTTTTCGAAATTGCATAATGCATCTTTTTTCAAAAATCGCACGAAAAAAAATCGCTCCTGATAAGGAGCGACTTCTCGATGAATTCAATCTTAGTCGTCAGACAATAAGCCAAGTAAGCGTAAGAAAGAAATATACATCCACACTAAAGTTGCAAGTAATGCGATACCACACAACCATTCCATGAATTTTGGTGCACGATATGCTGCATTAGTTTCGATTAAATCAAAATCTAAAATCAGGTTAAGTGAAGCAATCACTGCAACAAATGCAGCAAAGCCAATGCCTAACCAGTTACTTTCAAAAATATAAGGAACACTTGAACCAAATGCTAAACGCATGACCATCTGTACGATAAATACAATAAAGATCGCCAAAGATGCAGAAATTACAACTGACTTGAACTTTTCAGTTGCGCGAATAATTTGGAATTTATATAGACCAAACATCACCAAAGTCGTAACGAAAGTGGCTAATAAAGCCTGAAGAGGAACACCTGGGTATTTCAACTGGAAAGTAAAAGAAATACCACCTAAAAAGGCCCCTTCAAATAAGGCATACGGAATTGCCAATGTTGGTGCGGTCGTTGGTTTAAACGTTGTAATTAAAGCTAAAACCAAGCCACCAATTGCACCAACAATTGAAGCCGCGTAAGCAATACCAACATTTGCAGTAAAGGCTGCATAGAAAAATAAAGCGACACCCACCGCAGCAGCAATAACTGTCAACATTACAGATTTTTGAATCGCACCTTGCACAGTCATCGGTTGACTATAGTCACTGACCGTTTCAACACGGGTCAGTATCGGGTTATTACTTTGCATAAATGCTCTCTTTTTATAATAAAAATTTAAAACATCATTTTAAGCAAAATGAATATGAAAGCCAAATCAGGCGATCGGCATTATTGTAACAATCCCCTTTAAACAATAAAAAAGGAGGCAATAGCCTCCCTTTCATATCACTCGGGCAAAGTCATTAATCTTTACCGTCAGTGTTCATAATAAAGAAGTATTCACGGTAATATTTCAACTCAGAAATCGAGTCACGAATATCATCCATTGCTAAATGCGATGCATTCTTTTTCAGACCGCTCATGATTTCAGGGCGCCAGCGTTTTGAAAGTTCTTTTACCGTAGATACATCAAGATTACGATAGTGGAAATACTGCTCTAGTTCAGGCATAAGACGGTGTAAGAAACGGCGATCCTGACAGATCGAGTTACCACACATCGGTGAAACTTTTGGATTAACCCATTTTTTTAGGAATTCTAAAGTTTGTAACTCAGCATCACGAGCTGTTAATTTGCTGCGACGAACTCGTTCAATCAGACCTGACTGCCCATGCTGGCGAGTATTCCACTCATCCATTGCATTTAAAATACGGTCAGGCTGGTGAACGGCTAAAACCGGACCTTCGGCAAGTACATTTAAATGATCATCTGTAATAATTGTTGCGATTTCAATAATTTGGTCATTATCGGTATCTAATCCGGTCATTTCCAGATCAATCCAAATTAATCGTGTATTTAAAGTACTGCTCATGTATGTACGTTCTAAAATGCCGTAAAAACATCAATAGTAGCAAATTTCTTGCATCTGCGCTGTAATTCTATAGCCGCTTCATGCTATTTTTGCCATCTTCAAACAGTGGTTTTTTTTGGGATATGAATGGCTTTAATTCGTAAGCGTCGTTTAACTGAACAACAGCAACGTCGTATTGAAAAACAGCACAAAACTCGCCAAGAAGAGGCCGATACTTCACAAGATCTGGACGGACTCGTTGTACAACATTATGGCCGCCAACTTGAAGTACAAGCACTCTCTGTACCTGAGCATCACCCAGAAAAACCTCAAGTTGCCGAAGGAGAGCCAGAACCGTTCTGGAAACCTATCGAGCTCAAAAGCGTATGGCGCTGTCATACTCGAACAAACTTAGAATTACTTGTGACTGGTGACCGAGTTAAATGGCAAGCTGACCCAAACACGGGTTTAGGTATTATTACGGCCATTCACCCTCGTACCTCTTTACTTACACGTCCAGACCGTTATCACAAAGTTAAACCTGTGGCAGCAAATATCAGTTTGATTGTGATTGTATTTTCACCGCTTCCTGAACCTGCGCCAACGCTAATCGATCGATATTTAGTTGCTTGTGCAGATGCAAACATTCCTGCTCTTTTAGTCCTCAATAAGTCTGATTTACTCACTGAAAATGACCCAATTCTCACGCTATTAGAAGAATATAAAACTTTGGGTTATGAGGTGATGATTTGTCAGTCTAAAAAGGGTGATATCTCTGCTTTATCTGAACGTTTAGATGGCGAAACAGTCGCTTTCGTTGGCCAATCGGGTGTAGGAAAAAGTTCTTTAATTAATGTGCTCATTCCAGAAGCAGAGCAAAAAACAAATATTATTTCTGAAAACTCTGCACTTGGTCAGCACACAACAACCTCTACACGTTTAATGAATTTCGGTAAAAATGGCGCGTTAATCGACTCACCGGGAATTCGTGAATTTGGGCTTTGGCATCTTGATTTAGAAAAAATTCGTATGGGCTTTCCAGAAATTGAAGCACATTTGGGTTCTTGCCAATTCCGTAACTGTACCCATACTCATGAAAAGAACTGTGGGTTAAAACACGCTGTAGAATCTGGTGAAATTTTACCACGGCGCCTAGATAGCTTTTTGCGTTTAAATGATGAGATTCAAGAAGCACAGCAAAAAAACTAATTTTCTGTCCGCTTTGCCCTTGAAGTGGTGATTTTGATCACCATCTATATACGCTATACTCTAGGTCAATTTTGTTTTTAATTTTTTTAGGTGACTTGTGGAACGCTGGTTAGAGTTTATGGGGAATCACCCCATTTTGTTTGGTACGCTCGGAGTCTTGGTCGTGTTGTTCTTCATTTTTGAAGGTCAACGTAACGGTCGTAAAATTTCACCACAGTCGCTTGGTATTTTAGTGAAAGCGAAAAATGCCATACTCATCGACTTGCGCGATAGTAAAGACTTCCGTGAAGGTCATATTAGTGGTAGCCGCAATATTCCTTTCAGCCAAATTGCAAGTCATGCTGATGAATTAAAAGCAAGTGACCGTCCATTAGTATTTATTTGCAACCTCGGGCAAGTCGCTGGTAGTGCTTTGCAAAAAGTTGCTCACCATGACAGCTATCGACTTGATGGTGGCATTAGTAACTGGAAAGCACAAGGCTTACCTCTTGTAAAAAGCAAACCAAAAGCTTAAGGAGAATTATTATGGCTGCAAATGTCATTGTTTACTCAACTTCTGTATGCCCGTATTGTGTTCGTGCTAAACAGTTACTTGAGCGTAAAGGTGTTGCTTACAAAGAAGTAAATCTTTCTGTTGAAGCACCGGAAATACGTGTTGAATTAATGCAACGCACTAATCATCGTACTGTCCCACAAATTTTTATTAACGATCAGTTTATTGGTGGTTTTGACCAACTTTATGCTTTAGAGCGTGAAGGTAAACTCGACGAATTATTGGCTTAATCTCGCATCCATATTAAGGAAAAAACAATGAGCGAAGAACAACAAGTTCAACCACAATTAGCTTTAGAGCGTATTTATACAAAAGATATTTCTTTTGAGGTTCCTGGGGCACAAGTTTTTACTAAACAATGGCAACCTGAACTCAATATCAATCTTTCTTCTGCTGCAGAAAAAATTGATCCAACTCATTTTGAAATTTCTTTAAAAGTTGTGGTACAAGCCGATAACGACAACGAAACAGCGTTCATTGTAGATATCACTCAATCAGGTATTTTCTTGATTGATAACATCGAAGAAGATCGCTTACCGTATATTTTAGGCGCTTATTGCCCAAATATTTTGTTCCCGTTCTTACGTGAAGCGGTAAATGATTTAGTGACTAAAGGTAGCTTCCCACAGTTACTTCTTACACCAATCAACTTTGATGCAGAGTTCGAAGCGAATATGCAACGTGCTCAAGCTGTTGAAGGTCAAGCTTAATTTTATAGCTTGCTCTAAACTAAAAAAACCGCGTAATTCGCGGTTTTTTTATGTCTGTTATTCGCTTATTAAGTATCAAGTGAATGAAGCTGAATTGTAGGAAATTGAAAACCACGGCAAGATAATTCTGAGCGCCATGCCACTGTTAAAATCATATTACCCACAACGAAGTTTTGATAAGCAAATGTCCCGATCAGTGGATGAGAACATATTCCGCCACGATCTGTAGGATGTGCTTGAGTATTTAAAGTATTTAAATCTAAACGTATACCAAGGCCTGAAGCTTTTAGAACAGCCTCTTTAGTTGTCCAAACTTTAAACCAATATTCTCTATCTTGTTCTAGACTTTGCCATGTTGCATATTCATCGGGATGAAATGCATGCTGCGCTAGAGCTTCCAAACGTACTTTACGGTCTAACTCTTCAACGTCTATACCGATATCTTTAACATGCTGACTCATCGCTAAAGCATAATATTGTTGGCTATGAGAGTGATTAAAATTTAAATTCTGACTCAATAAATATGGCTTGCCATGCTCATGCTTTGCAAACTCCAAATCTGTTATTGTAATTTGTAACTTCTGTGCTATCAGCTCGTTTCTAATATTATGTATTTGCTGTTTTTTATAATGATTAAATGTACGGAAGTCTGGAAAATCTTGTTTAGATTTTAAAAGAAGCTGGGACAATGTCTGTGTGTAGACTTCAATATTACGTTTAGACATTGTCCCGACCTTATTTAAAATTAATTAGAACTTAACCACGTCGCCTTTTAAGGTAACACCCGCCATCATGGCACCTTTATAGCAATCGTAAGTTGTCGTACTTGTAGTTTCATTGGCTTTAAAATAGCTCACAATATTAGTAACAGCATTTGCACCTTGTGCTTTAGCATTATTTTGCATTTGGATCAGTGCTGAACGTAAAACCCAGTCACAAGACGTTGCTGCTGACTTACCAAAACCATTGGTTTTTTTATTGGTTACCGCATCTTTTTGAATGATTTTACCGCCAGACTTTGTACCCTTTAAATAAAACTTTACTGAACCATCTAAAGTCCCATCTGCAACTGCACGGTCTACAGCTTCTTTAAAATTTAACTGATGTACTTCATCTCCAGCCTGAACAGTAGCAGTAAAACCCGCACTTAGCATTGCTACAAATAAAAGTTTTTTATTTAACATTGTTGTGTTCCTTATTGTTTAACACGTTTAAAAATAAGCGAAGTATTAATTCCGCCAAAAGCAAAGTTATTGCTCATAATAATGTCAGCATCCAGAGTTCTTGGCTGCTGAACGATATAATCCAGATCGCCGCACAGTGGATCGACTTCATCTAGGTTTAAAGTTGGAATAAAGCGGCCACGATTCATCATTTCAATGCTCAGCCAAGCTTCAATAGCTCCGCACGCCCCCAGCGTATGTCCAAAGTAGCTTTTTAAAGAACTGATCGGTTTACATCCTAAAACTGTTGCTGTCGCCTGACTTTCAGCCACATCCCCCTGATCTGTTGAGGTGCCATGCGCATTTACATAAGCGATGTCTTTAGCCTCTACAGATGCATCTTTAAGTGCTAATTGCATACAGCGCCCCATCATCTCGGCGTCTGGTTTAGTTACATGTTGACCATCAGTATTGCTACCGTAGCCAATCACCTCTGCATAGATATGAGCACCTCGAGCTTTAGCATGTTCATATTCTTCTAAAATTAAACAACCTGCCCCTTCACCAATCACCAATCCATCTCGCTTAGCATCAAATGGACGCGGTGTTTTTTCGGGTTGATCATTCATGCCACTGGTCGCGAACAATACATCAAAAACGGCTGCACCTGCTGCACTAAGTTCCTCAGCACCACCCGCAATCATGACCTGTTGTTTGCCATATTTAATTGCTTCATAGGCTTGCCCAATGGCCATAGAACCAGATGTACATGCACTTGAGGTCGGTAAAGTTAAGCCTTTTAGACCAAAATATACGGTCATGTTCACCGCACTTGTGTGGGCCATCATACGAATATAAGTGGTTGCATTGATCTTACTCATGCTCTGATGAAGCAACATGCTAGCAAACTCACCCACGGCCTCTACACTACCCGCAGAAGAACCAAAAGCAACACCAGTTTCGCCACTAGACAAAATTTCGTGTCCAAGCAAACCTGCATTTTGTAAAGCAGTTTCCGCACAAACCACAGACATGAGAGCTACACGCCCCATCCCGCGAGTAACCTTACGGTTAAAATGTTTTGGAACATGGAATGTTTCAACAGGGCCAGCAAGCTTAGTCCGAAGATCAACATATTGCTCCCACTCTGGCATGTAGCGTATACCGCTTTTAGCAGCGTCAAATCGAGCAAAGATCTCATCGGAGGTTTCACCTAAAGAGGTAATTCCTGCCATTCCGGTCACGACCACACGTTTCATTAGATGAGTCCCCCATTTACAGAAATAACCTGTCGGGTTATATAAGAAGCTTCATCTGAACACAAGAATTTTACTACACTCGCCACTTCATCGACCTGTCCCATGCGTTGCAACGGAATCATTTTAAGCGCATGTTCTTTGACTTCATCGGTGACCATTTCAGTTTCGATCAACCCTGGTGCAACACAGTTCACAGTAATTTTTCGCTTCGCCAATTCGAGTGCCAAAGCTTTGGTCGCACCAATCAGACCTGCTTTTGCAGCACTATAGTTAACCTGACCACGGTTACCCATAATCCCAGAAACTGAAGATAAGGTGACGATACGACCACCTTTACGCAAATGAATCATTGGCATAACTAATGGTTTTAATACGTTATAAAAACCGTCTAGGGAAGTCGAAATAACTTCATCCCAATCTTGATCGGTGAGTGCAGGAAAAGCTCCATCATGAGTAAGACCTGCATTCAATACAACGCCATAGAAAGCGCCATGCTGCTCTACATCTTGCTCTAAAATTTGTTTAACCGTCTGGCGTTCATTTACATCAAACATTAGATAATGGCTATTTTGTCCTAATACTTGAATCTCTTGTACGACTTGCTCAGCCTCTGCCTGACGCGAACGTGCATGCACGGTCACATCAAAACCAGCCTTTGCTAGTTGTAACGCAATCGCTTTCCCAATTCCTCGACTTGAACCTGTTACTAAAATTCGTCTTGTCACAATGTATTCCTAATTCTTTGTGGTTATTCAAATGGTGATTCTGTTGGCTCAAATACACTTAACGTTGCCTGAATGCAGTGCTCAGCATATTGAATTTCACAGGAAAATTGCCCAAGGCCTTCATAAAAATATTGTTGTTCTATTTGAATGATCAATCGAGAACCCAAGGCGAAATAAGGGATTGGTAAATTTAATTTACGCGTTCCCAATAAAAAACCGACTTTTGGCGCTTGTTTTGACTGCTGACCTTGCCAGCCTGAATAAGCACTAATCGTTTGTGCCATAATTTCAATGCTTGCCCATGTCGGCAAACCTTCTGCTTCACAAAACATCAGCTCTGGCGTAATCGTGAGTTCTGCTTGCGCCCGCCCTTCTGCAACCTCGGTTAAATGGTCAATAAATACCATCGGTTGCTCATGAGGAATATATTGAATTGCATCTAGTTTCACTAGGGCTTCACTCCAAAAACAAGACTAATATTACTTCCCCCAAAAGCGAAAGAATTACTCATGACATAGCGAATGGATTGTTTTAGTTCAGCTTCTTGCACATAGTTTTGGTCAGCCAAATCTGGATCAACCTCACCACTTTGATGTAAAGGCAACCAACTTTGATCTTTTAGAATCTGTTCACAAACAAAAGCTTCTATGGCACCCGCTGCACCAAGACAATGTCCAGTTTTATGTTTAGTACTACTTAAGGCCACTGGGTAATCCCCAAAAACTTGTCTTACAGCCTTAATTTCCATTGCGTCATTTTGTGGAGTTGCTGTTCCATGCAAATTGATATAACCAATCTCTTGAGCGGAAAGATGTGCCATATCTAATGCACGTTGCATGGCTAAAGCGGCACCTTTACCTTCAGGATGTGGAGCCGAAATATGCCATGCATCCATAGATTCACCAGCACCCATTAACATGACAGGTGCTTGTTCTTTACTTAAAACAAAAAATGCAGCAGCTTCACCAATATTAATACCATCACGATTTACACCGCAGGGTTGGCAAATATGTTCAGATAAACTTTCTAGGCTATTAAATCCATTTAGGGTTAACTTGCACAAGGTGTCGACGCCACCAACCAGCACAACATCTGCTAAATCTGCGTGAAGTAATCGCTGCCCTGCGGCTAATGCTTTAGCGCTTGAAGAACAAGCTGTCGAAATAGTATAGGCGGGCCCTTCCCATCCTAAGTACTGCTGTAATGCTTTCGCTAAACAGCTCATTTCTTGAGGATAATGAGATATTGATAGATCTGTTTGCCCTTGAAAATATTGCTTAAGCAACAATTCATTATCTGCAATACCAGAGGTAGACGTGCCCACCACAATCGCCAAACGTTTATTTTCAAAGAATGCCGTATAGGCTTTTAACTCTGTTTCAATTTCAGATAATGCGGTTAATGCAAAACGTAGATTACGTGAATCTACAGACCGCAAAGCATCAGGTAGGCTCGAACTTAATGGATGCGTATATTGTCCCACCCAAACATCACGATCAGCGATTAAATCATCTCGCAAACTCAAGGTTTGCTCAGGCTGTTGTAATACCTGTTTAATTTGATTAAGTTCGCAGCCTAACGCAGATAAACCAACACTAAATTGTATGCCTACTGCCATTGGAGCTGCATTTGCTGAAGGTAAATGTTTCATGGCGTAGGACTTTCTTCTGTCTGTAAGGTGTTCTCAATCGAACTCAGCGTCATGGTATAAGGGACTTGTTCATTAATCAATTCAATGCTTCCTTGCCCTTGTTTAACCTGCAACACAGGCTGCTTTTCAATATAAACAACCTGCTTGTCTGCTTGTTGTTGAATCTCTACGGCTTGCTGCCCTAAATGCGAAAACTGAGGGTATGTCGCAAACAAAAGATCACGCACCACAAACTCAAAAGGCAATAAACGCATTTGATCAATACGCTGTTCAACATGAACCCGATGCCCATCAAACTGTAACTTAAATAATTGTTGGCCTGTCAGGCTTAAAGCGACCATATCCAGTACAGCACCCTTTTGCTGTTGATATAACAAGAAGCTAAAACTTTGCTGCTTCCACTGAACTTCAACCTGATCTTGCCGCTGATAAGTCTGAGCCTGCCATAGAGGACTTTGCAGCCCTTTAGCATGTGGCATAACCTGACAACCATTTAAAAATATAAAGCTACTGAGTAATATCGTTGCCCATTTGCGTTGCATGGTTATCCCTCAAGTACCTGTTCTTGCGCCAAGCCTTCACGACAATATTCTGCCAAGGTGCTGAGTCTACGTTTGGCATTTTTATGAATCGGATTTTTTTCATCCCACGCATAACCAGCCAATAATGAAGAAATCATACGGCGAATGCCTTCATTTTGATTTTGCGAGAACACCACATCTTGGAACTCGCCTTCGTACCATGACTCAACATAGGCACGAAACACCTGAATACCACGGCGTAATGGTTTTTCATATTCTTCTAACCAGTCGATTTGCTCACCTTGTAAAACTCTTTCAACCAAAGGAACAGCCAAACTTGAAGATTTAAGAGCAATCGTTACACCTGATGAAAAGACTGGATCAAGAAACTCACCCGCATTACCTAATAGCGCATAGTTGCGGTCTGCCAAGTGTTTCACATTCGCTGAGTAGCCCACCAAAGTACGTACTGGTGTATCAAACTTTGCACGGCGTAGTACATGTGACAAGCTTGTTTCATCAGCCAAAATACGCTTAAACATTGCTTCAGGTTCATTATCTTCAGCATTTTCGACCGTGTGTTTGTCAAAAAAGTCTTGTTCTGCAACCACACCGAATGAAGCGCGTCCATCTGCAAATGGAATAAGCCAATACCATGCACGGTGGTCTTTTTCATGCACAGTAATTAAAATTTTATTACGATCAAACTCTGGGTCATCGGTAATTCCATCTTCAATATGGGTAAACAGTGCACGTCGTACCGGAAAATTTGATGGGCTCTCTAAATCTAATAACTTTGGCAAAATCCGCCCAAAACCACTCGCATCTAACAAGAATTTAGTTTGAATCTGATAACGTCGTTGTTCTTCATCTAACACGGTAAGTACAGGCTGTTCAGATGTAACATCAACATCTAAAACCTCATGTCCAAAGCGTATGTCTGCGCCATAAACTTGAGCCTGTTTTGCTAGCAAATTGTCAAAATCTGCACGGCGAACTTGCCAAGTTGTTCCCGGACCATCCGTAAATTTTTCTGTAAAGTCATAAAAACTACGCTGTTTGCCACGTAGAAAAGCTGCCCCATTTTTAAATTGAAAAGCATATTGTTCAACATGCTCACGGACTGTTTCTAATAAACCAGCCTCTTCTAAAAATCCCATAGACTGCGGTAGCAATGATTCACCAATCGAAAAACGAGGAAAATGCTGTTTTTCGATGACCGTAACGGTATAGCCCTTTTTTCGAAGAAGTGCAGCAGCAGAACTACCTGATGGCCCAGCCCCAATAATCACGACGTCAATTTTTTCTATAGTGCTCATAGCACAACTTCCTTTTTAATTTATTCAAATTATGAATGGTCTTGTAAATTTACAATATGTTTTTCATCTGCGGGGGTTAACAAAGTCGCATAGATAAACGAGAAAATAACCCCGAATAAAACCGTTAAACCAAAGCAATGAATTGCATAAGTATGGCTAAATGAAAGTAATCCAAAGCCAAGTAAAGTCGACATCATACATAAAAATAATGCCATTCCAACTACTTGCGGGTGATCATGTCCATGGCGGTAGAAAATTGCATAGTCGACACCAATCCCAATAATCAGGAAAGTTGCCATAATACTAAACAGGTTAATCTCGACACCTAACCATGCCTGAATAGCAAAAGTGCTCAGTAATGCCAAGCTGACTGGCAAGACCAAAGGCACAATCGAACTTAATCCATAAATAAGCGCCAAACCAACTGCCAGACCAATTAAGGCGTAAATCAGAAGATGTTGAGCCTGTACTCGATGTTCAGCAAACATTTGCGACATTTCGGTAATCGGTTGCTGAAAATGTATATGCTCATTCTGAAGCTGCTTCAACACGTCAGGCTGTTTTGCCCCTGTCACCATCACTAATCGCTCATTGGCTTGAGGTTGTAAAAAAGCTAAAGGATGATCTTTAAATACAGAAAAATCTAATAACGGTTGTGTCGCCAGTTGCTGTTGCCACTGTAAAACATCATTAAAATTTAGCCCCATGCTTTGTGCATATTGCTGCAAAGTTGCTTTAGGAATATTTCTTAATAGTTGTAGATTATTTTGCTGCTCTGCCAATGGTGGAATCCATTGTCCCAAAGCTTGAAATGCACTGATTTTCCCTTGTGACTGTAACTGTTGTAATTGCCCAATCAGTTGCTGCTCTTGTTGCTGCATTTCATTTGCCGATGCTGCACGCACCACAAAATAATCACTACTTTGTTGCTGGCCAAATTGCTCACGAACTGCTTGATCCTGCTGCTTTAAGCTCGCGTCCATACCTTGTAAATTACGAATATCATCATTACTTTTAAGATAGAAAAGACTCGCCGTACCTACTGCTAAAATGATTGCAATCAAGCCATAACGAATTTTGGCACGCTGCTGAAACCATAACCGTGCTTGTCCAATCCAAGACAATGCTTTTATTGCGGGCTGGGCATTGAGTGCAGGTAATCTTGGTAATAGCAGTACACTGCTGATCCACGCCGCAGTTAATCCTACAATTGAAAAGACTGCAATCTGCTTAAACCCAGGAAACGGAGTAAAACTCAAAAAGATGTAAGCAACCAATGTGGTCATTAAGCCCATAAACAAACTTGGTAATAGTGGTTTTAAAATTTGAAAACCACCAAGCTTTCTATGCTGCGATTGCATCGCCATAAAATAAAATGAAAAATCGACACAGACACCAATCAGACTCGCACCGAATACCAATGTCATCAGGTGAATTTCACCAAACATCCAGTGGGTCACGGCAAATGCCACAAAGCTTCCAGTCGAAACGGCAATAAACTCGGTCGCCAAAGGTCGCAGTGAGCGAAAGCCGAACAAAACCAGAAAAATTAAGCCCAATGTCGAACCAACACCAATGGTTGAGATTTCCTGTTTAGCCGATTGCGTCCCAAAATTTGAAAATAAAATAGTTCCAGTCCAATGAGATTTTAATCCCATTGCAGCTAACTTTTGCTTAGTTTGCTCAATCCAAGTAGAGGTCTGTTCTTGGTAATCAATATTGTATGGGCTTTGCGTCAACTGTAATACGAAAAGCCGAGAGATACCTTGCTCATGATGAATTGTGGCAAAACCCTGCTCCATTTCAATATCTTGTTGCGACGGGGTTGCCAACTGCATAGCATAACGAGGGAACAATAGTAGCGGGTCTTGCTTAAGTGATTCAGCAGTGACAGGCATGCCTGGACTCATCATCTGCATCAGACTTTGTTCAGTCAGCGCAGCATAATCCTTTTTTTGCAATAAGGCTTGATCTTGAGCACTCAACAAGCCTGCTCGATGTTGATACAACTGTTTTGCAAATTGATCAAAATCGAGTTGGGGCTTCAACGGTTGCCACAACTGGCTTTGCTTGGCCTGCGCTGTTAAGAAATGAGTCGCTTGTTGTATCGCAGCTTCATCTTTGGCATCTACCACCACAAATACTTTATTGTTGAGTTGCTCATTCATGTACTGCTGAGTACGTGCAAGTGCTGGGTCTTGCTGAACTTTAGGCAATAACGCAAAAATATTAGTTTGAATATGAATATCTTTATTCAGCCACGTTATGCCAAGCCCCACCGCGATCAGTAGCAGAGCAATTAACCAAAGCGCGGTGAACTTATTTTGCCAGTTGGAAAATCGCATGCTCAGCAGCCGTTAGAGTCGTCGGTTGAGAAGTCTGGTGACTAAAGCGAATGGTCGTTAAATTATTCGCTTTCTCGGTAATCACAATTTGGTTAACGTACTGTTGACCTTGAGCATCAACACGCACAAATAACTTTTTAAACAAGCTACTTTTCGGAGTTAAGCTCATGCTCCAACCCGCTGGACTATAATTCGAACTTACTACATTAAAATTCTTTGCCAAAGCCTGTTCATTACCAGACATGAGCTGTAAGAATAAAGTCGCGACCGAACTATATGGCGATTGATCAACTTGTATTTGGCTAAATGTACGCTGAGTTTTCTGTACCAATTTGGTTGGGGTAACGATCAAATCTGCTTGCACAGGTCGTTTGATTTGCCATGCTACACCATAAGATTTTGAGAACAACAAAGAGCCGTTCGATACAAAAGTTTTATTCAACGATGGCAATTTTTTTTGCTGTTCAAAATCAGCACGAACTGTAGGAGACTGTGACAGTTGCTGAAAAATTTGAGTGATCTGTGTTGGCGCTGCATAGACCGCACTTAAACTGCTCATCCAAACAGCAGCACCTAAACCTAAAGTTTTGATGAATTGAGACATCACGCATTCCTCTTCGGTTGAAACTCAGACCATGCATTCAAGCGATCAAACAAAACCTGTGGCGATTGAAAACACATTTCACGAGCTTCAATATTCACCGCTACCTGTGTGGTATAACCCTTGGTTAAACGTTTCCCTGACTCAGCATCAAAAATCAAATAATCAATTTTCAAACGGTTTTCCCATTCTTTTAAAATGGCCCGAACCCGAATCTTTTGTTCAAACTCAATACCGTATGCATAGCGAACATGGCTTTCAATCACAGGCCATGCATAGCCTGATTCTTTCATCTGCATATAGTTGTAATGAAATTGATCGAGCAATTTACAGCGAGCAATTTCAAAATATTTTAAATAGTGTCCATGCCAAACCACATTCATGGTATCGACATCATGAAATGGAATTTCAATGATTACATCTGCATGCATTGGCTCACCTTATCCCATAAATTCTGATTGATTAAACAATTCAAGTTGGTCTAAACGATCAACAATCTGTTGTAATTCGGTTTGTAATGGTCGGTCTTCTTCGACAAATGCAAAACTTTGTAAGGTCCATTGCATAAACGTTTGCAATGTTGGACTTAACTGTGTCGTTAAACCTTTCAGATGAATCGCCTGCACACTCGCACAGCAAAGAGCTGCAATAACTTGCTGTGTTAAGGTAATTACACGGCTCGCATCACGTGCAGCAATGGTTCCCATGCTGACTTTATCTTGGTTATGACATTCGGTTGAACGTGAAAAAATTGAAGCTGCCAAAGTGTTTTTCAAGGCTTCAGCCGTCCACGCTGATACTCCGATTTGTACCGCTTTAAAACCATGATTCAATGGTAAACGTTCAGCCGTTGCACCCGTTAAATTACGTGGTAAACCATGATTCATTTTATGATCGACTAGCTGTGCAATCTGTCTATCCATCAAATCAGCAATATTGGCAATCATAATTTTCAAGCTATCCATTGCCTGTGCAATGTGTCCACCGTAAAAATGACCGCCATGCAACACACGCATACCGACTGGATCAATCAATGGATTGTCGTTACTTGAATTCAGTTCATTTTCAATAAACTGACGTAACCATACTTTTGAATCTTCAAATACACCAATAATGTGTGGTGCACAGCGCAACGAATAACGGTCTTGCAAGCGTGGACTTTGATGTGCTGTTTGTACTTCACTGTTCAGCCAGTCACGTAATTGCTTAGCAATCTGTTGCTGCCCTGGATGAGGTTTCTGTGCAAACAGCACTTCATCAAAATGACTAGGATTACCTTCCAAGGCCAACACATTTAGAGCAGTAATTAAAGTACTCGCAAGTGCTATCTGCTCTGCTTTTTTATAGTTTAGACAAGCAATTGCCGTCATCACCGCTGTGCCGTTCATGAGCGCCAAACCTTCTTTAGGTCTAAGCATTAAAGGCTGCATATTCTTTTCAGTATAGACTTGAGCAACTGGAACAGTTTGTCCATTAACATAGACATCACGCTCACCAACTAAAGTTCCCGCAATATAAGACAACGGTGTTAAGTCACCACTTGCTCCGACTGAACCTTCAGATGGAATGACTGGAATTACATTTTCATTCAGCAACCAAACTAAGCGTTCCAGCAAAGCGATCGACACACCTGAATAACCGCGAGCCAATGAACATAAACGTGTCACGACTACTGCACGTGCAGTGATGACATCTAAATTTTCACCTAAACCACAACCATGAAAGCGTGAAAGATGTAGCGGTAGTTCATTAACCTGATGTAATGGCACTTCAACCAAACATGAGTCACCATAACCCGTGGTCACACCGTAGATAACCCCTTCTTCTTCAAGGAGCTGATCGAGAAAATCAGCGCCTTTTTGAATCAGTTCACGCCATTCAGACGTTTCTGGTAAAGCAACCTGACATTCGCCTCTGGCTACAGAAACGACATCTTCAATACTCAGTGGTTGTTCACCTACGGTTAACACACGCATGTTATTTCGTCCAAAAATTATAAAAATTAAACCATTGATAAGGGGCACGCAGACAATGCTGTTCTAGTACGGCAACATATGTTTTAGTGATGGTTTGCATACTTTCAATACGGTTAGCACGAGGTAAATTTATCTGCTCAGCAATTGAATGGATATGCACTTGAAACTGCTGTTGCACCCGATAGCAAAACACCGCAATAACAGGCACTTTGAGTAAATTTGCTAAAATCCATGCACCTTGTGGGAAAGCTGCTGACTCCCCTAAAAAATCAACATGCTGTACACGATCTGACTGCACAGGCACTCGATCTGCCGCCACAATGACCCACTCACCTTGTTGCATCTTGTCTTGCAATAGCATTGCAGTTTCAATACCCAGCTCATCAACTGATAAAAGACACACATCTGCCTTATCATTTATTTTTTTCAAAAACTCATTAAATTTGGTCGCGTGCTTTTGGTAAACCAGCACATTAATTTTCTGTGGATGCTCTGACTTAATTGCTCGAAGCAATTCAATATTGCCGAAGTGAGAGACAACAATCAGAGCACCTTTTTGATAATGCTGAGAGAAGTTTTCATGTCCAAAAACTTGTAGCTCCTGCTCGGGAATATTGCCTAGCCAGCCCTCAATCTTATCTAAAATACATTCGCCAAATTGCATGAAATGCGCGTAGCTATTTGTCCAATTTGGTTGGTGATTAAACGGCGACTGTGATCCAGCAAAATGATGCAGTTTTTGTAAATAAAGTAAGGAAGCCTGTCTTGCTGTGGTAGCAAATAACCAGTACCACATAATAACGAAGTACATCACCAACTTGCATAACCAACGTCCACCAAAACGGTAAAACCATAACATCAGCATAAGGGGCAACATACCGCCTCGCTCTTTAATGTCGTTCCATTTTGGTGAAGCTGAATCTGTCATAGTCAACCTTGCAGCTTTTGTTTTAATAGCTTCGGTAAGCGAATCAACATGCCCATAAACAAAGTTGCATGCGCTTTGCTTAGCCCTAAGTTATCTCGCCAAGCATGAAAATGAGAAATCCCCTGCTCTGGATAAACCACAGGTGTTGGTACATTAATAAAAGGGGTATTTTCCCATTTTAAACGTACTAAAATTTCACTATCAAAACCCATACGTGGCTGAAATTTAGCACTATTTAACACCTTTACTGTGCTCTCAAGTGGATACACACGAAATCCGCACATACTGTCTTTAATTTCAAAAGACAAACTATTTAACCACACCCAAAAGTGGGTAATGTAACGGCCATATAAGCGTTTTTTAGGAATAGAGGCATCAAAATATGGCTGACCAATTACCATTGCATCTGGATTTTGTCGAGACTGCTCAATAAATTTTGGAATATCATCCCAGCAGTGTTGACCATCTGAATCGAGTTGTAATGCATGGCTTAAACCAAGCTCATAGGCTACACGTAAACCAGTTATTACGGCTTGTCCTTTACCCTTATTCACATCATGCTCAATAAGATGAATTTGAAAATATTGCTCTGCCAATGCTTTTAAAATTTGGCTACAAGCATCGTCACTTCCATCATTAACCAACACAATCGGTAGATCAAAACTGTCCAGATAAGAAATCAAATCTGCCAAATAATGTGGATGATTATAAACCGGAACAACAAAGCCGTAATTGGACTGCATTTTTTAATCCTCTACTTCTGTTTGCAAGGCAAATAATAGTCGCCCTGAAGCCAGAATCTGTTCTGAATCACGTAGTTCAAAACTCACTTTGTGCTCTTTTCGAGCAAGCTTGAGTTGTACCACGGCATACGGACGAATCAGGTTTTGAAATTTTAACTGCTCATATCCTTGACACCAGCTCAAATCAGACCAAATTGATTTAGCAAAATGTTGTAAAAAGCCTATTTGCCCAACCCCAGGATAAATCGGTTGTGTTGGGAAATGTCCTTTAAAACAAGCTAACTCAGGTGGAAACTCTAACTCCCAAATATAGTCATCTGAATTTTGAGACTGTGACAGCACCACGGGTTGTAAGATAGGCTTAAATAGAGTTTTCAAATAGTTTTTATTGAGTTTGGACTGAGTATTTTGTGGTAACTGGCTGAGGAAACGCCATTGACGAGGAATCGCGATCGTTTCCAAACTGTCTTTTAATTGTTGTTTTAAATGGCTGACAAAAGCTGGCTTACCTTGCTGTTGTAACTGCTCACGAGTTTGTTCTGTCAGAACAACAATACAACCCAATATTTGACGTTGCTCATGCTCAAGTACCAATACATGACAGTGTTTTACGACATCTAGAGCCTGAATACTTTGCTCAATCGCGTCTAGACTCAAACGCTTTTCTTCAAGTTTGACAATTCGATCTGTACGCCCCATTAACTTAAAGGTCTGCCACGTTTCATCTGTCCATGCTGCGCCATCACCTGTGCTAATCCAATCATTCTCAAAGGCGTGATTACTCTTAACCATAAGCTGTTGGTCTTCAATCCGAATAGCCACATTACTAAATGCAGTCCAAACATCTTCATCTTTAGCACGATGGGCAATACCACCAGTTTCTGAACTTCCCAAAACTTCAATAATCGGACGATTTAAGAAAGGGCGAACACCACTTTCTAGCTTACCACCAGAACTAAAGACCATTTGACAGTGTTGTAAAACGACATCGGTTGTCCAACGTTTTAATAATGCAGGACTTGAGATCAAATAATTGCTTAATCCCAACGTTTCTAATTGTTTTTGAGCTTGTACCACATCTTCTGGGAATGCCATTTGAGGCACATAAAAACTTCGACCAGTAGCAAGTGGTAGCAGTAATTTAAACAGTAATCCATAAATATGTTGATGACTAACCGTTGCAATCGCAATTGCATGTTCATCAAAACTAAAGCTTTGACTTAACCCTTGGACTTCGTTGAGTAATTGTTTGAGTGTTCTGGGAATTTTTTTAGGTTCCCCTGTTGAACCTGATGTATAAAAATAGAGTTGCGCCTGCTCTAAAAAAACATCGTCTAAGGTTAAAAATGAAGGAACAACTTTTTCAGTATTTTGGCGCTTTAAAAAATAAACCTGCTGTGCTGCAAAATCTTGTTCTAGTTCACGTACTCGATTTGGTGGTAAAAGTACTTGTTTTTTCGCTAGCAAAGCAGCAAAGAATAAAACCAGAAATTCATAGCTATCTGCTTCCCATAAAGCCCAAGTTAGATTTTCCATTTGAGCAATTGCAGCAGCTTGTAAGGCCACATCCTGCCAAAAGTAATTAAAACTGGTCGAGTGCAGAGCACCATCTATACAAAGTGGCTGAGCTGAATCGATGAATTTCTGAAAATGGCAATACATAGTTTTTAATTAATGATTTGAAGAATGTAAACGCTGATGTCGCTTACGCAAAATAAATTCACCAAGGAACAAAATGCCCATCAGCACATAAGAAATAAAGCCATTATAAATGACCCAAACCTGAGTTGAGGTAAAAAGCACAGTGCTTAACGCGATCAGTGCATTACAAAAAAAGAAAACACACCAAACTTTAGTCACCTGTCTGGTCCACTGCACCCCAGAATCAGGTAAATCAGGTTCAACGAGTCGGGCAAAGCGTTCAATCATAGACGGCGGCTTAATGAGTGTCAGCGAAAAAATAATTAATGCGCCTAAACTCATACCAACTGGATATAACTTTAACCACGCATGATTATGTGACAATAAGCTCAGACTGCCACAAACAATAGCAAAACCGGTTAAAGGCCATAATAAAGAGTTACCTTTGCCAAAAAGTCTGACGACACCCAGCCCGATGAGTAATAGACTTACCCAAATAAATTGACCGTGTGTCAAACTCCAACCCACAATAAAGGGATACAGCACAAAAAGTGCTGCAACTATCCCTTTAAGAATAAACTTCATTCAGCAGTCATGTTCTGAATAACCGTCACAACATCAAGTACGGTTCTCACATTTTTAAAGTCTTCAGGCTTTACTTGCTTACCTGTTAACTCTTTAATTTTTACAACTAAATCAACCGCATCAATACTGTCGACATCAAGATCAGAATAAAGGTTCGAATCGAGTTGAACAGTCTCTGGTTCAATTTCAAACAAATCTTCCATCCATTCACGGAGTTTAGTTAATACTTGCTCTTGAGATAACATCATCACGCTCCTTATGACTTCTGTTGTGCTTCAACTAAAGCAACCAAACTCTGGATTGATTTAAAATGCTGTTTGGTTTCATCCGACTCTGCATTTAAATGAATGTTGTAACGCTTTTTCAAAGCTAGTCCCAACTCAAGTGCATCAATCGAGTCTAATCCTAAACCTTCTCCAAATAGTGGCGCTTCTGTATCAATATCCGCAATAGTGATATCTTCAAGTGCCAAAACATCAATAATCATTTGCTTTAGTTCATCAGCAAGATTGCTCATTTCAAGATAACTCTTCATCAAAAATTTTATAAAAACTACGACTTAACTGACGAACTTGTTTAGGTCCTACTGTTAAATCGTCTAACAAATCTGATACCTGTACCGCATCTAAAACCTTAACCTCGATATGAAATGGTTGAGATGGTACGTGATACCATTTTTCATTCTTGGTTAATGTAGATGGTGTGCAGGTAATAATTACTGGACGAATTGGTACATTTGCGCGAATGGCAATATTGGCTGCGCCTCGCTGAAACTCATTTAGGGTCATCCCTTTTTCAGTGCGCGTTCCTTCCGGAAAAATTAAAAGAGAAGCCGCATTGTTTTCTTTTAGACGCTTTACACAGTCTTCAACAAACTGCTGAGAACCTGCATTTAAAATATAGCCTGCGCTTTGTACGGGTCCTTTGGTAAATGGGTTCGACCAAAGAGACTGCTTCACAACACAATTAGCCTGCTGCATCATACCAATTAGTACTACAACATCAATCAAAGTCGGATGATTGGCAATCACCAACTCTTGACGACTATTTTGTAGCTTTTCCAAGCCTTCTACCGAATAAGTCATGATGCCAAGTTTGACCATCATTTCGGTAAAGCCTTTGAAACTATGTTTAATCACATTTTGTGCACGCTGCTGACGCTCTTCAGAGTCAGAAGTTGTCGCATTTAGTACTGGTGCAATCACTGAGGCAATGGCCATACCACCCAGCCCAAAACTGGCAAAACTAAAACCAGTAGCAGCCACACGCCAGCAATAATTACTTTTTTGCTTGAGGTTTTTAAGATTTAGCATTTGTTCCACCCAAATGCAGATGTTAACTGGTCAGCATCCTGCCAAAAATGAGCAAAAGCAGGAGCATCTGCTTCATCTGTATGCATCCACGCAGTAATTTGTAAATTAGGTTGCTCTAGAGTAACGACAGCAGCCATTGTATAGGCAGAAAAATCGACTGCCTCAGCATAAATATTAGGTAATGGCTCATCATAAGCAACGACTAAAACCCGCTTGATATCAGTCATCGACTTTAAAAGTGCATACGCCTCAATCAAACTTTCAGTCCATGAACAGCTTAAGCTTGTAGAGGGAGTATCATCCTGACATAAAATAGAATAAAGCCCAGAAATTGCATTATGAACAGACGTTGAAAATTGTGTAGGCGATGGCGTTTGCTCATTTAAAACATCTTTTAAGATATTTAAAGTTTTGGCCTCATCACCATACTTTGACACCCAAACAATATAATCAGCTTTATTACCATCTAATGCACCGATCGCGCTATTTAAAGCAAGTTTAGCTAAGGGCGATAAGCGTCTGCGCTGCATCGCAGGGATGCAGTCGAGAGCTGCGTACGAGGGCTGAGCATGTGTAAATATAAGCTGAGCAAGATGTAATGTTACCATGCTAAAAAATGAACCCTAAGCCACGTTATTCTGTCGAAATATAAATTATTTTATAAAGATGCTGATTATAGCATTCGTTATAAAATTTACAAAAAATTACGTTTATTACTCACACTTTTTCATAACTCTTGGAATGTGCTCATTTATTTGCAATAAAAAACCCAAAGAAAACTTTGGGTTTTTGAACGTTAAAAAGCTTAACGATTAAATTTTTTCTCTGCTTTTTTAAATTTCTGAATGTAGCGACGACGACGCGCAGCAGTACGTTCATCAATTTGACTCTTACGACCTTCAAACGGGTTTTCAGAAGTTTTAAAGTCAATACGAACTGGTGTACCTTCAAGTTTATATACTTTACGGAACACGTTTTCTAAGTAACGACGATAATCCGCAGGAGTCTTATCAACCTTATTACCATGGATCACAATCGTTGGTGGGTTCTGTCCACCCATATGCGCGTAACGCATTTTAATACGTTTTCCACTCACCATTGGCGGTTGATGTGCATCTGTAGCATCATTCAAGATTTGGGTTAATTTCGCAGGTGAAACTTTTAAATGCGATGAATCATAAGCACGGTGAATAGTTGGATACATATCCCCTACACCCGTACCATGCAATGCAGAAATAAGGTGTACTTTCGCCCATGGAATAAAGTCAAAACGACGATCAACATCCAATTTACATTGTTTGCGATCATATTCGGTCATGTTATCCCATTTATTAATAGCGATCATCATGGCACGCCCAGCTTCAAGTGCGTAACCAATTAAATGCAAATCTTGCTCAACAACTCCTTCACGAGCATCGAGAACTACCACAACCACATGTGCGTCTTTAATGGCTTGTAGCGTTTTCACAATTGAGAATTTCTCAATCATTTCTTCTACTTTACCCTTACGACGCACACCAGCTGTGTCAATTAATGTGTATTGACGACCATCACGTTCAAAAGGAATATAAATCGAATCGCGGGTTGTACCAGGTTGGTCAAATGCTACTACACGATCTTCGCCAAGTAATCGATTGACCAAGGTAGATTTACCAACGTTTGGACGACCAATAATAGCTAAGCGTAAACCTGTTGCTTTGTCATGTTCTTCTTCGCTTTCGTCTTCAGGAACATTCTCAAGAACATCTTCAAGCATTTGCTGCACGCCACGACCATGGCTGGCAGCAACTTGTAAAGGTTCACCCATACCAAGTTTGTAGAATTCAACCAAAGCCGCTTCTGCATGAACACCATCTACCTTGTTTGCAACAAGATAAATTTTCTTGCCCAAAGTACGTAGTTCACGGGCAATTTGCTCATCTGAAGCCAATAAACCAGCACGAGCATCAACCACAAAAATAATGATATCTGCTTCATTAATTGCCGTTTTTGACTGCTCGGCCATGTAGTTATCAATACCGCCCTCATTTTCCCCAATACCGCCAGTATCAACGACAATGAAAGACTTATTCTGATAAGTCGCATCACCATATTTACGGTCACGAGTCAGGCCCGCGAAGTCGGCTACAAGTGCATCACGACTCTTGGTAATCTGGTTAAATAACGTTGATTTTCCGACATTCGGACGACCAATGAGCGCAATAACGGGTTTCATACAATAACCTTAATTCAAGACCAGCCATATTTCATGGCATGAGCATTAAAAACAGTACAGGAGATATATTTTAAGGTCAGAGATGACCATAATAAAAGACGGGGCTTTGAACTGATTTAATTCAAACACCCCGATATTTTTAACAGCATAATTTGTTAAGCGCTTATTTTAGCACAAGCAAACGAAATTAACGATTCTGCCAAATACTTAAATCACCTTTTCGGGTCGAAACATAAAGTTGATTCTCGATAACACGCAATGTGTTAACTTCTCCACTTGTTTTTGAACGACCAATTAACTTACCTGTTGTTGGTTCAACAAGATGTAATACGCCATCTAAATCACCTACAACAAGATCTTGTCCTAGCACAACTGGATTACTTAAATGACGGTTTAACAAACTATCATTTTCCCAGATTTTTTCACCAGATGCTAAATCGTAAGCTGTTAACTTACCATCTGTTGAAGAGACAAATACTTTATTGTCATAAACTTCTGGACGTTTAGTACTGCTCGAATCTTCACTCCAAACGACACGTTGAGAAGCAAGATCGGTTACAGTCACTTGACCTTGGAAACTGGTCGTTACCATAAACTGTCCAGCTACAGTAGGATCACCATCGATATCAATTAAACGTTGAATATCAGAACGACCTTCACTTACCGCAACACGACGTTGGAAACGTGGAATACCACTAATGGTATCAATTGCATAAACATATGCATTCGCAGAAGCAATTAATACAGTACGAGGATCAAGGCTCACTGGTGATGCCTGACCACGCAAACTAAATTGGACATTCGGTAACTTATAAGCCCAAACTTGTTGGCCTGAAGTAGCATCATGCGCAAATACAGTACCATCATTCGCAATGGTAATAACACGTCCAGATTGAACCAATGACGGGCTTAACAATGCGCCAGATAACTGTGCAGTCCACTTCTGTTCGCCTGTTGCCTGATCTAGTGCAAAGAGTTGACCTTTACTGTTACCAACAACAACAATTCCTTCAGCAGCTTCAACACCAGAACTCAAGCCTAATTTGCTGACTTTCTTTTCCCAAATGCGTTGTTTACCACGATATGCAGCGACTTCACCTTTTGGATCAAGAGTAAAAACCACACCATCGTTTGCATCAAGTTGCAAACGTAATGGATCAGCTTTATCAGTAGAAGAAACACTACGCGAAAACACTGGCGTTAAGGTCTTTTTCGACTCGGTCAATTTCGGTAGAGGATTAGGTTTAACTTCTTTTACTTTATTACTAGAACATCCCACCAGTACAGCCGATGCGATTGCAATTGCCAAAGGCAGTTTGAATTTCTGATTCATTAAGACTCTTCCACCTGTGTTTCCAAAATTGGGCGCTCAATCTGTGGATCTTCAACTAAAACGCCAACACTTTCGAGTTTAATTTGTAAAATTTGTCGCTCTTGTTTACGTTCTAGTAACGAATTCCAAGCTGCCTGATACGCTTTTTTAGCAGAATCAACATCTTTCTTAGCAACAAAGATATCACCACGTAACTCTTCTACCGTTGCTTTAAACGCAGGATCGACGTTACCAGACAGAGTTTTTAGTGCTTCATCATATTTGTTTTGCGCCAATTGTGCATCTGCTAAACGCAATTTTACAACCTGAATCAAACCTTCATCTTTAACTTTTGAATTTTCAACTTTCTTTAAGGCTTTTTCAGCAGCAGCATAATCTTGTTTTTCATAGGCTAATTTTGCTAATACAAACTGAGTCTGTATAGCCTGAACAGAGTCGATATCATCTTTTACAATTTTATCAGCTGATGCAGTTACTGAACTTAAAGCATTCGGATTATCGGCACTCGCATTTGCCTCATCCATTAACTGCTGTACTTTTGCAGTTTCTACCTGACTAGTTGCCAGATTCTTTTTTTGCCAGTATGTCCACCCAAAAAAGGCAATCAACGCAATGAGAATTCCGCTAATCATGGCAGAACCATATTTTTTGGCGAACGACTTTAAGCTGTCGAATTGTTCTTCATCACTTAAGCTCATGTGATTGTCCTTTTCCAGATGTTCAGTTTATTTTGTAAATTTTTGGATTAAAAATGGTACGAGGTCAGCAATTGCGACTTGTGACTGTTCAGCTGTTGCTAACTCTTTAATAGCAAGCTGCTGTGCTTCCCACTCTCGTTCCCCTAAAATCAAAGCAAAGATTGCTCCAGCCTGATCAGCTTTTTTCATCTGGCTTTTCATGCTGCCTTGTGAACCTGTTTTGATGCGAATACTGCTATTTGTAGCTTCTAACTGGTCACGTAATTGTTCCGCTAAAATCAAAGCATTTGTTTGATAAGCAGGTTCTGCAACCAAGAAAACTTCACAATCACGAATAACTTCAGCTTGTTCAACTTGCTCAAGCAGAAGCAATAAACGCTCCATACCCATTGCAAAACCAACAGCTGGTACAGATTGATCTGGCTTACCTTTTAATTGGCCAACTAAACCGTCGTAGCGCCCACCAGCACATACTGTGCCTTGCGAACCAAGTGCTGTAGTCGTCCATTCAAAAACAGTCTTGTTGTAATAGTCTAGACCACGCACCAACTTCTGGTTAATTACAAACTGGATACCAGCAGCAGTCAAATAATCTTGTAACTGCTTAAAATGATCCAAACTATCTTCTTTTAAGAAATCATGCAATTTCGGCGCATTTTCCAGAATTTTCTGAGTAGATTCAATTTTAGAATCTAAAATGCGTAATGGATTTGTTGTTAAGCGACGCTGCGAATCTTCATCCAACGCATCTTTATGCTCATTTAAAAAAGCAACTAATGCATTGCGATACTCTGTACGCTCATCAGTTTCGCCTAAAGTATTCAACTCAAGCTGAACCTTATCAGCAACGCCCATACGTTTCCATAAGCGAGCTGTCAACATAATCAATTCAGCATCAATGTCAGGAGTCGCAACACCAAAAGTTTCCACACCAAACTGATGGAACTGACGGTAACGCCCTTTTTGTGGTTTTTCATAACGGAACATAGGTCCCATATACCACACGCGTGGCGTAGCGCCGCGCAACAAATTATGTTCAACCAACGCACGAACACAGCCAGCTGTACCTTCCGGTCGTAAGGTTAATGACTCTGGTGGGTTACCTTTGTCGAAAAAGGTGTACATTTCTTTTTCAACAATATCAGTGGCATCACCAATAGCACGTTTAAACAAGCCCGTTTGCTCAACGATTGGTAAACGAATTTGCTGATACCCATAAGCATCCATTAAAGATGCTAAATGTTGCTCAAGACGTCTCCACGCTACTGTTTGCGTTGGCAAGACGTCATTAAAACCTTTGATTGCGACAATTGAACTCATGATGAACTACGAATAATTTCTTTAGATTTAGCTTCTTCAAGCTCTTGGACACGTTGACGAACCATTGTTTCGATTTCATCAACCAATTGATCGGTATCGATTAAATGGCTTTTCTCACCATTACGATAAACCAGTGAGCGAGGCGCAGCCCCAACAACCCCGATATCAGCTTCTTTTGCTTCACCCGGGCCATTTACCTTACAACCAATCACTGACACATCCATTGGAGTACGAATATCTTCTAAACGTTCTTCCAAAGCTTGCATCACTTGAATAACGTTAAATTCTTGGCGCGAACAACTCGGACACGCAATGAAGTTAATCCCGTTAGAGCGTAGACCAAGCGATTTTAAGATATCAAAACCTATCTTGATTTCATCTTCTGGTTCGGCAGCAAGCGAAATACGCATTGTATCGCCAATACCTTCCATCAATAATCCGCCAAGGGCAATCGCTGATTTCACAGTACCCGTACGGTAAATACCCGCTTCGGTAACACCAAGGTGTAATGGATTATCAATTTGCTGAGAAAGCAAGCGGTAAGCATCCATGGTTAAAAACACATTTGAGGCTTTTACACTAACTTTAAACTCATGGAAATCGAGGCGGTCTAAAATATCAATGTGACGTAAAGCTGATTCAAGAAGTGCTTGCCCAGTAGGCTCGCCATATTTTTTCTGTAAATCTTTTTCTAGAGAACCCGCATTCACACCAATACGCATTGAAATACCATGGTGACGTGCCGCAGCAACGACCTCGCGAACTTTCTGGTCTGACCCGATATTACCCGGATTAATACGCAAACAGTCTGCACCATAATCTGCAACTGCTAAGGCAATTCTATGGTCAAAATGAATATCGGCAACTAATGGTACTGAAACGCGCTTACGAATTGCGCCAAATGCCTCAGCAGCCTCCATAGATGGGACCGAAACACGCATAATATCAGCACCTGCATCAACGCAACGCTCAATCTGAGCAACGGTTGCATCAACATCGCAAGTTTCGGTGTTTGTCATACTTTGCACACTAATAGGTGCATCGCCACCGACATACACCGACCCAACACGAATTTTGCGTGTTGGTCGACGTTTAATTGGGTTCTCTATCATTGTATCGCTCAACTCATGGTATTAGCGGGATAAACGGAATTCAGCTTTACCGTTTACCGTATATGGAGACAATGAAATCTGTTCTTGGTTTAAACTTAATGACACGGCAGTTGCATCATCAAGACGAATCTGAAATGGAGACTCGCCATTTAAGTTTAAAGTTGATGACTGACGGCCTGTCGCCAAAACTTTACCTGTTGCATCAACAATATGAACAGACGTTGGACGGTTAAAGTTTAGCACCAATTGATCACCCACTGTTGATGTGGCATTTCCTTTCATAGGTAAAACTTCAACACTAGATTGATTTACTTTAGGTAAATCAGCATCTTCTTTCTTAGAAGTCCATTTTTGAATACCCATGACAATCAATGACACAACGGCAATAATCACGACTGCAAGAAGTGCTCGCTTCAACCATTTCTTATTACGGTCACTATTAGAACCAGGGAGTTTACCCATGATTTTAATCGGTGAATTATTTAAGGCATGGTTCGGTAAAAGCCCGGTATCATTTGCATAAATTTCATCAAAGCGCTGAATAATTGCCGTCGCATCTGTATTTAAATATTTTGCATATGAACGGTAATAACCCTTGATAAAAGTCGCTTCTGGCAATGACTTGTAATCATCTTGCTCTAAAGCAGTTAGAGTCTTAACCGGCATGTTTAAATCTGAAGAAACTTGCCCTAACTCTTTATTCTGAGCAACTCGAATTTGACGTAAATACTCACCAGGACGTTGAATATTTCCTAAAGCAGAAGTCGGTAAGCTTGAGCCAGTTGGCTGCTGTGAATTAGGATTTATTTCCATACGGCCTCAGTACTATACTGTAATTGCAAATAACGTTGATATTCTGGACTTTCCGGGAACAAAGCACGTAACTGGTTTACTAACACTTGCATTCCCATTTTATCCGCATTGGCTCGAGCCACTCTTACACCAATCCAAAGTGCTCTTGCACCCTGATTTTTCTGCCCCACTGTATGAACATATTGTTCATACATTTGTGTAGCAGCCGGAATCTGCTGCTGCAAATAAAAAATTTCCGCTAACTCTAACATTGAAATATAAGAGTCGCGGTTAGCAAGGAGTGCTTGTTTGAATGTTTTTTCAGCATTCGCAACATCACCCAATTTTAAATAAATACGTCCTAGATTTTCTAACGCCTGATAGCGTTGGTCATAACCTAATGTTGTACCAGCAATACGAAATTGCTCGATCGCATCATTATAGCGTTCCATTTGGTATAAATAAGTACCATAGTTATTATGTGCTTGAGCATTATCTGGTTCAGATGAAATTGCTCGTTTAAAGTAATGTTCTGCTTTTTCTAAGTTCGGCTTGCTACCTTCTTGCTGTAGCAGAATGCCCATCATCATATTTGCCATTGCATCGCGGTTATCGACACTTAAAGCTTGATCAAGAGCTCGCTTTGCTGAATCCAAGTCACCCGAACGGATATGTTCAGCAGCAAGTTGTGTACGCACTTTTACCGCTTTTTCTGGGTCTTTCTTTTGCACATGCGTTGTCTGGCAACCACTTACCAGAAATGCAACTGCAACCCCCATACATAATACCGTTTTTAACTTTGGAGTACTCAAAGCCTGCCCTCAATTTTATCCCTGTGTACGCAAAATCTCTTGACGCTGTGTGACTTTCTTCTGCCACTGTTCAGCACGACGAGTTCTATCGGCCACTTGACCGACTAACTGTCCACATGCAGCATCAATATCATCACCACGTGTTTGACGAATCGTACACACAAATCCAGCATCAGACAAAGTTTTTTGGAACGAGATAATTCGATTTCGGCTTGAGCGGCCATATGGTGCATGCGGGAACGGGTTAAATGGAATTAAATTAATTTTACTTGGTAAGTTTTTTAATAATTTAATCATTTGTTGTGCATGTTCAGGCTGATCATTCACACCCTCTAACATCACATATTCAATAGTCACATGTTTACGCGTACTTTCATTACCATCTTTGGCAATATAACGCTGACATGCTGCAATCAACTGAGCCAATGGATATTTTTTATTAATTGGCACTAGTTCATTACGTAATTCATCATTTGGTGCATGTAAAGAAATTGCTAAAGCAACATCAATGTCTTTTGCAAGTTGATCAATTTTAGGTACAACACCTGATGTTGATAAAGTCACACGACGCTTAGACATGCCATAAGCAAAGTCATCAAGCATAATCTGCATTGAGCTTAATACTGCATCATAGTTGAGCAATGGTTCACCCATACCCATCATCACGACATTGGTCACTGAACGCTCGCGCTCGGCAACGGGCACTTCTTCCATATAAGAATAGTTTGCCATCCAAAGTTGTCCAATGATTTCATCTGGCGTTAAATCACGTTGGAAACCTTGTTTGCCTGTTGAACAAAATGAACAATCTAATGCACAACCGACTTGTGACGAAATACACAAAGTCTTACGCAAGCCTGTTTTATCTTCGGCAGGAATTAATACAGTTTCAACTAAAGAACCTGCACCATCGCCCACACGAAAAACCCACTTACGTGTACCATCTTTTGAATAGTGACGGTGAACCACTTCAGGAGCTTTGATTTCACAAATTTGTTCAAGCTTCGCACGCAACTTCCCTGAAATATTGGTCATTTCAGCAAAATCAGTAATGAAGTATTGATGTATCCATTTCATCACCTGACCGGCACGAAACTTTTTCTCACCAATATCTTCAAAGAATTTTTCTAATTCAGTACGAGACATGCCGAGTAAATTCACTTTATTTTCGGCAGCAGGAATGACCAGCGTGGAGGAAGATTGCTGCTGTCCATCAAGATTTTCAGATGAAACGACCTCTGCAGAACTCATGTGTATTTACCTAAACCATGTCAAAAAACTGAAGATATTGTTCAAGAATCAAACAATATTCTCTTGAGAGAATAAAAAAACCAGATAAGTAGTATACCACTTATCTGGTTTGAATGCTTTCGATTAACGAGTGCGTGGGCAGATCTCGTTGTCAGCAAAGAAGTAAGCAATTTCACGCTCTGCAGAAGCAACTGAGTCAGAACCGTGAGCAGCGTTTTCGTCGATGCTTACAGCAAAGTCAGCACGGATCGTGCCAGGAGCAGCTTCTTTAGGGTTTGTAGCGCCTAAGATTTCACGGTGTGCAAGAACTGCATTTTCGCCTTCAAGAACAGATACTACAACTGGACCAGAAGTCATGAATGCAACTAAGTCACCAAAGAAACCACGTTCTTTATGCTCAGCATAGAAACCTTCAGCATCAGCTTGAGAAAGGTGTTTCATTTTAGTCGCAACAATTTTTAAACCCGCTTTTTCAAAACGAGCAAAAATATCACCGATGTGGTTTTTAGAAACTGCATCAGGTTTTACGATAGACAAAGTACGTTCAATAGCCATGAGTGGCTCCTTTATTTTAAAATTTAAACATTAAAAAATTTGCCGCATTATACCGATGTCATAGGCAATAATCAGCTTTGAATGTGTAAAAGTTGTGATTTTTTCTACTGTTTTTAGCGAACTTCGTCTATCCAGGCCATTTGAATCCCTTCTAGCAATCCTTCTGTCGATTTATTTGGGTCATCATTGAAGTCTGGCAATGCGCACACCCATGCATGTAAATCGGTAAAACGAATCCATTGCGGATCAACTTCTGGATGTGCTTCTGACAATTCAATGGCAATATCAATCGTATCTGTCCAACGTAAGCCCATAGCGGCTCCTATCTGTTTAATCTGCTAAATCACGAACTGTGTACTTTAGCAAATCCACAAACCTAATCGATAGCTTAAGCTGATAAAAATTACCGATGCCTATAAAGCGATGTTCAAGAGCGGAGCCATAAAAATAATCATACTCGCGACTGCTGCACCAATGAGTGCACCGACAATCACATCACTTGGGTAATGAAGACCAAGTACCATACGAGACAATGCTACAAGCACCATGAAAGGAAACATCGCCGCAAGTAAAGCTGGCTGGATATAACCCAACACAATCGTCACCATGACCGCATGAAGCGTATGGCCCGATGGAAAGCTAAAGTGATCAAGTGGTCTTTCACCAAGCACAATCACTTGATGCACTTGATAAGGACGAGGTCGTGTTGTCTTATGTTTTAAAAATTTATAGATCGCAGTCCCAACAGAACCACCTAATAACAAGTAGATGATTTGCAGGCTATAGGTGATCCCTTGCATCCCCCACACGATTGCCAGCATTAGATACCAAAATGGGCCATCACCCACACGACTGATGATTTTGAAGAAAAGGGCAACACGCTGTGAGTGAGAGAAATTGTTAAGGTATAAACAGCCTCTTAAATCTAAATCAAGTATTTTTATTTTTGCATTCTTAAATTTCATGGTCATTCTCCTATTTTAGGATACTTAGGTGAAGTCCACCGAGGGCTCCTTCACTACCTGATAAAATGCCTGCTCCAATTGCTGAACCGGAAGTTGCCAACCGCTTTGCTGTACTTTATGACAGGCTTGTACGCCCATTTCTCTAAGTTGTTGTACTGAAGGAAGCTGATAAATTTGTTGTATAAAGTGGCTTTTTTGTCCAAGTGGGCTTAACCAGCCATTCACACCATGTGTTAAGTATTGATGTGCACATGCATAATCATACGCGATAACTGGCAAACCGCTTGCCATTGCCTCTAAAACTACGTTACCAAACGTTTCAACTTGACTCGCAAATACGAATACGTCTGCACTCGCGTAGGCAGCCGCCAAATCTTGACCTCTCAAACTTCCGGTAAAGATAACACCCTTCGCTTCAGGTAATGACTTTAAACGAGCAAAATCCGGGCCATCTCCCACAATAACCAATTTCGTTTTATGGGGCTGGACAGTTTGTAAGTTGGCATAACTATCAATGAGCACTTGCACTTCTTTTTCAGGAGACAAACGCCCTACATAAAGCATAACGCGAGTATTCTCATCGGCATCCCATTGCTTTCGTAAATTTTCAGAGCGGTGCTTTGGTGAAAATCTCGTTGTGTCTACACCACGTCCAACAACAACCAGCGGGCAAGTAATGCCAAAACCGCGTAATGCTTCTTGGGTATCTTTACTTGGCACACAAGTCACTTGAGTATTGTTGTGAAACCAGCACAGGTATTTTTGAATCGGTTTAACCAAAAAAGCCAAATCGAAGAATCGACTAAAATCTTGAAATGGCGAATGAAAGCCACTAGAAACCGGAATAGATTTTGCCTTAGCAGCTTGCATGGCAGTTAAACCTAATGGTCCTTCGGTCACAATGTGCACCACATCCGGTACAAACTTTTCAAAAGCTTTCGATACTTTTAAATATTGTGGCCAACCAAACTGCAAAGTCGGATATTTGGGAATTGCCTGCGACATCACCAGACATTCTTGCTCTGGCGTAAAGTCATGGCATTTTGCTTTTTGCTCTGGACGAATCAGTAAAATCTTATGCCCCTGTTTTTGTAAACCTTGGCATAGTTGTAATAATGAAAGTGCCACGCCATTAATTTCAGGTGGCCAAGTTTCGGTAACAATCGCAATTTTTAAACGTGGGCGCACTAAATCATGCAGTGAATGCGTATTAGATAGCTGCAGCTTTTGTTTAAAAAAGAATTGGAAGCTTTCAGGAAGTTGCTGTTGTTTTAATAGTGCTGTCGCGTATGAGCTTTGCATAGCGCCATCCATCAATGTATTTATTTTCATGCTTAAATATTAAGCAGCTTTTTTGACATTTTGATGATAAATGCGTGACAGTTTACTGACATGAAAAATAAAAAAAGCACGCTGATAACAGCATGCTTTTCTCTTAAGACCTAGTAATACTTAGCGATTTTGCAATTTTGCATAATCCATGAGTACATTTGCAGCTTCAGTCACAAAAGTTTCTTCTTCTGGCAATGCAGGGCGTTGAGATGCTTTCATTTTAGCGCGAGATTCAGCTAGAGCATCTAATGAAGCTTGATAGCTTTCCCAGTTTGCAAAAGGCTTTTGACCAGTTGCAGCACGGCGTTCATTTTCTGCATCTAAAGTTTGTTTCTCTAAACCAAGTAATTCTGCACGGCGTTTATCAATATCAAGTACCACTTGTTTCTGATCACTCGTAACTTTGGCAATCGCGGTACGTTTATTTAGATATTTAAACTGGGCATCATTAGCAACACGTTGTTCAGAGAATTGAGACAACTTTGCCACATAAGGTTGAACAGAGCCTTCGCGCTTAAATGGTGCAGTAGGAATTGTGTCCCACTTCAACGCATTCTTCGATTTACGCTCACCAAACTCTTCGTTATAGATATCGACGAGTTTAATGTCTGGCACTACACCTTTATTTTGTGTACTACCACCTGTAATACGGTAGAACTTACGCTGAGTTAAAGTCGCTTGACCGTATGCCAGAGTATCAAGTTGCACCTGAGCTGTACCCTTACCAGTCGTTGTGCTACCAATAATAATACCGCGCTCATAGTCTTGGATTGCAGCAGAGTAAATCTCACTTGCAGATGCCGATGCCAAGTTCACCATTACAGCGAGTGGACCTGTGTAAACTTGCTGACCACCATCGTTGTCTTCAAAAACACTTACGTTGCCATTGCCATCACGAATTTGAACCACTGGACCTGACTTAATCACTTGACCCAGCATACGTGCAACTTCTTCTAATGAACCACCTGGGTCATTACGCAAGTCGATAATAATACCTTCTACTTTCTTCGCTTTTAACGCTTCAAAAGCATTGGCCGTATCTTCAGAAACTGAACGGTATTGTTGACCCGCACGACGTGAACGATAGTCAAAATAGAATGATGGAATTTCAATTACGCCCAACACATGCTTTTTACCATCACGTGTCACTTCAACTGTACGTGAACGAACACCAGCATCTTCTTCTTGAATCACATCACGCACTAAGGTCACATTACGTGCTTGACTCATTGATGCGCCAGCACCAAGAAGTTTTAACGTAACTTTAGTTCCGCGCTTACCACGAATGAGTCCAACAATTTCAGAACTTGTCCAACCAACCACATCAATCATTTTCTCGCCTTCTTGGGCGACACCAACGATTCGATCTCCCGATTTCACTTGACCAGACTTACTTGCAGGACCACCTTCTACAATGGTTTCAATCTTGGTGTAATCTTCATTGCCACGCTCTGGACGAATCGATACACCAATACCTTCAAGCTGCAAGGTGGTTTGGCGATTCAATTCTATCGCATCGATTGGCGGGTAATAGTTACTGTGTGGATCATAAGTCGCCAACATGGCGTTCAATGTTTTATCCAACACATCATCGCTTTTCACACGACTAATTCTTTCAAGCTGACGCGTATAACGTTTAGTTAAGGTCTGAGCTGGTGTTAAATCTTCTGGACCAGTTAAATCTTGACCATCAGCAAGTGATGGATTTTCTTTAAGCGCTTTTTGTTTCGCCTGCTCTTCTTCACGGCTAATCGTTAAGTTGATTAACTGCGAAACCAACATTTTACGCCAGTGATTTTGTTGCTCAGCCGATGTTTTAAAATACGGCGCTTTTTCACGATCAACTTCAATATAACTATTTGGCTGTTTTAAATTTTGCTGCTGTTTCAGTTCGGCTAACATGAACTCATAAAATTGTTTTAAGCGTTCACGATATTGCTGATGAATTGCAAATGGTCCAGTCAAATTTCCCGCTTTTAAAGAAGCACCAAAATTTGAACCATATAGTTTTTTATAATTTTGAACTTCAGCGTCTAAAAATAGTGAGTGATCCGGATCAAGACTATCTAAATACATATCGAGAATACGATTTGATGTGGTCGCATCCAGACGCATATTTAAATAATGTTGGCGATCAACTAAAGTTGCCAGTTGGCGAGCCACCAAAGCCTGTTCTTGCGTTGGCTGGATCGATTGAGAAACTACAGCAGTATTGGTTGCTGCTCTCGCTTCATTCATCGTATGAGTGAAGAATAAACCGCCAGTTGCGATCGCTACTGCACAAGCTATAGTTTGAAGTTTCATAAATTTTTAATACTTCCTTGGGTGTTCCTATCTTACACGCTCTGTTTTCGATATGAACTAAGCAGATTCAAAATCTTAACCAACTAAATTGTTTATACCGTGTAGTTTTATCATATTCTGTACTGACAAAATGTAGCAAAACATTGCAAAATTCGCTTATTGTTTTTCAATCAAAATTCAAATGGAACCAATATGATTGGCGCATTGATGCTGGATATCGCCGGCACAGAACTTACTCAAGAAGATATTGAACTATTACGCGCTCCGCAAGTCGGTGGCATGATTTTATTTGCACGAAATATTGAATCTCCACAACAAGTGCGTGCATTAACGGATCATATGCGTCAAATTCGTCCAGATATTTTAATTGCTGTCGACCAAGAAGGTGGTCGAGTTCAGCGCCTAAGATCAGGCTTTACCTTATTACCGGCCATGGGTCGTTTCGGTGAACTCTATGTTACTCAACCTCAAAAAGCACTTGAACTAGCTGAACAGTGCGGTTGGTTAATGGCAACCGAAGTCCTTGCTGTCGGTATCGATTTTAGTTTTGCACCCGTTTTAGACCTTAATGCAATTAGTGATGTGATCGGTGATCGTGGCTTCTCTAAAAATATTGAGGATATCGCACCACTTGCTGGCGCGTTTATGCAAGGCATGAAAAAAGCGGGAATGGCAAACACGGGCAAACATTTCCCGGGTCACGGCTCAGTGAAAGCCGACTCTCATGTCGCAGCTGCAATCGATAGCCGTAGCTATGACGAAATTTACAATCATGACATGCAAAGCTTCATTAAGCTTATGCCTCAGCTTGATGCGCTCATGCCTGCACATGTGATTTATGATCAGATCGATCCAAATCCAGCCGGTTTTTCACCTTTCTGGATTCAAGAAGTTCTACGCAACCGTTTGAAGTTTGATGGTGTACTTTTCTCTGATGACTTAAGCATGCAAGCTGCATGTGTAGCAGGTGGCGCAGATGCACGTATTCAAGCTGCTTTAACTGCTGGTTGTGATATGGGACTCGTGTGTAATGACCGTAGTGCGGCATGTACAGCACTTGAAGGTATTGCAAACTTAGAGCTACCAAATCAAGAACGCCTTGAACGAATGCGTGGTCAAATTCCACAAATTCAGATTGGTGAAACCTTATCGCTTGGCAACGAGTGGCAAGCTGTCAAAACAGCCATTGAAGAGTTTAAAAATTCGATTTAAGTTAGTATAAATTTCAATTGGCTACAAAAACCTATTCGCTATCTGATACGCGGTTAAGTCATACGCAACCTGCTCATCTGCTGAAGGATATTGATTGCTTCAATATATTTGATAGATGCAGAAAGTGAACAGGTTTTGCGTATGACAATGGTTTTGGTTACTTTTCCCGAAAGAAAAGTAACTCTAACTGAAAGTTCATCCCAGAATGCGAACCTAATTGACAGGACTCCGTCATACAGGTTCATTCAACATCAATGCATTAAAACCTCTTCATTGTTATAAATAATGAAGATCACAGAAAAACAATAAATCGAGCTCAGGACGAATGACACAACAACTTTCAAAACACCGCCACATCTCTTTTACAGCCCACTATACAGGCTATATCTGGTATCAAATGGGGATCTCTCATGAAGCACTTGCTACAACCAAAGGCAAATCACTAGCATATTTGGTTCATCCAATAGAATCTTGGGCTGAGAAATATGTGGGCGGTAGTATGCGCACGACGCTTAAACAACGTCACACCATGCTTGATCATCACTTAGAACAACTCATTCAAGAAAGTCCTGATTTACAAGTTCTAGAAATAGCATGTGGCCTGTCCCCACGCGGTTGGTGGTTTAGACAGCATTACCCTTCGATTACCTATCGGGAGCTTGATTTACCCGACATGGCACAAACCAAACAAAATGCGTTACAGCAAATTGAAAAAAATGCACCTGAAGTTTTATCAGTTGATTTATTTACAGAAGCTTTTGCACAAGCATTTAAAGTATTTGACCCGAACCGCCCGCTAGTTGTGATTAGTGAAGGTTTAATTAATTACTTTGATAAAGATTTATTAAAACAGCTGATTCAATCGATTGCTCACTATGGCGCTTCTTTTAAAAATTTTCATTATTTAACTGACCTCTACCCTGAACCAGTTAAAAACAAACTTGCTAGTATTATCTGGAATAGCAGTAAGTTATTGAAATTAATGTCTCGAAGCTCGTTTAGTTTTCACTTCAAAAATCCCAAAGAAGTTGAAGACTTTTTTAAAGATACAGAGTTCGATCAAGTTAGCGTGGAACAACCACAAATTTTCTTTGGACAAGCGTCTCAAGATAGTCATGAGCAACATTTAGGCGACTTGGTCTGGACCATTCACGCGCAAATAAAATAACCAATATAAAAAATGGAAGCTCGACATCAACGAGCTTCCATCTATAATTATATTATTAAACTGCTTGTTTTTGACGAGCAATAAAACGGCTTAAACGATCAGCAAGTTCGAAACTACCATGTTTAAATAAAGCGCGAATACCCTGCTCTGTACTCTCAAAAATTAAGCACTCAATTGCAAAGCTACCCTCTTCATCTTCTAAATGCAGTGCCAAGTCACGTGGATGGTCATTCACAAAATTAAGCTGAGAAACATCATCCATTTTTAAATACATACCGAAGAAAGTGACATCAACAATTGTTACAGGTACCTCTACATCAGACTCTCGGTGAGTAAGTTGAGTATTTGGCTGCAAAACTCGAACTCGCTCTTCACCACGGCGTTCCATGTTTTGCATTTGTTCACGTGTCATAGGAATAATGCCATCCAAATTTTGGATAGATTCACCTTTTAAGAATGAAGTAAACAAACTCATGGTTTCTTTACGACGCTGGAGCTGCGGTACATGATCTGCGTTTGCGATCAATGCAAATTCCATGTCTGGGCATTGCAACGCAAAGTTCGCATTTTCATGAGGCAGAGTAAAACTATCGTACTGCCCTGCTGCAACCAACGTTTTGCACTCTGGAATAGGTACATCCGTTAACCGCAAAAGACGATTACAGTTAATTTCATAACGTTCTCGCTCAGTACCCGTAAACTCAGCCATTTGTCTAAAAAATAATTTCTTGGCTGTTGGTGACATGCGGGTTTTATCTAATTTTGCATGATTAACTAAATATAAAATTACAGCTTGCCCAAACTCTTCCATGCGGTTTTCTTGCATGAGCTTGAGCGACTCTTCCAAAATCATTCGCCAACTTTTTCGGGTCTTTTGCATAACCCCCATTAAAATCATGCGATCCATTAATTCAGGACGATGATAGGCAAAACAAGAAGCAATCACTGACCCTAAAGACATTCCCATAACGGAAACTTTTTGTAGACCCACAATATCTAACCAACGTCCCAACATTTTAGACAAATCAGGTAGCTCTAAAGTACCTGCAGATACGCCAGTATCCCGATTAGTAATTTGCTGATTTGCCCCCATAGAAGGCAAATCGATTAAAATGACTGGACCACTTTCAAAAAGTTGTTCAACACAATATTTATAAGAATTAAAATTCTGGAAAGCACCGCCCACAATCACAATTGGCGTATTGTGAATCGATTTTGGATCGGCAATTGCCATATATTCAATTTTCCAGCCGTCAATCCATGTTGTACGAGCAGGTTGTTTAAAACTATCTCTATGGTAGATATCGAAAAAGCCAAAACCGGCATAAGCTTGGTTGATCTCCGAATCCATTTGAATAATGGAATTCATATCCCTGCTTCCTCCTTGCTGTAATTTTTTTATGCTGCAAGAGTTCCTTCTTGAACACGTAATCTTTTATGCACAAAACTTTTAAATTTGTATTAGTTTGTATTGCACAATAACATTCTAAACAATTGTGTGAAATATACGCAATCGCTCAAATGACCGCTCATCTTGTTTAAGTCGCTAATAGTTTGCAAAATATTTAAATGTTTTTTTATGGCAGTCACATTTTTCAAAAAAAGCCATTCATTGTTCCGCATTTGACTGCTACTATCTTACTCATTGGTAAATGATTAAAAAATGCTATGCAAGACTCAATTGAACAATATATGCAAAAAGTCGGGCAACAAGCACGTCAGGCATCTCGTGTCCTAACAAGTGCTTCTACCTCACTAAAAAATCATGCACTCTCTGCTATTTATACTGCTTTAGAAAATAATCAGGCAGAAATCTTGGCAGCGAATCAAATCGACATGGATAAAGGTCGTAGCAATCAGCTCGACAGCGCATTGCTTGATCGTCTTGAACTTACGCCCACACGCTTTAAAGGAATGTTGCAAGGTCTAAAAGATGTGATCGCACTTGTCGATCCAATTGGGGAAATTACTGATCTTGCATATCGCCCCACAGGCATTCAAATTGGAAAAATGCGTGTGCCTTTAGGTGTTATTGGGATGATTTACGAATCACGTCCAAACGTAACCCTTGAAGCTGCATCTTTAGCGATTAAATCGGGCAATGCCATTATTTTACGTGGTGGTTCAGAAGCACTCGAGTCAAATAAAGCGATCGCTGAAGCGATTAAGCATGGCTTAAAAGTTGCTGGCTTACCTGAAGATTCAGTTCAAGTGATTAACACTTCTGACCGTGCGGCTGTTGGTCATCTTATTACCATGGCTGAATATGTAGATGTAATCGTTCCACGTGGTGGCAAAAGCTTAATTGAGCGTGTAACTAACGAAGCGCGTATTCCTGTCATTAAGCATCTTGATGGTAACTGCCATGTATTTGTTGAAGCACAAGCCGACTTGCAAAAAGCTTTACCAATTACATTAAATGCAAAAACACATCGTTATGGCGTTTGTAATGCGATGGAAACTCTGCTCGTTGATGAAAAAATTGCAGATGTTTTCTTACCGCACATTGCTGAACTCTATGCTGAGAAACAAGTTGAGCTCCGTGGTTGTCCAGAAACACGTCGCATTTTGGGTGCTTCTGTAAAACCAGCGACAGAAGAAGATTGGTACACCGAATATTTAGGGCCAATTCTTGCAGTTAAAGTAGTGAGTGGCATTGATGAAGCAATTGACCATATCAACAAATATGGTTCACATCATACCGATGCAATTGTGACTGAAAACTACACTTTAGCTCGTCAGTTCTTGGCTCGTGTAGACTCAAGCTCAGTCGTAATCAATGCATCAACTCGTTTTGCTGATGGTTTCGAATATGGCTTAGGCGCTGAAATAGGTATCTCCACTGATAAAATCCATGCCCGCGGCCCAGTTGGTTTAGAAGGCTTAACTTCACAAAAATGGATTGTGTTAGGTGACGGACAAATTCGCCAATAATTAAATTTATTAGTTCAAATAAAAACGCCTGATCAATTTCAGGCGTTTTTTATTACTCAAGTTATGAGTCACTATAAAAAACCAACCCGAAGGCTGGTTTTTCTTAATCGTATATTTATTAGAAAATAAAGTCGGTATTCACAAATTTAGAGTAGTGTTCAGACACCATAGAGGCCAACATGCCTTTGCTGTCATCTGTCTGTTTAGCAGCAATCATAGAACGGATCGAGAATGCACGAAGCGCATCATGCACAGACAATGTACCTTCCGCAGAATCTTTACGTCCACCAAATGGGAACACATCAGGGCCGCGCTGACATTGACAGTTGATGTTCACACGACAGACCTGATGAACCAGTGGATCAACCAAGTGACCAATTTGCTCAGGGTCGCTACCAAAAATACTCACCTGTTGCCCATGATCAGAAGTAGTGACATAGTCCAGCACAGTTTCAATGTCATCATAAACGGAGACTGGTATCACTGGACCAAACTGTTCTTCGCGATACAGCCTCATTCCCTCAGTCACTGGATAAACTACAGCTGGATAGAACATCGTTTTGCAGAATTCACCGCCTTCCAGATTAACCACTTTTGCCCCTTTAGCCACAGCATCCTCAATGACTTCAGTCATGTAGGTCGTACGGTGCATACCTGGTAACGGAGTAATAAACACACCTTTTTCCCAAGGCATCCCCACTTTAAGTTTAGCCAGTTCAGCCGTTAAGCGGCTAACAAACTCATCGGCTATTGAACGATGTACCATCAACATTTTGAGTGCGGTACAACGCTGACCATTAAACGACAATGCACCCAACAGACACTCTTTCACTGTTAGATCCAAGTCGGCATCCGGCAGAATAATGGCTGCATTCTTCGCATCCAGCCCCAAAATCGCACGCAGACGGTGAGATTTAGGATGTTGCTTCTTCAAGTGATCAGCTACTTTACTAGAACCAATCAGCGCCAGTACATTAATTTGCCCAGATGCCAGTAGATGGGGTACCACTAGAGAGCCTGGTGCATAAATGGTATTGATCACACCTTTTGGAAATGAATCACGGAACGCTTCTAGTAACGGTTCAAACAACAAGGTCCCAAATTGAGGTGGTTTAAAAATAATGGTATTACCCATCAGCATGGCTGGGATCAGAGTCGCAAAGGTTTCGTTCAGCGGGTAGTTGTATGGTCCCATACACAACACGACACCTAGTGGAGTACGACGGATTTGACCAATCGTACCTTCGGCAATTACAAAGCGGGAATTGGCATTATCCAAATCTTTCAGAGCATCAATCGTTTGACGCATGTAGGTAATTGTACGGTCAAACTCTTTTTCTGAATCCGCCAAGCTTTTGCCAATTTCCCACATGATCAACTTAATAATCAGATCTCGCTGTTCCACCATGCGCTGAATAAATTTTTGCATGCAGGCAATGCGCTCACTCACCTTCATCATTGGCCATTCGCCGCGACCATTATTGTAAGCCCGTACCGCTGCCTCTAGTGCTTCATCGCTTTCTTTTTCACCCATGACTGGATAACTACCAAGTTCAACTTGCTGTAGGCTACCGTCAGGCTGCTGAATCCAGATTGGAGATAATGTTTTCTTGGTTGCACCAGCCCATAACTTCAATTCACCATCTACCAGTGAGACACGCTGATGAATTTGGGAGGGTAAACGCACACTTTCAGGAATACTGTCCACTACTGGGAATTTATGTTGTAGATTATTTAACTGATTCATTCTTCTTAATACCTTATTATTCGTATGTCTTTTATATATTCCCGAACTTTCCATTCTAATTAGGATTTATTCGGGTCAATATCACTATTATTATCCGTACTCACCTTGCTTGAAGCGTTAACCACAAGGTGAATATCTTAAAGCGTTGATAACCTTTCTAGCTGAATTTACCCCCGACACACACTATCAGTCGCCCCTAGCTTCTGGATGACTTGTTCAATGATCTGTTCTGGTGTGAGAGCAATATCAATAGCAATTGCTTCATTCACATCAGGCTCCTCTAGTGTGTCTAGCTGTGTTTGTAGCAACGCTGGGTCAAAAAAATGACCTGATCTTTCTGCAAGTCGTTGCTGTAATAATTCATAAGAACCTTTTAAGTAGACAAACTTAATATTCTGGTCCTGCCCTCTTAAAATATCGCGATACATGCGCTTTAAAGATGAGCATGTAAATACAGCCGTTTCACCATCTCTCTGTTTGGTTTCAATGACCTGACGAATTGCTTGTAACCATGGCAAGCGGTCTTCATCTGTTAAGGGAATGCCCTGACTCATCTTACTTTTATTTGCAGCTGAATGAAGCGTATCACCATCAAGAAACTCACAAGCCAAACGCTCTGATAACAATTCACCAATTAGGGTTTTACCTGTTCCACAGACACCCATTGCAATCACAATCATGGATTACTCACCTTTAATTATAAAATAGTGCTAAGCAGTAGCGTGAAAGATAAACCCAACACCGAAATGATCGTTTCTAATACTGACCAAGTCTTGAGTGTCTGTCCTACTGTCATACCAAAATATTCTTTGATTAACCAGAATCCTGCGTCATTTACATGTGAGAAAACTAATGAACCTGAACCTGTGGCAAGTACCAAAAGTTCTGGTCTAACCGCAACTCCCGCTGTTGCTGCAATTGGAGCCACAATGCTACAAGCTGTAGCCATGGCAACCGTTGCCGATCCTGTTGCCAAACGAATTAATGCTGCAACAAACCAACCCAACAATAACGGCGATAAATTTGCCTTTAAAGCTGTAGAAACAATCTCATTAGAAATACCGGTGTCACGCAAAATGCCACCAAAACCACCGCCAGCACCTACAATCAACATAATCCCAGCAATAGAAGCTAAACATCCGCCACAGAATTTTTCAATTTGTTCACGGTTAAAGCCCTGCATCGTACCGAAAGTAATAAAGCTGACCAATACTGCGATGAGCAATGCGATATCAGAAGTACCAATAAAACGTAGTAAGTCGTTTGCAAAGGTTTGTGGTGCAAAGAAAAGATCTGCCCAGCTTCCGATCAACATCAATACAACTGGCAGCATGATCGTAAATAAGGTAATCCCAAAGCTTGGTAGCTCGCGAGTTCTATTCGTATCTGCTTCAATAAACTGCTTCGCTAACGGGTTATTTTCAGGCAATTTGACGTATTTATTGATCCAAAGTGCATACAATGGTCCAGCAACAATAGCTGTTGGCACACCCACTATCAGACTATAAGCAATTGTTTTACCAATATCAGCATGATAAGCCTGTACTGCTAACAACGCTGCTGGATGTGGTGGAATTAAGCCATGCACAACCGACAAACCAGCAACCATTGGCAAGCCTACAACCAGTAAGGATTTGCCTGTTCGCTTCGCAATGTTGAACGCAATTGGAATGAGTAGAACGAAACCTACTTCGAAAAATACGGGAAGCCCAACAATAAGGGCAATAAACATCATGGCCCAGTGAATATTTTTCTCACCAAACCACTTAATTAAAGTAATTGCTATTCGCTCTGCGCCACCCGACTCAGCCATCATTTTGCCGAGCATTGTTCCTAATGCGATTACAATCGCAAGGTGGCCTAGGGTTTTACCAGTACCAGCTTCATATGACTTAACAATATCGCCCATTGGCATGCCAACAGCTAAAGCTAAACCAAGTGAAACAATAATGAGAACCAGAAATGGATAAATTCTAAACTTCGCGATCATGACCACTAAAGCAATAATCGCGATTACAGTGTAGATCAGTAACATGCCACCCTGAACCGTCTCCATGGGACACTTCTCCTTGGAATAATTATTTAGGCTCACTGCCTAAACAAAGGTCTTCAACCACAGTAATTCCTACTGTTAAGACATTAAATTTTTATATTTAGGTGTGACCAGCACAAACTGGTCACATCAATACAGCCTTTAAAGCACATAAAATGCACTTCATTTTTTATAAATATCGACTACATCTACGGTGCTCTCAACTGACTCGCAATTTGTGCCAAGCGAGTAATTTCAGCCCAGTCTTGTGCAGCTACAGTAGCTTTAGGTGTTAACCATGAACCACCCACACAAACCACGTTAGGTTGCTTTAAGAAATCCGGTGCTGACTCTGCAGTAATTCCGCCAGTCGGACAAAAGCGTAAGTTTGGAAATGGGCCATAAAATGCTTTTAGCATCTCAACGCCACCTGCCTGTTGAGCTGGGAAGAACTTTACAATGTCATAACCTAATTCAATTGCCTGAATCAGGTCACTTGGTGTCATCACACCAGGCAATAAAGGCAAGCCGGCATCTTGTGCAGCCAAATGCAGATCTTTAGTCAAACCGGGAGATACACCAAATTGAGCACCTGCTTTTTTAGCTTGAGCACAATGTTCTGGCTTGGTAATCGTACCTACACCGACCACAATGTCATCTGCCAATTGGCTAGCACGCTCAATAGCAGCAAGACCCGCAGCAGTACGCAACGTAATTTCAAGGACTTTTACACCGCCAGCATGTAAAGCACGTGATACATCTTCACCTTGCTCGGCAGAATCAAATGCCAATACGGGAATGACTGGACCTAATTTGACGATATCTTCAATTTTAATCATTATTTTTCAGTTCCTTTGACTCAAATCTGCTCTGGTGAAGTTTCACCAACTAATGCACCAAATACAGATGCTCCATGTTCAGCTGGCGCAGCAGCAGCACGGAAAACACCAAATAATTCACGGCCAAAGCCAACTTCGTTTTCTGCCTGATGTTCTGGCTGTGCAACGGGACGCGACTGCCAAGTCTGTTCATCTATTTCAACATCGAGTACGCCTGCCTCAGCATCAATAATCAACATATCGCCTGTTTGCACTTTAGCAATCGGCCCATTTAGTAAGGCTTCTGGAGATAAGTGAATCACCGCAGGAACTTTGCCTGAAGCACCAGACATACGGCCATCAGTCACTAAAGCAACGTGGAAACCTTGATCTTGTAAAACACCCAACACAGGCGTTAAACGATGCAATTCAGGCATACCGTTAGCACGAGCACCTTGGAAACGAACAACCGCAATAAAGTCTCGGTGTAATTCACCACGATCAAACGCAGCTTGCACTGCTTCTTGAGAATCAAACACGATTGCCGGAGCTTTAACTTTGCGATGTTCTGGTGCAACAGCAGAAATCTTGATGACACCACGGCCAAGGCGACCCTGCATTAAACGCAAGCCACCATCTGGTTGAAACGGCGCATCAATACTACGTAAAACTTTGTCATCAAGACTCTGAACCACACCATCAACCCAAGTCAGTTTGCCATCAATCAGTTTTGGTTCTTTGGTGTAATGGTGCAAGCCTTTACCAGCCACTGTGATTACGTCGTTATGCAATAAACCAGCCTCAAGTAAGTTACGAATGAGGAAAGCAACCCCACCCGCAGCTTGGAAATGGTTTACATCGGCTTTACCATTTGGATAGATTTTTGCGAGCAATGGAACGACAGCAGACAACTCATCAAAGTCATCCCAGTCAATTAAGATGCCTGCGGCACGAGCAATCGCAATAAGGTGCAAAGTATGATTGGTTGAACCACCTGTCGCGAGCAATGCCACGATGCCATTGATAATGGCTTTTTCATCAATCACATGACCAATCGGCGTGTAGTTTCCGCGCTCAACTGTTAAATCCAGTACACGAATTGCCGCTTCTGCAGTAAGTGCATCACGTAATGGTGTGTGAGGATGAACAAAAGCCGCACTTGGCAAATGCAAGCCCATGACTTCCATTAGCATCTGGTTACTGTTGGCTGTACCGTAAAAAGTACAAGTCCCTTGTCCGTGATAAGCGGCTGACTCAGCTTCTAGCAAAGCATCTCGGCCAACCTGACCCGTTGCAAATTGCTGACGAATTTTAGCTTTCTCATCGTTAGATAACCCACTGGTCATTGGACCAGCTGGCACAAAAATAGTAGGCAAATAACCAAACTGCAAAGCACCAATCAGTAAGCCTGGCACAATCTTGTCGCAAACACCTAGACACAGTGCTGCGTCAAACATGTTATGAGACAACGCAATCGCTGTGCTCATCGCAATGGTTTCGCGAGAGAATAAAGATAGTTCCATGCCAGCATTACCTTGGGTAATACCGTCACACATCGCAGGAACACCACCTGCAAACTGTGCTACGCCACCATTCTCACGAGCGGCTGTTTTAATTAAATCTGGAAATGTTTTATAAGGTGCATGGGCCGAAAGCATTTCGTTATATGAAGATACGATGCCAATATTTGGCTCACGACCTACTTTAATAATTAACTTTTCATTATCTTCCATGCTGGCAAAACCATGAGCCAGATTGGCACATGAAAGTGCTCCACGAGCAGGAAATTTGCCTTGTGCATGTTCAATACGTTGTAAATATGCAGAACGAGTTTTTTGACTACGTGCGATTACACGCTCGGTAACTTTTGCCAATATAGGGTTCGGCAAGTCCATGCTGGACGCTCCTGTACAACCGGATAAGCCGGAATATAAAAATAGACCAAATGATATATTTCTTATAATCATTTGAAAAAGGATGAACAATATTATTCAGGCAAAAAGCGACATGCAACCCCAATCAATACGGCTGTAATGGCCTCAGCACAAGCTTTAAAGGCATAGTAAGTTTATATTTTAGACAAAATTCTTATTAATAATGAGGTATATTTAAACCTAAAATAAACCTTGAAAAATACGGTAAAATTATCGCAATATCAATGTAATGAAATATAATTAACAATATATAAATGATGTTCTTTTCATTCTAATTTTTAGTATTAATAAAACTATATTTGGTTCTTTTTAATTCTCTCGAATGCTATTAAAACTTAATTTAACTTACGTATATTATTTGTAATATATGCTTAAAATTTAATTTAAAGACATGAGATACCTATTCAATAAAGAATCAATCTTTAAGATTTAAAATACGTTTTTCATTCAGTTTTATTTTTTCATAAATATATACAAAAAACTCTTTTCTAGGCATATAAAAAAACAAGGAATACAGTGGTTAAGCTTTATACTGGACAGATATTAGTTAGAAATAATTTGATGGTCGATAGTGCTTAAGTCTAATGGGCTAAAGTCTATCTTGGACAGAAAAACAACACATGATAAAACATGACAACCCGTTCAATTTGTATCGGAAAATAATACATCTTGTACAGGAAGTTAGGAAAACTACTTTAAATCAGGACTTGGGTATTTCAACGTGGCTATATCAGTATTAGTTATCAATTGCGGCTCTTCATCTATTAAATACGCACTGGTTTCAGAGCGTCGTGAAGACCGTATTTACGGTTTAGCAGAAAACTTGGGGGCAGCTGACGCTCGTATTAAGGGAGTTACAGTAGGTGGCGAACCACTTGAACTTTCAATTCCTTATGCTGACCACGCCAAAGCTTTAGAAACTTTACTTGCACGTCTTGCCAACTACAAACCGCAAGCGATCGGTCACCGTGTTGTACATGGTGGAAGCCTTACCAAAGCAGAATTACTCACTCCTGAAATTATTGAACGTATTCGTGCTGCGACGCCTTTAGCTCCACTTCATAACCCAGCACATTTAATTGGTATTGATGCAACCGTACGCCTATTCCCTGAATTACCTCAAGTTGCCGTATTCGACACTGCATTCCATCAAACCATGCCACCGCATGCATATCGTTATGCAATTCCTAAATTTTTATATACTGACCACAACGTCCGCCGTTATGGTTTCCATGGGACAAGCCACGCCTATGTGTCTGATAAAGCAAGTGAGCTTGCAGGCAATCTGAAAAAAGGTGGATGGTTAACAGCGCATCTAGGAAATGGCAGTTCAACTTGCGCAGTATGGAATGGACAAAGTGTTGATACCTCTATGGGTCTCACTCCACTTGAAGGCGTAGTGATGGGAACGCGTAGTGGTGATGTTGATCCAAGCTTACATAGCTTCCTTGCGAAAAACCTCGGTTGGGACTTAGCAAAAATTGATAAAGTTTTAAATAACGAAAGTGGCTTACTAGGCTTATCTCAACTGTCTAATGACATGCGCACAGTGATTGAAGCGGCTGAAAATGGCAACGAAGATGCTTGTCTTGCAATTGAAGTCTTTAGCTATCGCCTTGCAAAATCACTTGCTGCATTAAGCTGTGGTTTACCAACTTTAGACGGTTTAATTTTCACAGGTGGTATTGGTGAGAACTCAGCTTATATTCGTGAAAAAACCTTAGCTTATTTACCTCATTTTGGTTTGCAGCTTGATAAAGATCAAAACAACAACCTAAAACGTGGCACTGAAGGACGAATCGACGATGGAACAGGTCCTCAAATTTGGGTCATTCCTACAGATGAAGAAGGCCGTATTGCCAAAGAAACTCGTCAAGTTGTTGAGGCAGCAGAAAATACAGCATCTGTAGCAAGCCTTGCTTAATTAAAGCTTAGCTAAAACTCGATATTCGTTTATTTATAGGTTTATATGAATACAATTTTATTGATTCCTACAGGCGAAGGGGTTGGCTTAACCTCTGCCTGCTTAGGCATGATTTACGCACTTGATTGTAACGGGATTAAAGCAGGCTTTTTAAAACCATTTTCTCAAGAAGACCAAGAGCATCTTGACCGAACAACTTCATTATTTGGTCATTTATTTCAAAGTAAAACCGTTCAATCTATTTCGCATGAAAAGTTAACTCAGCTTATTGCCGCTGGCGAAGTAGATGAATTACTTGAAGAAGCGGTTAGCCTCCACCGTAGCGTTGCAGCAGACCACGATGTCATTATTGTGGAAGGTTTATTACCAAACGGACAAGACCACTTCGCCAGTGAGCTCAACGCCAGTCTTGCACAAGCACTTGATGCAGAAGTCGTATTGGTCAGTACAGCAGATATTCAAAATCCGAAAAAAGCTGCAGAAAAAGTAGATGCGCATTTACGTCAATTTGGTGGTGCAGCGTCAAATCGTACTGCAGGTGTACTCTTTATGCGTACCCGTGGATTAACCGAAGAAACAGCACAAATTCCTGTTGCGTTTGATCCATCGTTACGACCAACCGAAGAAATCGCAAAATTTACGAGCGAACTGCAAAAATATAATCGTTATTTCGGCTCTAGCGATTTACCAATTATTGGACTTGTTCCTTTTAGTAATACACTGAGCGTACCAAGAACACTTGATATTGCAAATGTCATTGATGGGCAATGGGTACATCAAGGTGAAGCTAAAACACGTCGTATTTTGCATTCGAGTTTAATTGCCTCAAGCATTGAATATGAACTGAATAAGTTCATTGCAGGTGAATTGATCATTAGCGCATCTGAGCGTACAGATGTTTTACTTGCAAGTAGTTTGGCAACCAGCAATGGTATTCCTCTAGCTGGTTTAGTTCTTACCGAAAGAGAAGCACCAGCACCTGAGCTTTTAGAGTTTTGTCAAAGTGCGATTAAACAAGGATTGCCGATTTTACATACCCGTTTAAATACATTGGAAACTGCACAGCGCCTGTCTAATTTTGGCAATGAAATTCCAACAGACGATACCGAACGTGCCGAGCAAGTGACTCGTTTTGTTTCAAGTCATATTGATGTTGAATGGCTTAAGCAGCACAGTAACAATGCTGCTACCCCTCGCCTATCGCCATCGGCTTTCCGTCATGAACTGGTGCAAAAATCAATTGCCGCGAAAAAACGGATTGTGCTACCTGAAGGTGATGAACCTCGCACTATTCAAGCTGCAGCAATTTGTCAGGCACGAGGTATTGCTGACTGTATTTTGTTAGCTAAACCAGATGCTGTGCACGATGTTGCAAAAGCACGCGGGATTGAATTACCTGCCGAATTGGCAATTGTCGATCCTGATAGTATTCGCAACCAATATGTTGCACCAATGGTTGAGCTACGTAAAGGTAAACTCAACGAATTACAAGCTAAAGATCAATTACAAGACACTGTAGTGCTTGGCACTATGATGCTGGCCCTAGACCATGTGGATGGTTTGGTTTCAGGTGCGGTACACACCACAGCAAATACAGTTCGCCCCGCATTCCAGCTCATCAAGACAGCCCCTGAATATTCACTAGTTTCATCAATATTCTTTATGCTTTTACCAGATGAAGTCTATGTCTACGGTGACTGTGCGATTAACCCAGACCCTACAGCAGAACAATTGGCTGAAATTGCGATTCAGTCTGCTGACTCAGCGAAAGCATTTGGAATTGATCCGCGTATTGCCATGATCAGCTACTCAACCGGTACTTCTGGAACAGGTGCAGATGTTGAAAAAGTACAGCAAGCAACTCAAATTGCTCAGCAGCGTCGTCCTGATTTACTGATTGATGGTCCACTTCAATACGATGCAGCTTCAGTTGAAAGTGTGGGACGTCAAAAGGCACCAGACTCACGCGTTGCTGGCCGTGCAAATGTATTTATTTTCCCAGATTTAAATACGGGTAATACAACTTACAAAGCAGTACAGCGTGCTGCAAATGTTGTGAGCGTTGGACCAATGCTGCAAGGCCTAAACAAGCCTGTTAATGACTTGTCTCGTGGAGCATTGGTAGATGACATCGTCTTTACCATTGCCTTAACAGCAATTCAGGCAGAACAACAAGCCACTGCCAAATAATTAATATAATTCACCTTTACTACCTCTCGCCATTTGATATCCGCTCAAATGGCTTTTTTTATTTTAGTCATTCAAAAATAAATAATTTTCCGATTTCTGGCATCTAAATCACTTCAATATCTTCTTATGCGACTTTCGGTCAAAAGATCAACCAATCTCCCACAACACTATCTTTTTGTCATATAATTTAGCCCGCTAGCTAACAGCCCGCTCAAGAGATTTTCTGGTATGACAACGATTATCAAACAAGATGACTTGATTACATCGATCAAGGACGCCCTACAGTTTATTTCGTACTATCACCCGCAAGACTTTATCCAAGCGATGAGCCGTGCTTATGATCGCGAAGAAAACAAAGCCGCAAAGGATGCAATTGCACAGATTCTAATTAACTCTCGCATGTGTGCGGAAGGTCATCGTCCAATTTGCCAAGACACTGGTATTGTTAACGTTTTCCTTGAAGTGGGCTTAGATGTTAAATTTGATTTAACAATGAGCTTAGACGATGCGGTAAACGAAGGTGTTCGCCAAGGTTACCTTGAAAACAGCAATGTTCTTCGTGCATCTGTACTTGCTGATCCTGCATTTGGTCGTAAAAATACAAAAGATAATACCCCTGCTGTAATTCACTATAAACTCGTTCCGGGTAATAAAGTAGATATTACTGTTGCTGCTAAAGGTGGCGGTTCAGAAAACAAATCTAAACTTGCAATGCTTAACCCATCTGACTCGATTGTTGACTGGGTACTTAAAACTGTTCCAACTATGGGTGCAGGCTGGTGTCCTCCAGGTATGCTCGGTATTGGTATTGGTGGTACTGCTGAAAAAGCCATGATGCTTGCTAAAGAAGCACTCATGGAAGAAATCAACATGGACGAATTACTTCGCCGTGGACCAGAGAACAAAATCGAAGAACTTCGTATCGAAATCTTTGAAAAAGTAAACGCACTGGGTATTGGTGCTCAAGGCTTAGGCGGTTTAACGACTGTTCTTGATATTAAAATTAAAGATTACCCATGTCACGCTGCTGGTAAACCAGTTGGTATGATTCCTAACTGTGCTGCTACTCGTCATGCTCACTTCCAGCTTGATGGTACAGGTGTAGCTCATATTCAAGCACCAAAACTTGAAGACTACCCTTCAGTAACTTGGGATGCTTCACAGTCTAAACGCGTAAACCTTGATACCATTACTCAAGAAGAAATGGATTCTTGGAAACCGGGTGATACATTACTTCTTAGCGGAACAATGTACACAGGTCGTGATGCTGCACACAAACGTATGGTTGAAATGATCGACAATGGTGAAGAATTACCAGTTGATCTTAAAGGTAAGTTCATTTACTACGTAGGTCCAGTCGATCCAGTTCGTGATGAAGTAGTCGGTTCAGCAGGTCCAACAACTGCAACCCGTATGGACAAATTCACACGTAAAGTACTTGAGCACACTGGCATGTTCGGCATGATCGGTAAAGCTGAACGTGGTCCTACAGCAATTGAAGCAATCAAAGACAACAAAGCAACTTACTTAATGGCAGTTGGTGGTGCGGCTTACCTCGTATCTAAAGCTGTTCGCGAAGCTGAAGTTGTTGCGTTTGCAGACTTAGGTATGGAAGCTATCTACAAATTCGTCGTTGAAGATATGCCTGTTTCTGTTGCAGTTGATGTAAACGGTACTTCAATTCACGCAGTAGCTCCAAAAATCTGGCAAGCGAAAATTGGAAAAATTCCAGTAGTCGATGCAGCAGCTGGCTAATCAAGAAAAGCACCGAATCCGGTGCTTTTTTTTGCATTCTTTTTTTATTTTAAAATCTGAAAAGAATTGTAACAATTACTTCTTCAATCTGTGCTATTAATAAATGCACTCTCTCGCCATATATTGAATATAGGTCATTTCATGACTATTCGCCCTATTCTTAAAAACCTTTCAATCAGCCTCTGCTTAAGCTGTATTACAACAAGCTTATTTGCGTCTCCTGCTAAGTTAAGTTCAGTCAAAGAACTCATGCAAATGAGCCAAATTGATTACCTACTTAAAGAATCAATTAATGAATTAACACCTTACTATGATCAACAGGCAGAACAGATCGTTAGTAATATCACGGGTATCAAAACTTTAGGTCCAAAAGAAAAAGAGGCCGCGAAAAAGTTAGGTTTACTTTTGAAAGATTCGAGCAATCAGCTCATTAGCAATCCAAAAACCACTCAAGCCTTACAAGATATTTATCTTAAGACTTATACTGAAGAAGAAATTCAGGCTAATCTGAAATTTTTAAAAACCCCAGAAGGCCAATCAATTACACGTAAGAACGTGCAGATTATGGGGCAAATTTCAGAATATATGATGGAGTTGGGACAACAGACTTTTAATGACCCTAAAGCAAGGGATCATATGCAAGAAGAGATGCTTAAAATTCTTGCCCCACTCATGAAAGATAAAGAAAAGTCTTAACTTTTCTTTATCTTTTGCGGTCCATTACCAAGTTAAAGGATTCCATAATTTAAATGGCTTAATCAGATGTACATCTGATTTTTCATCATATTTGGCTGGCTTTAATTCTTGTGGTTTATGTCGAATCTTTCCTGAAGCTTCTTCAGCCACAAAGTTGTAGCTAGAAGATTTAAGCTCGGTAAATGCTATCTCTCTACGTCCTATATTGTCTTGCATTAACATAAATGGGCCAGTGTGTTCACCACGGTCCATTTTGTTCTCTTCATCATATTTCAAATAATAAGACGTTCCCGCCTCAACAGTGATATCAATATATTTCGGTTCTTGAAAATGAATACCAAGTAAAGGGCGGCTTGCAGAAAGACGATAAGTGCCTGCTGGCAATTCAATCCAGTAATAATGATTATGTAATAGACTCGGAATACGCTTGCCATTCACAAAGAGATTTATCGCCGCAATTTCCTGACGATTCCATTTCGTGTCTGGTCGATAAAGATAAACTACAGCAGCTTGCTGATTTTGTGGTTTGACTGGAGCAAAAGTCTGACCCAACTTTTGGTTAACCCAACCACCTACAGCAAAACCACCCACATGATATTGATCAAACAAACCAGGTTCTTTTTCAACATCAACTTTAGGTAAGGTTGCAGTCAATTCACCCGTATTTTTTTCTAAATGAGATGAATTTTGACAGCCCACAAACAATCCGGCACAGCACAAAGATACGATTAAATAACGCATGGCATCCCTCAAAGCGTTTTGTTTTTGATTTATTTTTTACAACGCAAAACTATGCGTATTTTGTATTTTTAAGATTAACACCGCGCACATAAATTGAAAACAAAAAAAGCATGAATCACTCGCGCGATTCATGCTTTTTAGATGAATGAAATCTATGCAGACTTCGAATCAATAACCTTTAAATCTGCCTTAACAACACTTTCATGTGTTGTAGCTTCTTTAGGTTGACGCTCTGCTTTATAAACAGGTTCTGCTTCACCATTAATGACTGCTTCATTAATAATGACTGTCCCAACGTCAGTACGACTTGGTAAATCGTACATGGTTTCAAGCAGCACGTTCTCCATAATAGAACGTAAACCACGCGCACCCGTATTGCGTTCAAGTGCTTTCTTCGCGATAGCACGCAATGCAGAAACTTCAAAGATCAGATCAACATTTTCCATAGTGAAAAGATATTGATACTGGCGAGTTAATGCATTTTTTGGCTCAGTCAAAATTTGCATTAATGCTTCTTCATCCAACTCTTCAAGTGTCGCAATCACTGGTAAACGACCAATGAATTCTGGAATTAAACCAAATTTCACTAAGTCAGTTGGTTCAACCTGACGGAACAATTCAGCAAGTTTTTTGGTTTCATCTTTGTTTTTAACATCAGCTGTAAAACCAATACCGCCTTTCTCTTGACGCTGCTGTACAATTTTTTCCAAACCAGAAAATGCACCACCACAAATAAACAAGATATTCGAGGTGTCAATTTGGATAAACTCTTGCTGCGGATGCTTACGTCCACCTTGCGGAGGAATAGAAGCCACTGTACCTTCAATCATTTTTAACAATGCTTGTTGTACACCTTCACCAGAAACATCACGAGTAATTGACGGGTTTTCAGATTTACGAGTAATCTTGTCAATCTCGTCAATATAGATAATGCCCTTCTGAGCTTTCTCTACATCGTAGTCCGCTTTTTGCAAAAGCTTTTGTACAATATTTTCAACATCTTCGCCGACATAACCAGCTTCGGTTAATGTCGTTGCATCCGCCATTGCAAATGGAACGTCTAATAGGCGAGCCAATGTTTGCGCAAGTAAAGTTTTACCCGAACCTGTAGGTCCAATTAATAGAATGTTACTTTTAGCAATTTCTACTTCTTTAGACACATGTCCATTATGACCAACTTTTAGGCGTTTATAATGGTTATAAACCGCAACAGATAATGTCTTTTTGGCAAGATCTTGACCAATTACATATTGATCAAGCGCAGCACGTATTTCATGTGGTTTTGGCAATGCCTTACTCGCCCAGTCCCCTGCTTCAACCTGTTGGCTGGTTTGTACAAGGTCTAAGCAGACATCCACACACTCATTACAAATATATGCGTCCTCACCTGCAATCAGTTTCCCGACTTCAGACTGCGTTTTACCGCAAAATGAACAATGTTTTTGTCCTTGAGGATGTTCGGACATATTCACTCCACAAATAGAATCTTAAATATTAGGGCAAGATGCACTGCATAAATAACTAAATGGAGATCTTTTTCAACATCTCAAGTTATTTATATAAGAAGGTCCTTATGGACGCTTACTTAACACCTGATCAACCAAACCATATTCTTTAGCAGACTGTGCTGTCATAAAGTTATCACGGTCAGTATCACGAGCAACAGTTTCGTAGTCTTGACCACTATGCTCTGCCATTAAGCGGTTTAAACGTTCTTTAATAAATAGAATTTCACGCGCATGAATTTCAATATCCGATGCTTGACCGCGGAAACCACCTAATGGTTGGTGAATCATGACACGGGCATTTTCTAGACAATAGCGTTTGCCTTTAGCACCAGCATTTAATAAGAATGCACCCATTGAAGCAGCTTGGCCCATACAATATGTTACGACATCAGGTTTAATAAACTGCATCGTGTCATAAATAGCCATACCCGCTGTCACCGACCCACCTGGAGAGTTGATATAAAGGTGGATATCTTTATCAGGGTTTTCAGCTTCTAAAAACAACATTTGGGCAACAATTAGATTTGCCATATTGTCTTCAACTTCACCTGTTAAAAAAATGACGCGCTCACGTAAAAGTCGTGAATAAATATCAAAAGAACGTTCGCCGCGAGAAGATTGTTCAACCACAACAGGAACTAAAGCATTTTCAATTGTTGGAACATACATACGTTATTTATTCCTAAATTTTTTGTGACTTAACCTATGGCAACAATATGCGGGATAATTTCTCAAATTGCAAAAGGTTCGCACTGAAATATTATATTATTTATACCTAAGTACTTAATGTCGCACTCAAATTGACCACATAAAGAAAAACAAAAAAGGCGCCTAAAGCGCCTTTTTCTGACTTCTTAAAAGATTAGCCCATACGGCGAGCTTGTTGTTCTTTCAATAAGTCATCATAAGATACAGCTTTGTCAGTCACTTTAGCACCAGCTAAGATGTGATCAACAACTTGATCTTCTAATACAACTGCTTCGATTTGAGCACGTTGTTGAGCATCATTTTTGAAGTATTCAATCACTTCAGTTGGATCTTCGTAAGAAGAAGCCATGTCATCGATGTAAGCATCAACGCGAGCTTGGTCAACTTCAAGTTTAGCGTCAGCTAAAACTTTGCTTACCAATACGCCAAGCTTAACAGAACGCTCTGCTTGCTCTTTGAACAATTCGTCAGGAAGCATGCTCTTGTCAAAAGATTGCGCGCCTGCACCACCGAACTGTTGAGTGAACTGTTGAACCATTTGTTGACGTTGACGGTCAATTTCTTGAGCAACCATTGCAGTTGGAACTTCAACTTCGTTCGCAGCAACAAGTGCATCAAAAGCAGCTTGTTTAACTTGGTTACGTAAACCATTGCGAACTTCACGTTCCATATTCTTACGAACGTCAGCTTTTAATTTCTCAACGCCTTCCTCTTCAGTTACACCGAAGATTTTCAAGAATTCAGCATCAATTTCTGGAAGTTTTGATTTTTCAACTTGCTTCACAGTGATTTTGAACTGAGCTGCTTTACCAGCCAAGTTTTCAGCTTGGTAGTCTTCCGGGAAAGTAACATCAATTACTTTCTCTTCACCAGCTTTCATACCAACGATGCCGTCTTCAAAGCCAGGAATCATACGACCTGAACCTAATACGAGTTTAAAGTCTTCAGCAGAACCGCCTTCAAACTTTTCACCGTCGATAGTGCCTTCAAAGTCAAAAGTCACTTGCATGTCTTTTTTCGCCATACCCTTGGTAACAGCCCAAGTTTGACGTTGTTTTTGCAAGTTTTCGATCATAGCATCAACGTCAGCATCTTTAATTTCAGCTGTTTTACGTTCAACTTCTAAACCGTCGAATGCTTGTACTGCAACTTCTGGATAAACTTCTACAGTCGCTTCAAAAACTAAAGCATCTTCTTTATGTTCAACTTTATCAATGTTCGGCATACCTACCGCATTGATTTTTTCTTGTTGAATTGCTTCAAAAACGCTATCACGAATGATGTCATTTACAACTTCTTGATAAATGCCTGCACCATATTCGCGGCGAACAACGTTTTCAGGTACTTTACCTGGACGGAAGCCGTTGATCTTCACAGTTTTGGCAGTGCGTTTCAAACGAGCTTCAAATTGCTCGTTAATACGGCTCGTCGGTACAGACACATTTAAACGACGGGCAACGCCCGAAACCGCTTCAGTCGTTACTTGCATGGCTTCCTCGATAAAAATTAGTGAGTAGGAACAGTTTTTTTAAAAGTGCTGTATTATATGACAACTTTCAAGATATACAAAATTAACCGATCACTTCATTTAAGTTAGCGTCATTATTCTTGTAAATTTCACAGTAATTTTATGATTCTTTAAATATTTTTCAAAAAACCTTAAGTAAAACTAATTTTTTAGTTATTCTTCATAAATCTAAAATTACAATCAAAATCTAAATTTAATCGTTTTTACAAACAATTACTAAGAATCAGTAGATTAGCTAAATAAAAGTACACTTTACTATTTAATCATTCACTTTGTCTTCACAATTCAATTGGCAAATCCAATTAACACAAACTGTACATATAAATAAGAATTATTATTATTCGCATAACGTTTTATATTTAAGTCCTGAATGTCATGTCATTGATTAGAACACGTAAAAAAATTGTTTCATCTGCAATCGCATCATCTCTTTCTATGATTGCAACAACAGCCATGGCACAAGAAGTAATTTCACAATTACCAACCATTCACACTCAAGCAACTCACGAAGAATCTTTAAAAGTAGATGAGTCGGCAAATTCAAAATTAGTTGCTCCCCTTTTAGATACTCCAAAATCCGTTTCTATTCTTTCTCAAAAATTAATTAAAGATACAAACTCTAATACTCTACTCGAAGCTTTACGCTATGAACCTGGTATTACGTTAGGTGCAGGTGAAGGCGGTACCCCGTTTACAGATATGCCCTACATCCGTGGTTATAGTGCTCAATCATCTGTCTACGTTGATGGTGTTCGTAATTCTACTTCTCAAAATCGCGATATGTTTGCCATTGAACAAGTTGAAGTCATTAAAGGCTCTTCTTCTGCTCTTGGTGGCGGCGGTGGCGTAGGCGGAAGTATTAATTTAATCCCTAAAGTTGCTCATGAAGGTGACGTTTACCAAGGTAGCGTTCAAGGTGGTACTGACAACTATCGCCATATCCAACTCGATGCTAACAAAGACTTTGGTAACGGAGTTGCTGGTCGTGTTGTGGTTATGGGCCATGAAAACGAAAAAGCTGGTGCAAATAATGGTGCTGAATATGCTCGTGCCGGTATTGCATCAAGTCTTGCATTTGGCCTAGATACTGCAACTCGTGGAACACTGAGCTACTACTATTTACGTAGTAATGATGAACCAGATGCAGGTATTCCATTTCTTCCTGTTGGTGGAAAACCAATTGACGTAAAACAAGGCACTTATTATGGCTGGAAAGAGCGTGATTTTGATAAGCGTGAAAACCACATTGGTACATTTAAATTAGAGCAAGATCTTGCTGATGATTTAACTTTGTCAAATACGATGTCATATACAAAATCTAAATCAGATTACATCTATACAAACGCAGATGACTCAAAAGGTAATGTAACCAAAAATGGTACTATTGTTCGTCGTGCTTTAAGTCGTATTGTAGATACTGATGCATATAGTGACCAGCTTGCGTTAAAAGGGAAATTTAATACTGGCTCACTTAAGCATTCTTTTAATACAGGTGCTGAGTGGAGCTATCAAGAATCAAGCCAAGGTGTTTACACTTTTACAGATGGCTCTGGTACAACCTCAACTGTACACAATACAAGCTGCCCTGCGAGCAGTGCTCTTTCGAATGGTTGGTGTACATCAGTAAATAATCCAATGAATGGAGCATTTACCGATACTTTAGGTAGCATCACCAATCAATATACAACCCGCAGTCGTACAGTTTCTTTATATGCTTTAGATAGCATTGAATTTACCCCTCAATGGCTTTTAAATTTGGGCGTACGTTGGGATAAATTTGAAACTGAACGTAAATATAATAAAAACATTTATAAAACAGTGGGTGGAGCTAACGGCAATTACTCAAATGATGTAAGCATTGCAGCTGGTCAGAAATTTGAAAACGATAGTGATTATTTCTCTTATCAAGCTGGTCTAGTCTATAAACCAACTGAAAATGGCAGTATCTATGCAAGCTTTGCAACTTCTGCTAACCCAGTTGGCGTAGACCAAGGTGACGGCGCAGATGCACTCTCTACATCTTCGCAACAAGCAAATGATTTAGACCCAGAAAAAGCACGTACTTTCGAAATAGGCACAAAATGGGACCTATTTAATAACCGTGCAAACTTAACTGCTGCAATCTTCCGCACAGAGAAGCAAAATACTCGTATCGCTATAGACGCCAACACTTCAACTAATGCGGGCGAAAGCAAAGTTGACGGCTTTGAAGTTGGTTTCAACGGTAAAGTGACTGATAAGTGGGAAGTTTCAGCTGGTTATAGCTATTTAGACAGCGAACTTACAAAAGCGGCTTACAACGCAGTTGCTCAAGAAGGTAAACCTCTTCCTTTCGTAGCTAAAAATAGCGCAACATTGTGGTCAACTTATAGAATCTTGCCTAAATTAACAGTTGGTGCAGGTGCAGAGTATCGTGACAAAGTGTTCACTAATACAAACACAGGTACAACGATGCTTGAAGACAAGTATTTACCGACTTATACCATTTACAATGCTATGGCTAAATACGACGTCAACAAAAACGTAAACTTACAGCTTAACATTAACAATATTTCTGATAAGCGCTACTTTACAAGTGCTCACCCTGCTCACTACGCGTTTGAAGGTATGGGCCGTAATGCTGTCTTAGCGATTAACTTTAAGTACTAAGTTTAAATTCCATAATTTATTTATGGAATTAATTAAAGTTCATATAAAATAGCCTCGTCACGAGGCTATTTTTACAAATGAAGTATCTATTTAAAAGGTGTTTGCTGTGATTCATCATATCCCCAATGTTTTAAACAAAGAGCAAGTTGCCGAGTTTCGTAAACTCATGGAAGAAGCCAATTGGGTAGGTGGAAAAGTGACTGCTGGCACCTTATCTGCTTCTGTTAAAAGAAATCAGCAACTCTCGGAACAAGACCCGCTTACTCATCATTTGAGTGATATTGTCATCAAAGCAATTTGGCAAAATACAGTGTTTCAGGCTGCGGCCCTACCCCACAAAATTATTCCACCGCTTTTTAATCGTTATGATGAACATGAAAGCTTCGGTTTTCACGTGGACAATTCAATTCGTCTTATCCGTGGCACTTCTGAGCAGCTCCGCACCGATTTATCTTGTACGCTATTTTTAAGTGAACCCGAAGAATATGAAGGTGGTGACCTCGTTATTGAAGACACTTATGGTTATCACGAAGTCAAATTACCGGCGGGTGATGTGGTGCTCTACCCGTCTACTAGCCTGCATGAAGTCAGTAGCATTACTTCAGGTACTCGTTTTGCTTCTTTTTTCTGGGTACAAAGTTTGGTACGCGACGATAGTAAACGCCATCTTTTATTTAATCTTGATGAGAGCATTCGAGAATTACGTAAATCACACGGCGATAACTACCCAGAAGTCATGAAGCTCACCAACATTTATCATAATTTAATTCGTATGTGGTCAGAACTGTAACACTATTTATTTTTGCATTTTTAAGACTTAATAATCTTTTTTACCTTAAAAAGGCAAAAATATGAAAATAATTTTCCATAAAAAATAAAACAGCGCAAAATTAGAAAATTATTTTCTAAACAACTTAACTAAAATTATGATAAGAATTTTGCACAAGGTGTAATCATTGTTTAGATGTGATATATCTAAATATCAAGATTACCCGCAAACCATCAAACTTATTATTCTACGGTCTAGAGATGAAAACGAATTACTTGTTTGCCCAGCCTACTCAAGCAAGACATCATCTGCAACTCCTGATGCTGCGCCACGCGCGCGTATAAAAATTTTGTCTGCTTTTTAAAGCAGCATTTCAAAATTACCTTTAATTTTTCTGAATTAGATACCATATATTAAGTAGAGACGTTGCCTTTTAAATATATCCAGAGCAACCGCGCTACGAGACAAGGAGTTTTCTCATGATGTTGGCTGACCCTAGCAAAAAATACCGCCGTATGTACCAACGTGTGGATTTACCAGATCGCCAATGGCCGAATAAAGAAATTACAAAAGCGCCAATCTGGATGAGTACCGATTTACGTGACGGTAACCAAGCAATTTTTGAACCGATGAATATGGAACAAAAATTCAAAATGTTCAAAATGCTTGTGAAAATCGGTTTTAAACATATTGAAATCGGTTTCCCTTCTGCATCACAAATTGACTTCGATTTTACTCGTATGTTGATCGAAGAAAATCATATTCCTGATGACGTATACATTGAAGTTTTGGTTCAAGCACGTGACCATTTAATTGAACGTACTTTTGAATCTTTGGCAGGTGCTAAACGCGCAATTGTGCATATTTATAACTCTAACTCTCCAACCTTCCGTCAAAAGGTGTTGAATGTAGACGTTAATGGTGCAAAACAATTAGCAATTAATGCTGCTCAAAAAGTTAAAGAGTATGCTGCACAGTATCCTCAAACTGACTGGATTTTCCAGTACAGTCCAGAATGTTTCTCTGCAACCGAATTAGAAGTCGCTAAAGATGTCTGTGATGCCGTCACAGAAATCTGGGATGCACGTCCAGATCATAAAGTGATTTTAAACTTACCTGCGACTGTAGAAGTTTCTACACCAAATGTTTATGCAGACCAAATTGAATGGATGCATCGTAATTTGGCACGTCGTGATGGTGTGATCATTTCTGTGCACTGCCACAATGACCGCGGCTGTGGTATTGCCGCATCAGAACTTGCCATTATGGCTGGTGCTGACCGTGTCGAAGGCTGTGTGTTCGGTAATGGTGAGCGTACAGGTAACGTTGATGTTGCAGCCATTGCATTGAACATGTACACCCAAGGTGTAGCGCCAGAGTTAGATTTCTCTAACATTAATGAAGTGATTGCAACGGTTGAAGAATGTACTGGCTTACCTGTACACCCTCGTCATCCATATGCAGGCGACTTGGTATTTACTGCATTCTCTGGTTCACATCAGGATGCAATCAAAAAAGGCTTCGAGTACCAGAAAAACGAAGAAATCTGGGATATGCCTTACTTGCCAATCGACCCGAAAGATTTGGGCCGCGACTATGACGCAGTTATTCGTGTAAATAGTCAGTCTGGTAAAGGTGGTATCGCTTACTTATTAGAAGCGAACTACAACGTTGTATTACCTCGCCGTTTACAAATTGAATTCAGTCAGGTTGTTCAACAATATGCCGATGATAATGGTACAGAAATTAATGCAAAAGAAATCTGGACCTTGTTTAAAGACACTTATGTTGATGTGAAAAACCAACATTACACAGTCAAAAACTACAGATTGTCGGATATTAACGGCACTCAGATTATCGAACTTGATGTTGATGTCGAGGGTGAAACACAACAACTTCGTGGTGAAGGTAACGGTCCAATCTCTGCATTCTTAAATGCGCTTCAATTACCAATTGACGTATTGAACTATGAAGAGCGTAGCATTAGTTCTGGTGCGAATGCGAAAGCGTTAACCTTGATCGAACTTCAAGTCAAAGGTACAGGTAAAGGTTCATTTGGTGCAGGTGTTCACGACAATACAGTCACCTCATCGATTGAAGCAATTATTGCATGTACTAACCGTTTGATTGATCAAGGCGTTTTAAGTACAGATCAGGTTGTTGCCGCCGCTGTTTAATTTAAAAAAACTCTTTTGAAAGGATACCTAGCTTGGTATCCTTTCTTTTTATTCCTGAAAGATTTAAAAGGCGAAATGTTCCCGTGTCTTTTCCAGCTGATTCAGTGGGGTTAGTCACTCCGCAAAAGTTCCAATTTGAAGAACCATTACACCTTGAATGTGGTCGTGTCTTGCCACGTTTTGAATTAATGGTCGAAACTTACGGCACTTTAAATGCAGATCAATCAAATGCCATTTTAATCTGTCATGCTCTTTCTGGACATCATCACGCAGCAGGTTATCACCATGAAGATGATAAGAAAGCCGGATGGTGGGATAGCTGTATTGGCCCGGGTAAGGCAATCGATACAAATAAGTTTTTTGTAGTTTCTCTCAACAATATTGGTGGATGTAGCGGCTCAACGGGTCCAATATCTCCAAACCCTGAAAATGATAATCGCCCTTATGGACCTGATTTTCCCTTAGTGACGGTACGCGATTGGGTTAAAACTCAGGCCATGCTTTCTGATCGTCTAGGGGTACATACATGGTATGCAGTTGTTGGTGGATCATTAGGGGGCATGCAAGCACTACAATGGTCAGTAGACTATCCTGACCGCTTACAAAAGTGTGTGATTATTGCCAGCGCACCAAAGCTTTCAGCACAAAATATTGCATTTAACGAGGTTGCGCGTCAATCGATCTTGTCTGATCCAGACTTCCATCATGGTCGTTATTTAGAAAATGATAGCTACCCGAAACGTGGTCTGATTTTGGCTCGCATGGTCGGTCATATCACCTATCTTTCAGAAGAAGCCATGAAACAGAAATTTGGCCGTGATTTAAAATCTGGCAAATTTATGTACGGTTTTGATGTCGAGTTTCAAGTCGAAAGCTATCTTCGTTATCAAGGCGAACAGTTTAGCCGTAACTTTGATGCCAATACTTATCTCATCATGACCAAAGCTTTGGATTATTTTGACCCATCACGTGAATACAATCATTCGTTAACAGAAGCGATGGGTAAAACCAAATGTCAGTTCCTGATTGTTTCTTTTACAACAGACTGGCGTTTTGCCCCTAGTCGCTCTCAAGAAATTGTAGATGCACTTATTACCAATCATAAGCCAGTAAGTTATCTCGATATTGATGCTGAGCAAGGCCATGACTCGTTCTTATTCCCGATTCCACTGTATGTCAAAACCATGCGCGCTTTCTTAGGCGGTGAAGAACACTTAAAATCGACATCACTGGAGACAAGTTAATGCGTATTGATCAACAACTGGCAGAAAAGTGGATTAAACCCGGCTCAAGCGTACTCGATTTAGGGTGTGGTGATGGTGAATTACTCGCTCATATGAGCCAAAAGCATCAAATTCGTGCTTATGGTTTAGAAATTGATCAAGAAAAGATTGCAATTGCCGTCAGTCGCGGGTTAAATATTATTCAACAAGATTTGAATCTCGGTTTGAGCCGTTTTGCCGACCAGTCTTTTGACTATGTGGTGATGGCACAGGCTTTGCAAGCCGTAGATGCACCGGATGTTTTATTAAGAGACATGGTGCGTGTGGGTAAACAGGCAATTATTACTTTTCCAAACTTTGCACATTGGAAGACTCGTTCTTTTCTTGCATTAAAAGGAATGATGCCTGTATCGGATGCTCTACCATATATGTGGTATAACACCCCCAATATTCATCTATGTACATTTAAAGATTTCGAAGCACTCTGTGCGGAAAATCAGATACAAATTATTAATCGACTCGCCGTCAATGGAAATCAGCAGGGAAGCCTGTTAAGCAAACATGTTCCTAATTTGTTTGGTGAAGTCGCTATTTATCGAGTGAGTGCACTATGAAAAAGACATTATTTAGCACACTATTTGCAGGACTGCTAAGTATGCAGGCTCATGCAGATTATATCGCCCAGCCACAATCGGTTGCGAGTCAGGCTGCACGCTTTTCAACAATGGGGGTTAATGACCTTCAGAAAGCTGCAAAAGCTGGTCAAGCAGGCGCGCAATTTTACCTTGGTACACACTACCAATATGGTAAAGATGTAGAAAAAGACGAAAAACAAGCTTTCGCATGGTTTAAAGCAGCAGCTGATCAAGGTTTATCACCAGCACAACTCAACGTGGGTCGTATGTACGCCGACGGTATTGGTGTTAGAAAAGATGAGTCAATGGCTCGTAAATACTTTGAAAAAGCAGCAAGCAATGGTGATAACCGTGCAAGCTACAACCTCGCGATGATGGAAGAGCAAAAGAAAAACTACATGGGTGCTTACCAATGGTATGAGCTTTCAACTCGTGATGGCATGCTCGATAATAAAGTGATTAGCCTATCTGAAGGTAAGAAAACTGCTCTAGCGGCGAACCTAACTCAAGAACAAATCCGTACAGCGCGTGACCGTGCAGACAAATGGATTCAAGCACAATAATAACGGTTCATCCGTAAAAAACCTTACTCGACTAAAGCCACCTTGTATACTCTATAAGGTGGCTTTAGTTTAGGTTGTCCCATTTTATATTCTATTTATTTCCCTCTATATCCCCTCTTAAAAAACACGTAACATAACTCACGTTCGATATTAGCTATAAAGTTTGGTTTTATTATGTCTACCCCACATTGGTTTGATCAGGGCAGTTTAGTTCTTGCCAGCAATAACAAAGGTAAAGTCGCTGAGTTTGAAAAACTTTTTGAACAGCTTAAGTTACCTGTAGAAATTATTCCTCAAGGTCGCCTTAATATTCCCGATGCAATCGAAGACGGCTTAAGCTTTATTGAAAATGCTATTATTAAAGCGCGTCATGCTTCTAAAATTTCAGGTAAACCTGCTATGGCTGACGACTCTGGTATTTGTGTACCAGTCTTAGGCGGCGCACCTGGTATTTATTCAGCACGCTATGCTGGAGAACACGGTGACGATGCAGCAAACAATGCCAAATTATTAAATGACCTTTTACCCTACCGTAAAAATGGTGAAGTGATTGAAGGTATGTTTGTATGTGTACTTGCTTTAGTGACGCATGCCGAAGACCCTTTACCACAAATTTTCCAAGGCATCTGGCACGGCGAAATTTTAGAAGCTGCACGCGGTGAAAATGGCTTTGGTTATGACCCACTGTTCTGGTTACCTGAGCTACAAGTTTCTAGCGCTGAACTTTCTAAAGAGGACAAAAATAAGATTAGTCATCGTGGACAAGCGATGCAGTTATTTAGAGAAAGTTTAGTATAATTTTTTTCCATATAGCCTTTGAATACCACGTTATAGAGTATTCAGCTTTGTATAGGCAAACCTTACTTTTCAAAGATGAAAAGTAAGCAAAAATCTTTTGTTAGACTGATGGCACGTCCTTGTGCCACAGTCTAACTAGCGGCATCCATGCCGCCTTCACACAAGCAAGTGTAGGGTTAGAATTAAATAATTAATTAGACGAACATGTGCAAAAACACTGCATAAATCGCAATACAAACACAACTCACAATCGTCCCAGAAGCGATATAAGCCGCAGATCTTCCTGTTCCTTGATAATGTGTTTCTAGCGCTACAATATTGGCTGCTGGTGGCAAACAGAACATTAAAAACATGACTCCAATTTGCTGACTTATATTTGGAATCGGTAGAAATCTATAAGTTAATCCACAAAGAATAAGTCCACACACCACCTTAAATGCTTGAGCTTTGGTGCTGTAGATTAAGTCTTTTAAATGCACTCGAGTACGACGTAACCACATTCCCAGTACACACATTCCAGCAAATGTCATTGCGAACTTGGCAACCTCATATACCCAATGTATGGCAGGATGCTCGATATGCTGAGCACCTAACAACCTGAGCACAAGCGCGCAAAAGATTGAAATACACGGAGGAGAAGTTAAAACCTTTTTTAATATGCTGAGCTTACTTTGTGGCGCAGTAGTGACTGCCGTAACAGCCCATGCATTTCCAAAAAGAGACATACCAATATATAGCGCAACAATTGGAGCCGTAGCATCAGGGCCAAATAAAGCCATGGCAAAAGGAAAACCGAGCCAGCCCATGTTGGTATAACTCACGCAAAGCGCTAATAATCTGTCTTTAAATAAAGCTAAATATGCAAAGAAAATAAGAAATGCTGAACCGAAGCTAAAGAGCATCAAACTCAAACTACCCGGCTGATAAAATACCATGTTGTAAATAATCACAACTGGAATCAGTAAGCGGGCAAGCCAAGCTGAAAGAACAGGTTTTATCGTTTCTGAAAGAGAAGTCTGAGCAAGTAAAAGTCCAGTGATAAACGCCAATATTGGCAATAACAACGCCACGTTTTCTCCTCTCACCCATCAAAATCAGTTTGTTATGCTACACCTTTTCAAAGTGAAATGTACTTTCCATTTCAAGTAATTTAAGCGCCCGATATCGGCCTGCCTATAAATTAAATAATTAAATAACTTCTCTATGAAAATTATCTTCTTAGGCTTTACCCCCATTCACTGTCTTAAAAGTGACATATAAGTGTCACATTCCTGTCATGGCAACCTGTTGATATAAAGCAAACTGAAAAGAGGTATAAGATCATGGCCGGTTTATCTATTTGGCACGTCGTTATTTTTGCAATTGTCGTTATTTTATTATTCGGTACATCTAAATTAAAAAATATCGGTAAAGACGTAGGCGGTGCAGTAAAAGACTTTAAAAAATCAGTTCGTGAAGAAGACGAAACTGCTGCTCTTAATACTCCACGTACAATTGATGCCCAAGTCAAAACCCCTGACAGCACATCAGTGAAAAGCTAAAGGTTTTCCACCATGCTTGATGTAGGAATGACAGAGCTACTCTGTTTTGCAATTATTGCAATTTTAGTTTTAGGCCCAGATAAACTACCAGAAGCCGCACGCTTTGCTGGTCGCTGGTATGTTCGCCTAAAACGTTATATTACCAATTTGCAAAATGAGATTGATCAAGAGTTGCGTCTTTCTGAATTTCGAAAAGAAATGCAAGAAGAACTCAACCGCATTGAAGCACTAGAACGCAAAGTACAACAACAACTTGAAGAAATACAAAAACAGTCTACTTCAGACAACTCAGAAAAAACTGAGGTAGCTGAAACTATATCTCAGTCTACGATGTACTCCCCTGTATCGGGTCATTATGAAGTGCCCTTTCTTGCTAAATTTAGACCTTTGGCATCTCAAAGCGATACTTTAGAAACACCTCCCGTTAAATTGAAGATTGCCGTATGAACCAACTGCCTTCAACGACTATAAATACACAAGAAAATCTAGACCAAATGCCCATCATGAACCATTTGGTCGTTTTAAGACGTCATTTATTTAGGATTGTCGGGGTAACATTATTTTTATTCTTTTGCTTATTACCCTTTCGAAACAACACTTACCAATTATTATCTGAACCTTTAAGGCTGCAACTTCCTGCATCATCGTCAATGATTGCAACAGATGTAACTGCAACCTTTATGGCACCTTTTAAGCTCAATTTATTTGTTGCGCTTGTGCTGGCAATGCCATTTATTCTTTATGAAATCTGGACTTTTGTCCGCCCAGCGTTATATCAAAAAGAACGTCATTTAGCGCTGCCTTTACTCATCGGTAGTATTGTTTTGTTCTATGCCGGAGTTGCCTTTGCATACTACATTACACTTCCTGCAATTTTACATTTCTTTATTAGTGTATCGCCTGAAACTGTTGCACCTATGACGGATATTAATAGCTATCTAAGCTTTTGCTTAAAGCTGTTTTTAGTTTTTGGTGTCACTTTTGAAATTCCAATTGCGACGCTCCTACTCATTTTAATAGGTGTGGTAAATACAAAAAGTCTTGCTGAAAAAAGACGTTTTATCATTGTGGGCTGCTTTTTTGTAGCGATGTTCATTACCCCACCAGATGCAATTTCTATGGTGATGTTGGCAATCCCGATGTGGTTGCTTTTCGAACTTGGATTATTGTTCGGTAAAATTCTTGAGAAAAGAAAAGCTCAATCTGCTGAATAAAATAATATTTAAGAAAAAGCCTGAACCTCTAAGTTCAGGCTTTTTTGTATAGACCACTTTTTAATCTACAAAGCAATAAACCGTCTTCAAAGTGACTTAAAAATGTAAGAAAAGTGTCATTTCCAGTCCATAGAATCAACTCAACAAATATACTCACAAAAGTTACGGATTTATTATGACAACTGCTTCTAACCACCCAACACGTCGCGACATTTTAAAATGGTTTACGGGGATCCCTTTTCTTCCATTAGGTGCGATGGCTACGGCAGCAACGTTAGCAGGATGTAACGATAGTAATGATGATTCAGACGTTACCACTCCATCAAAACCAATTAACTTTAAAAATGCAACGTTTACGTCAATGCCTGCGCCTTCTACTGTAGCAGAGATGGCAACAACTGCATGTGCATCAAAGCTTGCTATTTCATGGGAAGATGGCAGCAAAACTGAATATCAACTTGCTTACAAACCATTCTTTTTAACAGGTACAGAAGTTCCTGATGGTAAAGGCGGAAAGATTATTGCGGGCGGTTATGTTGATATTAATAATCAGCCCATTATTGATAAATCAGTTGCAGGTAAAGAACGTCAATTCTTCTCTGACTGTCCAGATGGTAGTTCTCTGATTAGCTTTAAACAAGCGACTGGCAAAGATTTCACAGATGCAGACAAGAAAGCATTAGGTGTAACTGGTAACCCAGTGTTCCATGTGGTTCAGTTTGAATATTTATCAAAAGACCAAAATGGTGGTGATACTTACGGTAAATTATCATCTCCGATTGCAGTGCTTACTTTAGATCAAGACCCGAAAACTGGTCATTTGACTTTAATTAAATATCACAATGTAGACACTTCAAGTGCGCATGGTTTATGGATTACTTGTGGTGCAAGCTTGTCACCATGGGGAACTCATTTATCGAGTGAAGAATATGAGCCAGATGCTTTCAACCAAAAGTTAGGTCAATCACTTTCAACACTTAAAGCATTTAGTAAAAATGTGTATGGTGATGAAAATGCGGCTAACCCATATAACTACGGTCATTTACCAGAAATTACCGTAAATGCAGATGGTACGGGTCGTGTGACAAAGCACTACTGTTTAGGCCGTATTTCACATGAGCTTGTACAAGTTTTCCCAGACAACCGTACAGTTTTGATGGGTGATGACTATACCAATGGTGGTCTCTTCATGTTCGTTGCAGATAAAGAGAAAGACCTATCTGCCGGCACACTTTACGTTGCAAAATATACAACGGTACTTACAGATACAACGACTGGTCAGATCTCATGGATCAAGCTTGGTCACGCAACAAGTGTAGAGATTGAAAACCTCATCAAGAGCGGTATCAAAGGAACTGATATTTTCGAATCGGTTCTACAAATTGCCAAATATCCAAGCGATGCAACGACAGCAGAAGTTGAAGCTATTGATGCTGGAGATAAAGGTACGCCTGAACAACAAGCTTTAGCGAAAGCTGCGAAAGATCGTTTAAAACTACAACAAGCTACTCAAAAAGCAGAATTAGAAGCTCAAGGTTTTAAATTTACTTATTTGAGCAAAACTGGTGTTTATCTCAAGCTTAAAGATAACAGCGACAAAACTAAACTTGCAGCGGCTTTCCTTGAGACACACCGCTATGCAGCTTACGTTGGTGCTTCAATGGCATTGACCAAGAACGAAGGTACAACTGTAAATATTGCAGATAAACGCGCATATTCAGCTTTAGCTAACATTGTTGATTCAATGGTTGAAGGTGGTAGCGGTTACCTTGCTGAGCACAACGTTAAATTCCCGAAAATAACGGCTGGTGGTATTTTGGAGCATAAACTGACAGGCGGCCAAAAAGACAGCTCAAATGCCGCAATCAATAGTGAATGGGTACCTAGCCAATCTAGTCTTCTCATTAAAGGTAAAGACATTAGCTTTGACAGCTTAGGTAACACTGCTGACCCAGAACAGATTGCTAGCCCTGACAACTTGAAGTTCTCTGAAAAACTACGTACGTTATTTATCGGTGAAGACTCTGGTAACCATTTGAATAACTTCTTATGGGCTTACAACGTTGACACTAAACAGCTCATCCGTATCTTGTCTACACCAGCAGGTGCAGAATCAACTGGTCTACACGCAGTCGATGAAGTAAACGGTTGGACTTACATCATGAGTAACTTCCAACATCCAGGTGATGAATGGAACCGTTTCTATAAAGAAACTAATGGTGTTCGTACTGGTATCAGTGCAGATTTACTTTCGCAAATTGATACAGCCATTAATACAAACTACAGCAATAAATTTGCAGCGGCGGTTGGCTATATCACTGCCGACCCAATTGCTCCATCTGTTGTGAAGAAATAATCTCTTTCACCAAAATAGAAGAAACCTGCCTTGTGCAGGTTTCTTTTTTGACTAAACGATCAATTATTTCATAAACCTATCATCAAAACGTCAAAGCCTCGTCACATTGCCCAACTAAGCTAATGAAGATTTTTAGAACAATCTCTTTATTTCTTTCTTTACTTACTTAGGAATTTCCCATGACAGAGCTGACGCCATATCATGAAGATCAAGAACTGGACAATAATACTTCTGACAATATCCACTTCCGCGACATTTTAGAACAACATGTAAGTCGCCGTAGTTTAATTACTAAAGCAGCAAGCGGTGCTGTAGCTTTAACTTTAGCCTCTACTTTAACAGGCTGTAATGATAGTGATGATGACTCAGGTTCAAACAACGGTGGGACCACACCAGTAGATCCAAATAAAAAACCAGAAAAATTAACTTTTACCGCAGTTGCGAAAAACCATAACGATATTGTGACTGTACCTGAAGGTTATGAAGCGAATGTCATTTATGCTTTGGGTGATTCAATCAACCCTGCTTTTGGCGACTGGGATGACAATAATATTCCATCTGGTCCAAGCTTCCAGTTCCGTTCAGGCGACTGCCATGACGGTATGCATTTCTTTGGTTTAAATACGTCAAAAAATAACTTTGATGAAAGTGTTTCGGCTGAAGGTTTGTTAGTCATGAATCACGAATATATTAACCAGACATTCCTTCACCCCAAAGGCCCAACAAAAGTTAATGGACGCCGCCCTGAAGATGAAGTCATTCGTGAAACTAATGCACATGGCGTTTCTATTGTTCACATCAAAAAAGATGCAGCAACTCAAAAAGTAATAATTGATAAAAAATCAATTTTTAACCGACGCATTACAGCTTCAACAGAGATGAATTTTGCAGGTGTTGCTGCTGGGTCTAGTTTACTTGCAACTCGTTTCTCACCTGCTGGTCGTCAAACACGGGGCACTCATAATAACTGCGGTAACGGTTATACGCCTTGGGGCACATATTTAACTACCGAAGAAAACTTTATTGGTTACTTTGCTCGTAGTACGACTGATGATGCGTTACGTACTCCAGAAGAAATTATTGCACTGAAACGCTATGGCTTAAAAGCAGGATCTGGTTCACGCTACGGTTGGGAAACAGCAATTGGTCAAGTTGAATCACAAGACTTATATGACCGCTGGAATGCCGATGTAAAAACTGCACAAGCTACCCAAGATTATCGTAACGGTCCAAATACATTCGGCTGGATGGTCGAGATTGATCCTTTTGATAACCGCCTGAATCCTGTTAAAAGAACATCTTTAGGCCGTTTTGCACATGAAGATAGTGCTTGCCGTGCAGTTGCAGGTCAGCCATTAGCATTTTATATGGGTGATGACTCTAAAGGTGAATACATCTATAAATTTGTCTCAAGTGCAGTGTGGGATGTCAAAGATGTAAACGGCGGCTATGGTGCTGGCGACAAATATATGAACGCGGGCAAATTGTATGTTGCCAAATTTAATAACGATGGTACAGGTCAATGGATTGAGCTTGCATATGGCAAAAATGGCTTAAATGAAAGTAATTCGACTTACCCATTTAAATCTCAAGCAGACGTTGTCACATTTGCACGTTTGGCAGGTGATGCAGTCGGCGCTACAAAAATGGACCGCCCCGAATGGTGTACGGTTAACCCAGTAAACGGTGAAGTCTATGTGACCCTAACTAATAACTCGAACCGTGGTAAAGATTACGCGACCGATGCTGCGAACCCGCGTAACTATACTGACCTTAAAGATGGAAAAACCACTCAAAAAGGTAACGTTAACGGTCATATCATCCGTTTTAAAGAAACTGATGACAAAACCACTGCCGAAACCTTCAAATGGGATATTTATCTGTTTGGTGCAGAAGCATCGATGGCTTCAAACATCAACTTGTCTAGCCTAACCGACAATAATGATTTGTCCTCTCCAGACGGGATGTGGTTTGACCCACGTGGCGTACTTTGGATTCAGACAGATGATGGTGCTTACACCGATGTCACTAACTGTATGATGCTCGCAGCACTACCGGGCCAAATTGGTGATGGTACTACTGCCACTACATCAAATGGCCAACAAACGCTAGTCGGTGCTAAAGTTACAGACTCAACACTACGCCGTTTCTTGGTTGGACCAAAGCAATGTGAAATTACAGGCATTGCCATGACACCTGATCACAAAGCTATTTTTATTAATGTTCAACACCCTGGCGAAGATTCCGCAAGTTACGCAACACCAGATAGTAACTGGCCTGCAACTCAAAAAGATCCAAACAATAAAACTGCACGCCCACGCTCAGCAACTGTGGTGATTACCCGTAAAGATGGCGGTGTGATCGCGGGTTAATTCTTAGATGATTAAAAATGCCGGTCAATTGATCGGCATTTTTATTGCTATCGATTTAAAAGAATCTGCTGCTGAACAATTTGACCACTGTGCTCACCTTGTTGGGTCTTTTCAAACCAAAGCCATTCATTATTAGTCATTCTTAGAAAATTCGAACAGCGTGTACCATACACAGGACTTTGAATAAAGGTAGATGACAACAACTCTTCCATCTCTGCTTGAATGCCAGTATTGGGTAATAAAGCAGTTGTAACTTTACGCTCATCTTCCAGAATATCCCACGCCGCATGTTGCAAAGTTAACTCTTCTGTCTGATGCTGAAGCATAGGCAAAAACTCTTGCGTAAAACGTGTTCGTAAATGTTTAGTTTTTTCCCAATGTTCAGACATCAAACCATTTGAAACCACGTAAACACCGTTAGCCAAGACTTGCGGAGCTTCACCACGGTTACTCATATACACCGCTTGATCAGCATTTCCCATAAACAAGTTAAAGCCAGCAAAATTCTGTTGCTGCTGTTCTAATTGTTGAGCAAATCGAATCGGCATTAAATCAGATTCTAAAAAAGCCTGAACCAAATGCCCCCGAGAAGTCTCATAAGACTTTTGATCCCGCCCATCACGGAAGTTAGTCAAAACAGCCCATCGACCTTGAGGCGTAATGCCCATCCACGTGCCACCCGACTGTAAATCTTGCCCCGCAACAATCGGAGTATGTTCCCACTGATGCAACAAAGCTGTTGGCCGATGATAAAACTCATCCCGATTTGACATAAGACACAAGGGCATATTATCCAGAACATGCCATGCTAAAGCGACAATACACATCTTTTCTTATTCCCTATCTTTACACATTGAATGTACAACATTTTTCACATCATTCCGCTACAATCTGTCAAAACGTAAGATCAAGGAGCAGCAATGCTGACCTATCCTAATATCGATCCGGTCGCAATACATCTAGGACCTCTTCAAGTTCATTGGTATGGACTCATGTATTTATTGGCATTTTTATGTGCTTGGGGGCTTGCTTCCTACCGTGCCAAACAACGTGATGGCTGGACATCAGAAATGGTTTCCGACCTAGTGTTTTATGGTGCCCTAGGTGTTGTTCTGGGCGGTCGTGTCGGCTATGTCTTTTTCTATGAATTTGATAAATTCCTTGAAAATCCGATTTGGCTATTTCAAGTCTGGACAGGTGGTATGAGTTTCCACGGCGGCTTTCTCGGTGTTATGGTTGCTATGCTATTTTGGTGTAAAAAATACCAAAAAACATGGTTTCAAACGCTCGACTTTATTGCCCCTTGTGTACCGACTGGCTTAATGTTCGGACGCTTTGGTAACTTTATCGGTGGAGAGTTATATGGTCGTGCGGTAACTGACCCCAATTATCCATTCGGTATGATCTTCCCAACAGATCCATTACACCTAGTTCGCCATCCATCACAAATCTATCAAGCTATTTGTGAAGGTTTCCTCTTATTTATTATCTTGTGGTGGTTTAGTTCAAAACCGCGTCCACGCATGGCCGTTTCAGCCCTATTCTTAATGGGATATGGTGTTGCCCGCTTTGTTATGGAATTTTTCCGTCAACCTGATGCCGACCAAGGCTTTATTCTGTTTGGCTGGATGACTAAGGGACAAATTCTCACAGTTCCAATGCTGCTTATTGGTCTTTGGATGATGTGGTACGCCTACCAAAAGAAAATTTTCGATTGGGGTCCACAAAAGAACTCTTAACATTATAAATCAGAGGAGTTTCGGCTCCTCTTTTTTATGCTACAGTTTTTACTCTCCCAAAAATGAAGATATGCCATGCTGGAATTCTGGTTTGATACACAAGTCCCGACATTTAAAAAATTAGTTATTTTAATTATTACTTTGGCCATTTGTATTGCGCTATATCAGTACCAGCCTTTGCCCTTAGAAACAATTTTAATGTTTACTGGAACTGGCGTTATCTTTTTAATATGCCGCTACTTTAAATTGCATTTTGCTCAAAAAAGTCCGACGGGTTTACTCTACCGTCTATTTACTTGGATCCCTATTGCTCTTTTGTTTGCCCTCATTTTTGTTAAAGCGATGCCAAACTTGCTGATCTGGGGTGTGCAAGGAATTGCTTTTATGGCACTTGCTGCTTTTATTTTTTCACCTCAATCGCTTGTTAAAAAATAGGTTGGGTTTTCATGTTGGCTTATTGGTACAACGCTCCGCGCCATATCAAACTCATTTTCATTATTGCGGTTTGTGCTGCAATTTATGTAGCCAATCAAGTCCAGCCTTTATCGCCGACTTATACTGTTCTTAGCCTTGCGTTAGGTTTCGGACTTCATTTCGGGCAATATTTACAAACAAAAATTTCAGATCGTGGTTCATCTAAATCTAAACTCCAGTTTCTACTTAGAATCTACCCTCTTATTATTGTTGGTATTGTGATGTGGATGCTACCACCTCAGCACAATTGGATCGTAACGATACAAGCTTTAGGCTTTGTACTGGTTGGTTTTTTTCTGGTTTCAATTTATCAAAATCGTGCCAAGCGATTTGAATAATTACGTTCATTGAAATGTCATAGAACTATTTTTAGATTTTCATCTTGAGCTACAACAGGTATCATCTTCAATGGTTCATGATGAAGCAGCTCTATTGCGTAATTATTTATCATTGAGCTATCTCCCCCCCTTTATTTTATGGAATTAATCCGAACTCGAGAGTGTTATGCGTGCATATTTAGACCTACTACAACATATCCTTGATAATGGCGGTGATAAAGGCGACCGTACAGGCACAGGAACCCGTTCTGTATTTGGTCATCAAATGCGTTTTGATCTCTCTAAAGGTTTTCCTTTACTCACCACAAAAAAAGTTCACTTCCGTTCTATTGTGATTGAGTTACTTTGGTTTTTAAAAGGCGACACCAACGTCCAATATCTAAAAGACAATAAAGTTTCGATTTGGGACGAATGGGCAACAGCAGAACAAACTGCTCGTTTTGGCCGCCCAGAGCATGAGCTTGGTCCAGTCTATGGTCATCAATGGCGTAATTTCGGCGCAACCAAAAATGCGGATGGTACTTATAACCAAGATGGTTTTGACCAGATTAAATGGTTAATTAATGAAATTAAAACCAACCCAAACTCACGTCGTTTAATTATTTCTGGTTGGAACCCAAATGAAGCGGGACAAGTTGCATTACCACCTTGCCATACGCTCTTTCAATTTTTCGTACAAGATAACAAATTGTCATGCCAACTTTATCAACGTAGCGCAGACGTGTTCTTAGGTGTGCCTTTTAACATTGCCAGCTATGCTCTACTCACCCATATGATTGCTCAAGTGTGCGGTTTAGGAGTCGGTGATTTTGTATGGACTGGTGGTGATACACATCTGTATGCCAACCATTTTGAGCAAGCACAACTTCAATTGACACGTGAGCCTTTACCACTCTGCCAATTGAAACTAAATCCAGAAATAAAAGACTTATTTGATTTCAAATTTGAAGATGTTGAAATTGTAGGTTATGAGTCGCATCCTGCAATTAAAGCACCAGTTGCAGTATAACGACGACTCAAATTTCATTAGGTTACGGTTTAGAGAATAAGATTATGGCATGGCAAAATGTAGAAGTTGTTCACGTTGTGGCAATGGACAAAAACCACTGTATTGGTAAAGGCAATGCGTTGCCATGGCATATTTCTGCCGACTTAAAACATTTTAAAGAAATCACACAAGGTGGTGTGGTCGTAATGGGTCGTAAAACCCTTGAGTCTATGGGCCGTGCGCTACCAAACCGTGTGAACTGGGTCATTACCCGTGATATTAACTGGCAATTTGACGGTGTTAAAATTGCCTATTCAATTGAAGATGCTTTAAATGCAGCTTTAGAAGATGTAAAAAATACTGAAAAACAAGCGTTATTCATCATTGGCGGCGGTGAGATATTCAAGCAAACTCTGTCAATTGCAGACCGTCTTGAACTTACTCATGTTGACTTAGATGTGCAAGGTGATGCACATTATCCAACAATACCGAGTGAATTTCATAAAACTGCAAGTGAACAGCAAGTTGATGAAAAATCAGGGACTTCATTCGAGTTTGCGACTTATAAAAAATAATTCAATGGATGCCTATGCACAATATCGGAACACGTGAATTTATTATTGCTCTACTTTTTGGGGTGTTACATAGTCTATTCACGCTGTTTATTGTGTTCTCTAGTATTTGGGTATGCGTAGCGCTCTGGGTTCAACAGCCTTTTGGCTGGCTAGGCAGCCGCATACTCATTGGCATCTGGATTGCTTTTGCGCTGAGTATGGCTGGCTTATATGTTGAAGGCCATCTTGTTAGCCGCCGTACAGATATCCTGATTTACCTTTTAGCATTTGCCTGCTCTCTCGTTTGGTATTTTTCAATTACTGCACGCCAAGATCGTGACTGGAACCCTGAAGTTGCCAATATGCTGAGCTATGAAAAGCACGGCGATGTAGTCACTTTGCATAATGTCCGTAACTTTAATTGGCATCCTGATGGAACCTATGATGTTCGCTGGGAAACCCGAACTTTTGACCTCAACCAGTTAAATGGAATAAACATCATTGCCTCTTACTGGATGGGACCACAAATTGCCCATACACTGGTCAGCTTCGAATTTGCACATCAACAACCTTTAGTCTTCTCAATCGAGATTCGCAAAGAAAAAACTGAAGAGTTTTCGGCAATCGGTGGTTTTTTTAGAAAATATGAACTGAGCTTAATTGCTTCTGATGAGAAAGATATTGTCTATACGCGTAGCAACATCCGCAAAGAGCAAGTTTATAATTTTCCTATCAATATGCCACGATCTGAGCAAAAAGCTTTATTTTTAGAATATCTAAAAAAATCAGATGAGTTGCGTACAAAACCAGAGTGGTACAATACGCTCACGAGTAACTGTACAACTCTAATTTTTGATATGGTTCAAGCGATTAACCCATACCAACTTCCTAAAGATTATCGTCTAATCGCTTCAGGTTACTTACCTAATTATTTATATGATCTTAAAGCTCTTAATCAAAATGTCAGTTTAAAACAGTGGTATCAAATTGCACATATCAATCCACGTACTGAAAATTTTGAACAGCTTTCAGATCAGAGTAGTGAACACTTCTCTCAAATCGTTCGACAAGGTTTACCTAAAGCTAAATGAAATAAGTAATGCACTTTTCTTTACTTTTTTATACATGCTTTACTTTGTATTTTAAATACATAAACCCTATTGTAATAGGCAGGAAATAGAGGGAAAAACAATGCAACAGGCATTATTTGGCGGCGGCTGTTTTTGGTGCGTCGAAGCTGTATTTTTACAAATACGCGGTGTAGAAAAAGTAACTAGTGGTTACGCAGGTGGGCACACGACTAACCCTACCTACGAGCAAGTATGTCAAGGAGATACCCAGCACGCTGAGGTGATCTTAGTCGACTTTGATGAAGAACAAGTAACTTACTCCCAGTTACTTGACGTGTTCTTTGCGACTCATGATCCAACGACTTTAAATCGCCAAGGTAATGATATCGGCACACAATACCGCTCTGTTATTTACTATTATAATGAAGAGCAAAAGCAGGCAGCGGAACACACGATTCAGACTCTAAAAAATGATGATCTTGATATTGTGACTGAGCTGTCTCCTGTCCCGACCTTCTATCCGGCAGAAGAATATCATCAGAACTACTATGCAAAGAATCCTTCACAAGGTTATTGCAACTTTGCGATTCCACCTAAGCTGCTTAAGCTATATAGTAAATTCCAGCATCTGATGAAAGATCAATAAATCAGAACAATAAAAAAGCAACCAAATTGGTTGCTTTTTTATTAAGTAAACTAAATTTTAGTTTTCACTGACAAAGGCAATATCGCTCAGTCCGGCTTCACTGGCGCGAGACATTACCTGAGCAACAGTATCGTACTTCGACTCTTTATCAGCACGAAGTTGAACTGTTGGTTTAACATCACCTTGACCTGCTTCTTGAAAACGTTTTTGAAGCTCATCAAGGCTAATTACTTGAGTATCCCAAGCCACTTCACCATTTGCATTAATACTAATCGTGATTGCTTTTGGTGGTGGATCAATAATTTCAGCAGTTGTTTTAGGAAGCGTTAATGGAATCGATGGGTTGGCAACTGTTGCTGTGACCAAAAAGATGATCATTAACACCAACATAATGTCGATTAGCGGAATGAGGTTCATCTCATTTATGCCACTATCGTGGTCTTCACCCAATTGAAAAGCCATTAAGCTTGACCTCCAACATAACTTTGCTGTGCAGTTTTAACATCAGACTTTACAGTTGAGTCTTGCTGCAACATCGTATCAATTAATAAGCTGTGCGCTTGATCTTGTAAATCATGAGCAAGACCACGGTTAGCACGTACACAAATGTTATAAGCCAATACCGCAGGAATCGCAACAGCAAGACCAAGGCCCGTCATAATAAGCGCTTCACCTACTGGTGTAGCCACTTGAGCCAAACCTGCTTGTCCACTTTTACCGACTGCAACAAGTGCATGGAAAATACCCCATACCGTACCAAACAAACCAACGAATGGTGCAATTGAAGCAATTGTTCCTAAAACAGAAATACCTTTTTCAGCATTGACTTTTTCAGCAGAAATTTGACGAAGTAGAGCTTGCTCCGCAACCGCTTTACGCTGCTCAAAACTTAAAGGTTGTAACTTTGCTTTTAGCGAAGTGATAGCCTGAGAAAGTTGAGCATAAGCTTGTTGCTTTAATTGGCGAGTCCCCATCAAACGTAAGATGAAAACTGTCCAGGTAGCAATCGACATTGCCAATAAGATGAAATACAGGGTTTTACTCACTGCATCTGCATGTTGCCAATAGATTGAAAAGTTCATATGAACTCCTGATTAAGGTTAGCCGTTGGGACTCAAATTCATTTAAGGGGTTAAATCAAAGGGTTGCTCTGCTTTAATTGGATAAGCAACACCATTTTCCATATAAGGTTTAAATTTCGCACCGCGAACAGCACGGACAACTTTGTCATCTAGACTTGGAATACCACTACTTCTCGTCACTCGTACATTAATAATCTTGCCTTTTTCATCGGCTTCAATCAGTACCATGACAGAGCGTGCTTCGCCTTGTAAATCTTTTGAAGAAACTGTTAAACGTGGTGAACGGCTCCACTGTACACCCGAACCACCAATTGAAACTCGTTTTGGTGATGGATCTGGAGCGGGTTGAGCTTTAGGTGCTTCTTGTACTACTGGCTTTGGTTTTTCAACGACTTTTTCAGAAACAGTCGTTGTCACCACTTTGGTTTCAACTTTAGGTTCTGTCTTTACTGTTTCTTTTGGTGTTTCAGCCTTTTTCACCTGTTGAATTTTTTCCACTTTTTTCGGTGGTGCCACAGGCTTTTCAACAACTTTAACTTCTTTTACCTCTTTCTTCGGTTCCGGCTTTTTAGGCGGTTCCTTTGGTTTAGGAGGTAGTGGTTTAGGTTGCTCTTGAATTTTTACGAAACGTACCTGTAAAGGTTTCTTATCGATTGGCTTTAATTCAGCAGGCTTAATATGGCTAACTGCCCATAAGACCCCGATATGACCAATTGCAACTGCAATTAGTGCTGTGATGACTTTCTTTTTCATCGGATTGGGAGCGTTTAAGGCTGCGGAAGATTGACTCATAAGAATCTAATTACCTAATGGATGATGATTTCAGATTTCTATTTATAGAAACGATTTCAAACATCGGATAGAACAATAAAGTGCCACAATAATAAATGAGAAGTGTTTTCATTTGCAACTATTTTTTGAGAAAAACATTTACTCTCTGTCATAGCTTCATGCCTGTTCAGTATGTTTACTTTAGTTTTCTCATAGTTACCTCAATAGATATCCCATGTTCACAATTTGTTTAGCCAAACTTAAATAGTTGAGCTATTTACACCATGATCAGATCTATTTTTATGATAATCCCACTTATTATTGATATGTTATATTATTTCAATTTTATTTTAAATATAAAAAAACACGCAAGAAGCGTGCTTTTTTAGAATAACCGTTACTTAAAAAACAACGGTCTTATTACCATCAACAATAATACGATCTTCTAAATGCCATTTCACTGCACGAGCCAATACATTACGCTCTACATCTTCACCTAGCTCACGTAATTGCTCAACATTATAGTCATGACTCACACGCTCAACGTCTTGCTCAATAATTGGACCTTGGTCAAGGTCAGCAGTCACATAGTGAGCTGTCGCACCAATCAACTTCACACCTTTTTCATAAGCTTGCTTATATGGATTGGCACCCACAAAAGCTGGCAAGAAAGAATGGTGAATATTGATGATTTTCATTTCCCATTTTGCAACAAAATCTTCGCTTAAAATCTGCATATAACGTGCAAGAACTAATAAATCATTGCCTTGCATCATTTCATCAATTTGCGCATAAGCTTCAGCTTTATTGTCTTTAGTGACTTTAATTACAGTAAATGGAATACCGAAGTTTTCAACAGACTCACGTAAATCTTCATGATTAGAAATGACATGAGTAATTTCACAAGGTAACGAACCACGTGCATGACGCCATAACAACTCAAGCAATGCATGGTCAACTTTAGAAACTAAAATACCGACTTTTTTAACATCGTTTACGAAAGCAAGACGCCATTGCATGCCGTAACGTTCAGCAACGTTCGCAGCAAAAGTTTGAATTAATGCATCTTTACGCGACTGTAAATGATCAAGTTCAAATTCAACACGCATGAAATAACGTCCGCCCTGAGCTTCCGTCGCATACTGATCAAGCGCGGTAATGTTTGCACCTTGATGATACAAAAAGCTCGATACCGCTTGTACGATCCCTGGCTTGTCTTCACAAGTAATCAGTAAACGGGCTGTATTGGCAGTGGTCATATTCATTTGGTTAATATCACTTAATTGAGATAAATCTTTTAATAGGCCGAGTATTCTAGCGCCCTAAATAAACAAGCACAACTATTCGTCTTTTAAGGACGATAAGCTAGCAAATAGATCTGAAGGGCCAAGAGATTCAAGCAACTGCTCATAAGTTGCTCGGCTTTCACCCATAAGATAAGGACCTTCAAGGAAAACCATTTGGCGTAATGCTTGCCAAACCCATTTTTCTTCTAAATGGTTATTGTCACTAATATGACCAGACATATACAAAAAGTTTGTCCAGTTTGTTAATACAATCCAGAGGTTAATAATGAGGGCTTCAATTTCCGAAGCCGTCATTTTCATAAGACCTGCGTCTACAAAGGCTTGATAAATCTTTTGCCCCTGCTGCATCACCTGCCCTGCAAAACGCGGATAAATCTTTTTAAAGTCTTCGTTACTTTCAACTAAATGATACACATCACGATGAATAAAACGGTAACTCCATAATTGACCACTGAGCACCTGAAAATAATTGATTTTATCATTGGTCGTTAATGGTCTATCTTCAGGTAAAGAAAGCAATTCTAAAGTCTCGGCCTGATATTGATACATTAATTCCTTAATGATTTCATGCTTATTCCGAAAGTGATAATACAAGTTTCCGGGACTAATACCCAACTCCGCAGCAATATGATTGGTTGTAACTGACCGTTCACCTCGCTCGTTAAAAAGCTGCAAACTGATTTGTAAAATCCGGTCTTTTGTCTTCAGAGCTTTAGGTTGAGACATTTTAATAACCTTTAATAATTCACATGGTTAAGACTTGAACACATAAACTGTCTTGACTATTTAGAGTATTTACTCTAAAAAATAAACATATCAATGTATTTGGTAAGTACCGATGAACAGTCAAACAAAAACAAATCCAGAGACTCAGCTACCTTATGATGTTAAGCATTTACATGATTTGCTTGAACAACAAAAGCTTGCTTATTTACGTCATCCGGTACCCACTGCTAAAGAGCGTATTGATCGTTTAGCTCGTCTTAAAAGAGTCTTGGTAAAATATCAAGATCAGATTGCTGACGCAATTAACCTCGATTATGGCAATCGTGCAATTATGGAAACAAAAATTGGTGAGTTACTCACCAGTTTGGAACAAATCAAATATTATAGTAAACATCTGACAGCGTGGATGAAACCTTCAAAACGCCATATCAGTGTATTACATCAGCCAGCAAAAGGTTGGGTACAATATCAACCTATGGGTGTAATTGGTATTATTACACCATGGAATTACCCATTGCTTCTTTCAGTTGGGCCATTAATTTGTGCGCTGGCAGCAGGCAACCATGCCATGATCAAGATTTCGAGTGCCTCTCCAAATTTTGGGCGAGTTCTTGAAAGTGCATTAGCAGAAGCTTTCCCACAGGAATTAGTTGCTGTAGTAAATGGCGGCGGCGTTATTTCAGATGCTTTTAGTCATTTGCCTTTTGACAAAATGATTTTCACAGGCTCAACCTCTGTTGGTAAAACAGTCATGGCAGCCGCAGCTCAAAATCTGGTTCCTGTTATTCTTGAGTTAGGCGGAAAATCTCCTGCTCTTGTACATGCATCTATGGATATGAAAGATGTGGCTCAACGCATTGCTGTAGGTAAATTATGGAATGCGGGTCAAACGTGTGTTGCACCTGACCATATTTTCTTGCCACGTGGAAAAACTGCCGAGTTCATCGAAAACTTTAAATTGATTGTGGCTGGCATGTATCCACATTTCCGTAACAATCAAGATTACACGTCTATTATTAATGACAAGCAATACAACCGCATTCAGGGCTATCTTGAAAATGCCCGCGATCAAGGTGCTCGTATTGTTGAAATTAATCCTCAAAATGAAATTTTAGATGATATCCGCAAAATTGCGCCGACTTTAGTTACAGGCGTAACGACTGCCATGGATATTATGCAAAATGAAATTTTTGGTCCGATCCTACCAATTTTAGAATATGACCAAATAGAAGAAGTTATCGAATTCATTAATAGTCGACCACGTCCTTTAGCGATGTATTATTTTGACTATGATCAGGCGCGTGCTGACTATATTGCACAGCATACCCACTCAGGACATTTCGGAATCAACATGGTGATTACCCATGTGGCTCAAGATGATTTACCGTTTGGCGGAATTGGTGCATCAGGTATGGGTAAATATCACGGACCAGAGGGCTTTTTTAGCCTTTCTCATGAACGTTCGGTAATGTCCAATCCAAAACTTTATAGCCTGAAATACATTCTTCCACCGTTCAATAAGCCCATTCATCGTTTCATTTCGAAAACCTTGTTGCGCTAACTGATCAAGGCATGATCTGTTATACTAAATCATGCCTCGTTTTTACCAATTCCGCTTGTCTTTTAATCGTATTTTTGGTATAAAACGCCCCTTGAATGAATTCATCCGTTTACATTTAGTATGACTGGCCACAGATTTGCTGTTGGCTGAATCAATGGAGTTACACCATGTCTAAGGTTTGCCAAGTTACCGGCAAGCGTCCAGTCGTTGGTAACAACGTCTCACACGCCAACAACAAAACCAAGCGCCGGTTCGAGCCGAACCTGCACCACCACCGTTTCTGGTTAGAAAGCGAAAAACGTTTTGTACGTCTTCGTTTAACCACTAAAGGTATGCGTATTATTGACAAATTGGGTATCGAAAAGGTTGTTGCAGACCTTCGTGCTCAAGGTCAAAAGATCTAAGGAGTCTGAACAATGCGTGATAAGATTCGTCTCGTTTCTACAGCTGGTACAGGTTATTTCTATACCACGACTAAAAACAAACGTACTATGCCGGAAAAAATGGAAATCAAAAAATTTGATCCAAAAATCCGTCAACACGTGATTTTCAAAGAAGCTAAAATCAAATAATTTTAGCCTCGAAAAAAAACGACTTCACAATGAAGTCGTTTTTTTTTGCATTTTTTTTATAGCTAGCTTTTTTTTGTTAAACTTTCCACATATTTCGCCTTGGCATTTTTTATGCTTGTCTTTAGCCTAACTCACGTAAAAGGAGTTTTTAGTGCCGCATGACGTAGATTTAATTATTTTACTTGCTGTTGGTTTCGGCGTTGCCCTCATTTTTGGCTATTTTGCAGCCCGATTACGACTCCCTCCTCTTATCGGTTATTTAATTGCCGGAATTATTATTAGTCCAAATACCCCAGGTATCGTTGCAGACATTCATCTTGCCAACCAACTTGCAGAACTCGGGGTCATGTTTCTAATGTTCGGTGTAGGGATGCACTTTTCATTAAATGACTTGCTGCTAGTTCGTCGTATTGCCTTGCCTGGCGCAATTTTACAAATCGCTGTTGCAACCTTACTTGGTATTGGCGTTTCAATGCTATGGGGATGGAATTTCGGGTCTGCACTCGTTTTTGGCTTAAGTCTATCGTGTGCAAGTACAGTTGTATTATTAAAAGCATTAGGAGACCGAGGTCTTCTAGACTCAGTTAACGGCAAAATTGCTGTGGGTTGGCTGTTAGTCGAAGATTTAGTGATGGTACTGGTTTTAGTACTTCTTCCAGCTACAGCTGTTTTACTCGGTGGAAAAGCACCAGCAGGTGCAGACAGTAATATCTGGTTAACTCTTGGGATAACCTTATTAAAGGTGATTGGCTTTATTGCCTTTATGCTGATTGTAGGCAAGCGCGTTGTGCCTATTATTATGCAATTCGTTGCTCGTTTAGGATCAAGAGAGCTATTCACCCTTACTGTTGTTGCTGCTGCTGTTTCGATTGCTTATGGTTCTTATGCCATTTTTGGGGTTTCAATGGCATTAGGGGCTTTCTTTGCAGGAATGGTTGTTAAAGAATCAGACTTTAGTCACCGCGCAGAAGAAGAAACACTTCCACTACGTGAAATTTTCTCAATTCTGTTTTTTGTTTCTGTGGGAATGCTGTTTGATCCCCATATTCTTGTTGAACGTCCACTCCAAATTCTGGCAGTGATTGCAATTATCATGATAGGTAAAACTCTTGCCGCAATGGCTTTAGTTTTATTCTTTCGCTATCCAATTAATACAGCCCTTACAGTTGGTGCGAGTTTGGCCCAAATTGGCGAATTCTCGTTTATCTTGGCAACATTAGGTGTATCTTTAGGCTTATTAACATTAGAAGCCCAAAACCTGATTCTAGCAGGCGCTTTATTTTCGATAACGCTGAACTCTTTTATATTCTCTGCCATTGAGCCAGTACAACGCTGGATTCGTGAGCGCTCTCATCTAGCCCGACTTCTTGAACGCAGTGGTGACCCACTAGCCATGTTACCCGATGAAGTGGATCAAGCTTACTTACGTGATCAGGTCGTGATTGTTGGATATGGCGGTGTGGGACGACGCATCACTGAAAATCTAATTAACGAGAATATTAAGGTCGTTATTGCAGAAGAGAATCGTGAAATCGTAGAAAAACTGCGTCAGGCAAATATTGCTGCTGTGAGCGGTGTTGCTACCGAACCGAGTGTTTTAATTCAAGCACATATCATGCATGCGCGACTCTTGGTGATCTCCCCTATGGATATTTTAGATATCCACCGTATTGTGAGCATTGCCAAGCAATTAAATCCTCAGATTCAAGTATTAATTTGCGCAGAAAGCAAAGAAGAAGCAGCAATTATCCGTGAAGAAAATATTGGCGAAGTGTTCTATGCAAAAGAAGAAATGGCAAAGAATATGAGTCACCACATATTAAATCAGATCGAGCTTGCCCATCAGTCAACTATGCATTAACCCATATAAAAAGCGTACTTAAAAGTACGCTTTTTTTAACTCAAGAATTTAGGCTGTTCGTCTAGTACCTCAGCCTGCCATTCATTTACCTGCTTTTCGAGCAGTCCAAATAGTGCAGCCTGAATCATATGCTGAGCAACAACTGGAGTTTGCTCACCCAAGATTGCTTTGACTTCATCGCTAAATTGAATTTTAACCAAGGGTTCATTCTCAGAACCTGCATTACGCAAGGCGAGTTCACCACCTTCGAGTTGGACTAATTCCAAAACGGCTTCTTGATTTCCAAATAACTCTTTCAATTGCTGTATAGACATATACTTCCTCCATGTTTCAACATGGTGGCAAAGCACCCTTGCACTTTGCTTCTCTTGTCTTATTTATATAGGCACACCTAGTCTAAATTTCAAGCATCTAGGCAGTTTAATTTTAGAACTCGACCATTTCATTACGAAAACCATCAATTAAATGGCTTAACTCACGATGCCATTCACGCAAAATCTTAACATCTGGCAACCAAGATTGAGGACCTTGAGTCACTTTGATAATGAGATTAGAAGAGGTTTCTTCTTCTGGGGTCGGCTCTTTAGGTTCTGGTGCATATTGACACATACGGTAAGCTCGTTTGAGCTCTGCAACAAAACCATCTTTCGCCAATTGTTGCAAAACGGACACTTCTGGAGAAACTTGTCCTTTCGCCGCCATATGTTCTTCAATAGATTTTAAAGTGGGTTGCAATTCATTTAAACGGTAATAACGTACGAGTTCTTGTAAGAAAGCTAACATTGCACCATGTAAATGAAATACAGCTGCTTCACGGTAAGCTTGTATCTGCTGCACATGATCGGTCTGTTCTGCCTGTTGACACGCTAAGCGCGCAAAATAGAGCTTCTGATTGGTACGATCGGCATGATAACGAGCAACACGTGACATAACTAAACTTTCCTGTTCTAAAATCGCTATTGCAACAGCTATTCTTTAGCTTAACGACTCCATTAATAAAATCAACGTTATTTATGGTAAATCCAGCTCAACTTGATAAATTTTACGTTTCGCTAAAACTTTTAGTGGCTGCTTTATAGGACGAACATGACTTAAAACCCAAGCAAAATACCCTTCGTCCCAAGCAGTTGCACATGCTGGCTCAATTTCATCATTTCGCCAAGCATGAATAGAGTCGACATCAACCAAAGCGACAGCAACTCCCTCTTCTTCATCAGTATCTTTAACCAAAAACTTTTGGTTCTCGACAATTAATAGATCTTTAATTGGCAGTTTTGTAGGTACCCATGAACGCACTTCAAGTGTTTTGATACCTTCAGCGATACGAGTACCATTTGGCGTTACAATCGAAAGAGCTGAAAACTGTCTTTTCACACTGACGACTTATTCTTCAGCTGCTTTAACGCGAATTCCATTGCCTTTAACTTTAAGCAGGTTTAAGCCTTTAATTGCCTTAATTGCTTCACGTGGGTTAGGCATTTCAACAAAACCAAAACCTTTTGATTTACCTGTGTCTTTATCAGTAACAAGAACACATGTTTCAACTTTACCAAATGCTTTGAATAACTCTAAAATTTCAGTTTCACTCACAGCACGATCTAAATTACGAACTAATATCTTCATTTTCTAACCTTAATTGGCAATTAAAGGGAGCAGCCAATATATTTAAGTAATCACATTGTCTTATACAGTAGTTTAATCCAGATCGATACCAAAACCTAAATTTACTGCAGGTGAACGGTTCCATTGTTTTTTGGCAAATGGCTGAGGTACTTGCCTATGTATCTTTGCTTGAACTAAATGTGTAGGCAAATCATTTAAAAAATAACTCTCGATTTTACGACCTTGCTCGTCATACGTGTCTTGTGACCACGTATTAAGATTTTGCTTGGTCAAAATTAATTCATTCTCTGCACGTGTTAATGCAACATACAATACGCGGCGCTCTTCTTCGACATCATCAAAATCGCCCTGCGCCCTTGCATAAGGATATTGATTAGGCGATACATGAGGTACATAGCAGACTTTCTGTTCAGCACCTTTAGCGGAATGAATCGTAATTAAAGTCACTAAATCTTGATCAGCAGCTTTTTCAATTTCAGAAACTGAAATAGGTTCAAGAACATATTCTTCGAGGAACTCACCCAAAGATGCATGTTTACGCGCAAGTTGCTTGACCAAATCAAAGTCTTTTAATCGGCGTGACCAATCTTTAGTTTTATAATTTTGCTCTAGCTGTTCACCTAAAGCATCAAGTGCCAAGCCAATACTTGCTTCAACATGCTGCTGTAATACATCTAGCTGTTTTAAAATTAAAATCGCTTGTAAAGGGACTTTCCCATGACGTTCTAGACGATTGCAGCGCTCCTCAACGTCAACAATTCCCATCAACTCTTGCGCTAGCTTACTTGCCCCAACATCCCCAATACCATCCCACAAGGTTAAAAAACGCATCCAAGCCAAATCATCGTGAGGGTTGCTCACAATACGTAGCAGGCTAAGCACGTCTTTCACATGTGCAGATTCGAGAAGTTTTACACCACCAATAAAACGATAAGGAATTTCAGCGGCAATAAAAGCCCCTTCTATATAACGAGCGCTATAACCAGAACGTACCAAGACCATATGGTCATACCAGCCCGCACCTTGTTGATGGCGCGTTATTAAATCTTGTGCAATCCAGTTTGCTTCTTCAAACTCATTACCAAACAAATGTAGCTGTGGTTTTTGCCCTTGACCACGATGAGCTTGCAGCTGTTTTTGATAATCAATTGGACTGTGTGCCAACAACCAGTTTGATAAATCCAAAATCTCTTGAGTCGAACGGTAATTTAAATCCAGTGTATGAATAACTGCATCGGGTATCCGCTCTTTAAAAGAATGGATATTTTCAAAGTCTGCACCGCGAAAACCATAAATCGACTGGGCATCATCACCAACACAAAACAGCTTCACTTTACCAATCAAGGGCTGCAATAAAGCCCATTGCAAAGGATTGGTATCTTGCATTTCATCAACTAGCAATGCCTGACAGAAGCCTGCCACCCAATTGGTGAGCGCTTCTGAGTTTTGTAAATGCACCGCCACAATCGACAAAATATCGTCGTAATCTAAAAAATTACGCTCTTTCTTACGTTGCTCATAAGTTTTCATTAAATCTGCAATTTGAGTCTTATGCTCATATGCATCTGGAAGCTGTTTGATTAATGCTTCAGAAAGCTTTGTTTGAGTATTTCTCGCATAAGAATATAAATCACACAGCTCCGCGGCTTTGGGTAAGACGTTATCTTTATCTTTGCCTCTTAATAAGCGAAACATAAGCAACTGATCATCACGATCAATAATACTAAATTGATTTAACCCAAAAGCTTGCGGGTTACGGCGTAGCAAATACATACAAAACGTATGAAAAGTTGAAGCTCTCAGACCCTTTGCCTGTGCTCCCACATGTTGTTCTACTCTCGCAACAATTTCACTCGCAGCACGGCGCGTGAACGTTAAAATCTTAATTTGGTTCGCTAGCAAGCCTTGATCAATTAAATAGGCTGCACGAGCAACAATGGTTTTAGTCTTGCCACAACCAGCGCCCGCCAAAACTAAACAGTTTTGCGCAGACGTAGTGGCTGCTTTTTTTTGCTGAGCATTTAGTTCATTAATTAATTTTGCAAGACTCATAACACATATCGCTAAAACACCAAGACATAGTTTAACAGACCGAGGCAACAGATGGGTCTGCCTATCCTAAAAACAAAAAGAGCACTTAAAGTGCTCTTTGGTTGAATATTATTTTTTAAGATACTGTTTTTGAACTAGAAGGAAGATGTTTAATGGCTGAAGCCAAACCTAGAAAGTTAATTCCCTGAAATAAAATATCAATAGCAAGGAACATTCCTAACACCCAAAAAGGTGAATCTTTAGAAACTAAAATTAAAACACCTGTAGCCAGCGTCAATAACCCTGAAAACAGGGTCCAGCCCCATCCAGTAATTGGCTTAAGTAAAATTGCATTTATAGTACGTATAGCGCCAGCAATGATCAGCGCTACAGATAATAGGCTTGTCAGCACTACTGCTGTAGTGACTGGAGTAGAAAACGCATAATAACCAGCCATTAAATAAAGCACACCAAACAGTGCCCACAACCATCGGCTTGCGCCTTTAAAAACACTCATAGCCGCGACGAGATGTAAAACACCGCCGACCATCATGAGTATTCCAAATAAAAAAACAACAGAAAAGGTCGCAAATGGTAATGAACTAAATAAAATCAGGCCAAAACCAATAAGCACAAAGCCCAATATCAAATACCATTTACGGTCAGCATGTAACTGATTACGTACTAAATCATTACCTACAGTTTTCATCATGGCTACTCTTATTATCAGGTATTAGAATTTCATCTACCTAATAATAGTGATGTACTTCACATTTTTTGTCTGTATAAAATCTGCATCGTTTCTTAACAATTGATGTGGATAAAGCAGTATTTATCCACAGTTTTATTTCACCCAGCCAATTTCTTGAGCTGTAAGTAAACCTATTATTGTTTCATGTAAGCCATTCGGCATTTTACTGCTCTGCTCAGACAAAGGCGTTTGGCCCCCCATAATTTCAGCATCAGTTTGTGGATATAGAGGCACTTTTTCAGGTTGGGCATAACCTAAAGGGTAAATAGGTTGTCCTGTTTTTAAATCATATTTGTCTTGTGCCCCAAAGCCATGTAATAGCTCATGAACAATCACAACCTGATTTTGTGAAGCTTGTGCCTTGGTCGCAAATAAATTCACACTACCAATACGACCTTTTTCTAAAGCAGTCGAATGGATTAAGACTTTTTGGTAGTTAGGATCATAATAATTTAAATAAAGTTTAAGTGATGCTCCCCTATCTTCGGGTTGTTTTTGTCGCCATGCATAGAAACGAAATTTTAAGCTCCACCACATAACATGCAAAATATTGGCATTTTGAGGAACCTCAGGTGGTCGTTGCTGTAATTGTTGCCCTAAACGAATTACAAATTTTCCTGATTGTCCACGATAATGCTGTGACCACTCACTTAAATAGCTGTTAATTGCCCCAAAATCTTCATTTTTCAACTGATGAATATAGCTCTGTGTTGTCTCTAAACCATCTGCATTAATAGGATGTAAAACGACTACAACTGGTCGATTCCAATCTTGATTTTGATCTCGCCATGCTTGAACAGCAACAATCAATAAAATAATTAATAAACATAAGACCCGAATGTTTTTCCACATTCTTATTCCCCATAAAAATTAAAATTTTCTTTTATTGTTTTAGATATAAAAAATGCTAGCTGAGCTAGCATTTTTTATATTGGACTTGATTAGCCCTCAACCCATTTACCATCTTGGTAAACTAGGCTCCATTTAGTTTGTTTACCTTCTGGGGTTTCTGAACCGACATATTGTGATTGATTCTTACGACTGAATTTCACAATTGTTGGATTACCTTCAGGGTCTACATCTGGCGCTTGTAAAATAAATTGATATTTTGGATCAAGCTGAGCTGCCACACTACGTAACTCTGCAACTTTTGGCGCACGTGTTTCACGAATTTTCGGGAATTTACTCGCTGCCAAGAATAAGCCCGCTGCTCCATCACGCAACACAAAGAAGTCATCATGTTTCGTTGAGCGTAAATGTTCCATCTTGATTGGCTCTACACGTGGAGGTGCTGGTTGACCACTTTTCAAGACTTTACGGGTATTGTCACAGCTTGTACAAGCGAAATACGGGCCAAAACGACCAGTCTTAAGCTGCATTTCACCATCACATTTATCACATGGAATCGTTGGCCCGTCATACCCCTTAATCTTGAACTCACCTTCTTCAAGCTCAAAACCATCGCAGTCAGGATTATTACCACATACGTGCAGTTTACGGCCACCATCAATCACATAGCTGTCCATGGCAGTGCCACATTTTGCACAGCGATGCTTTGACATCAAGTCAGCAGTTTCAGCACCATCATCATCAGATAATGCAGCTAAAGACTCAACAGGTGTTAAGTTCAATGTACCCTTACAACGCTCTTTAGGCGGCAAGTTATAGCCAGAACATCCTAAGAATACACCAGTTGTACCCGTACGAATTTGCATTGGACGTGAACATTCAGGGCAATGTACAGCTGGGACTTCAACTGGTTGGTTACGGCGCATGCCATGCTCGCCTTGAGCATTGGTCAGACGTTTCTTAAAGTCACCGTAGAAAGTATCGAGTAACTCTTTCCAGTTACGCTCGCCTGTTGCAACTTTATCGAGCTGTCCTTCAAGGTCTGCCGTAAACGCATAGTTCATCAAGTTATTAAAACTTTCATCCAGACGATCCGTCACAATCTCACCCATTTTTTCGGCGAAAAGACGACGGTTTTCTAACTTAACGTAACCACGTTCCTGAATAGTAGAAATAATCGCTGCATAAGTCGAAGGACGACCAATACTACGTTTTTCAAGTTCTTTAACTAAAGATGCTTCAGTAAAACGTGCAGGTGGTTTAGTAAAGTGCTGACTTGGATCTAACTTTTCTAACTTTAAGATTTCGCCTACTTTAATAGCAGGTAAAATAATATCGTCATCTGACTTATTCGCGCCACGTACTTTAGTGAAGCCTTCAAATACAAGCGTACGGCCTTTCGCCTTCAACTCAACATTCGCCGCTTCAACAATCAAAGTAGAAGATAAATATTCTGCTGGTGTCATTTGACATGCAACAAACTGACGCCAGATCAAATCATATAGACGTTGAGCATCACGCTCTACACCCGCAAGCTGATCACCTGTAAGTGCAACATTTGACGGACGGATCGCTTCATGGGCTTCTTGGGCACCCGCTTTGTTCCCATAGCGGTTTGGCTTTGCTGGTAAATATTTTTCACCATATTGGCTTTCAATATGCGCACGTACCATGCTTACTGCATCATCACTCAAGAAAGTTGAGTCAGTACGCATATAGGTAATAAAACCAGCTTCATATAAACGCTGAGCCAACATCATGGTTTTCTTCACAGAAAAGCCTAAACGTGTACTCGCAGCCTGTTGCAGAGTTGAAGTAATATAAGGTGCGCTTGGATTGACCTTAGTTGGTTTATCTTCACGCTGTGCAACTTTATATTCAGCACCTTTTAAAACATCTAATAAAGCATCAGTTTCAGCTTTATTTTTCAGTTTAAGGGTTTTACCAGCCTGTCTAAATGCTTCAAGACGAATGTCATCTTTTTTCGCTTGGGTATCTGCAAAAACTTGCCAATATTCTTCTGGAATAAAAGCACGAATTTCTCGCTCACGTTCTACAACCAGTTTCACTGCTACTGACTGCACACGTCCAGCAGATAAACCACGGGCAATTTTTTCCCAAAGTAATGGCGAAACCATAAAGCCCACGACACGGTCTAAGAAACGGCGTGCTTGCTGAGCATTTACACGGTTTAAATCTAGACGTGTTGGCTGTTTAAATGCTTCTTGAATGGCATTTTTAGTAATTTCGTTAAATACCACACGGTGATAACGGCTGTCATCACCACCAATCACTTCTCTTAGGTGCCAAGCGATAGCTTCCCCTTCTCTATCCAAATCCGTTGCGAGATAGATTGCATCGGCATCTTTAGCGAGTTTTTTGAGTTCAGCTACAACATTTTCTTTACCAGGCAGAACTTCGTAATGAGCTTCCCAACCATGTTCAGGATCAACCCCCATACGATTAACTAAAGCCTGACTCGCTTTTTGTTCTTTTTCGGCTTCGGTGAGTTTAGTCCGGGCAGCCGGCTTTTTCTCTGTTGATTTACTGCCGCCTGTTGGCAAATCACGTACGTGACCTACAGAAGACTTTACAATGAATTGCGAACCCAAATATTTATTGATGGTTTTCGCTTTGGCAGGCGACTCCACAATCACTAAGGCACGTTTATGTGCAGCAGGTGCAGTAGATGCTGTGCTTTGAGATGCAGAGCGCGAGGTATTCGCCATATAAAATGTTATTCCTATACCAATAAATTTAAAAATCAGGCTTTAGCCAAGGTCAACAGATAAGCCTTCATCTCATCTAATTGTGTTGCTCTCAGGTCTGATTCCTCATCCCAATAAAGCCCTACACAGTTTGCCTGCATATCAATAGCATAAATCCCTTTTAATGCAATGGGAGAATCATTAAATTTCTCATCGCCCTGAACCACTTTTAACTTGCCGTCTATAACACGAGCACGCATTAAGGATAAACGGGCATCAGGAATCAATACACTATAATAAGCAACCATGCTGGCACGCTTTTCAGTAGCCATTGGGACATGTGTCCATTCAGGTGCAACAATTACACGTGGATGCAACCCTATTTTTCGGGCTTTATCACGCATAATACCAAGTGCCTTTTCACGTGGGCTCACTCTTAAACCAAAAATGGAGCCTAGTACGAAAAGAACAATGATAACGGTAACCCAAATTCCCATATTGTCCATAGCAAAACCTATTAATCTCTTTTATTAGAGTTGCATAAGCTGACCAGAAAACGCAAGTTACATCAGAAAAATAATGCCCAATAAGATCGCAAGAACCAAAATATCAGTATTTCACGGTGCAAATTGCCATGTTGTCATGCAAATATAGTTAAGAGTTCCGACCATCATTAACAAGCGTCAACTTTCCAAATCGGTCGATATGGGCATCACCCCACAGTTTTAAAGCAAATAAAATTTGCTCAAGACTTTGTCCTAATTCGGTCAGGCAATATTCCACTTTAGGTGGGACCTGAGGATAAACTTCCCGATGAATAATTCCGTCTTGCTCTAACTCACGTAACTGATTTGTCAGCATTCTTTGGGTAATGCTTGGAACACGCTTTCGAATTTCATTAAACCGTAAGGTGCCTTCATTAAATAAGTGCCAAAGAATGACGCATTTCCACTTTCCGTCAATCAAACTAATAGCCGCCTCCACTGAACAACCTGGAGAGCAATCAAAACTTGAATGTCGTAGTTTTGCCATTTTACAGTATCCTTTTTGACACTATGAGCGTTATTTGTCTGTAGTCACTAAATTTAAGCTTACGTTATGATCAAACTCTCAACAAGAGGAATGATAATTATGAAAGCTGTGGCATATCAAAAAGCAGGTCCCATTACGTCACCAGAAGCACTCGTTGATATTGAACTCGACACTCCCGTTGCAGAAGGTCATGATTTACTTATTCGTGTTCAGGCGATTTCAGTTAATCCAGTTGATACAAAAATTCGCAACAATGTAAATCCAGAAAATAATCAGTGGAAAACTCTTGGTTGGGATGCGGTAGGCATCGTTGAAGCGATTGGAGATCAAGTCTCGCAATTTAAAGTCGGAGATGCAGTCTGGTATGCAGGTGCACTCAATCGCCAAGGCAGTAATAGTGAATTGCAGTTGGTTGATGAACGTATTGTGGGTCATAAACCAAAAACTTTAGAAGCAACTGAAGCAGCTGCTCTTCCTTTAACGGCTATCACGGCATGGGAAATGTTATTTGATCGGTTACAGGTACCCAAAGCTGCCCCAGAAAATACATCAATATTAGTCATTGGCGGAGCTGGTGGAGTAGGTTCAATCACAATTCAGCTACTCAAGCAGTTGACTAACCTAACAATTATTGCGACAGCTTCACGAGCAGAAACTAAAGAATGGGTTAAGCAACTTGGTGCTGACTATGTATTAGATCATCGAGAGCCTTTAGCAGCCCAAATCAAGCACTTAGGTTTAGATGTACCTTTATATGTATTCTCAACCACTCAAACAGATCAGCATCTCTCAGATATCGTAGAGTTGATTGCGCCACAAGGCCATTTTGGCTTAATTGATGATCCGGCCCAGTTAGATATTAAATCTTTTAAATCGAAGTCTGTATCGGTGCATTGGGAGTTTATGTTTACGCGTTCAATATTCCAGACTGAAGATATGCAAAAACAAAGTGAACTATTAAATGAGGTCAGCAAACTAGTTGACGAAGGAAAAATCAAAACGACCGTAACCGAGGTTATAAGTCCAATTAATGCTAAAAATTTAAAACGAGTTCATCAGCAAATAGAAAGCGGCACAACAAAAGGGAAAATCGTATTACATGGTTTTTAAATAAAATTGAAGATATTCCCTAATAAAATGGCAAGTATTGAACTTGCCATTTTATTAATAGTGAGGAGGTTTATTCGTTAATGGATCAAAAGCGGCAATGCCTTCTGATAAATCCGATGATTCCACACGTTGATAGAGAAATTGCATTTGTTTTTTTAAATCAGCTATTTCTAGAGTCTGAATAGCGAGCTGTTGATTTAATTCTTCAACTAAATCATCCAAAAATGTAATTCGCACTTGCAAATCTTCAATGGGTGCGGACAATGACGCTTGATCATCATGATATGGTGGTTTAGTCATTTAAATCCTCATTTGAGATTCTGGAAAACATTATGGCCTATATTACCCTAAGGGATGTCCAACTTGCTTTTGGCGGACCTGCCCTACTCGATGGCGCGAACTTTAATCTAGAACGTGGCGAACGAGTCTGTTTAATTGGGCGTAATGGTGAAGGTAAGTCTACTTTACTTAAACTGATCGAGGGAAGCCTATTACCAGATTCTGGTGAAGTTTCCATTCAAAATGGTCTAACTGTTTCAATGTTAGCCCAAGACGTTCCAATGGACTCTGGCAAAGTAGCGGACATTGTGGCAGATGGTGCAGGAGAAGCTTCTGAAGTACTCAGAGCTTATCATGAAGCGACCGACGCTTGCATGTTAGGAGATATGGAAGCCTGTGATCGCATGGGTAACCTTCAGCATAAGCTAGACCAACTAGATGGTTGGGCATTAGAAAATAAGGTAAATGCTCTTTTAAGTAAAATGGGGCTTGATCCAAATGCAGACTTAGCGGACCTGTCAGGTGGACGTAAACGCCGTGTTTTATTGGCTCGAGCTCTTTTGACACAACCAGATGTATTACTTCTAGACGAACCAACGAACCATTTAGATGTTGAAAGTATTGAATGGTTAGAAAAGTTTTTACTGGATCAAAATAATTTAACGCTTCTATTTATTTCGCATGACCGTTCTTTTGTAGATAGTATTGCAACTCGAATTGTGGAACTCGATCGCGGTATTTTACGCGGTTACGAGGGTAATTATTCTCGCTATTTAGAGCTAAAAGCTCAGCAAATGGAAGCAGAAGAAAAACAGAATGCTTTATTTGATAAAAAGTTAGCTGAAGAAGAGGCTTGGATTCGCCAAGGTATTAAAGCACGTCGTACGCGTAATGAAGGCCGTGTTCGCGCCTTGAAAGCTTTACGTGAAGAATCAAAAGCACGCCGCTCACAACAAGGCAAAGTGAGTATGGCAACTCAAGACGCAAATCGTTCAGGTAAATTAGTATTTGATATTGAACATTTAAGCGTTGCTTACGACGATAATTTACTGATCAAAGATTTCTCTACCCTTGTTATGCGTGGCGATCGTATTGGTTTGGTAGGTGATAACGGCGTTGGTAAAACGACGTTGATTAAAGCCATTTTAGGTGAAATCGAACATGGCGGTTCAGTTAAAACAGGTACGCAGTTAGAAGTTGCCTATTTTGACCAATTACGTAATGCCTTAGACCTTGAAAAAACAGTCATGGCAAACGTTTCAGAAGGCTCTGACTTTGTTGATGTGAATGGCAACCGTCGCCATATTTACAGCTACCTTCAAGACTTCTTATTTTCACCTGAACGTGCTCGTACTCCGGTAAAAGCACTTTCTGGTGGTGAACGAAATCGAATCTTACTCGCTAAACTGCTACTTAAACCATCGAATTTAATTGTAATGGATGAGCCAACCAATGACTTGGATATGGTGACTCTTGAGCTTCTAGAAGAAATGCTGTCTGATTACAAAGGCACATTGCTACTCATTAGCCATGACCGTGCATTTATGGATAACGTAGTAACATCTACGTGGGTATTTGATGGTAAAGGCAATATTGCAGAGTACATCGGTGGCTACCAAGACTATTTGCAGCAACGTCCAGATGACAAAGTAGTCGATCAGAAATCTGATGTTAAAAAAGCTCAGGCAAAAGCTGAAGCGGAAAAAGCTGCTGCCCAAAGTACCATTAAAAAGGTCAAACTGAGTTATAAAGATCAGCGTGAACTTGAACAATTACCCGCTGAAATTGAAAACTTAGAAAAGGAACAAGCAGAACTTTCTGACAAACTTGCAGATGGTTCATGGTTTGTTAAAGATGCAGATGCTGCGACCCAAGCAAGCCAACGCCTAGCAGAAATTGAAGAATTACTGCTTGAAAAATTGGAACGTTGGGACGTGCTTGAACAAATGAGCAAAGGAAACTAATTAGTTTTACTTTCCTAAAAAGAACTTTAAAAAGAGCCTTCTTAAATTAAGCAGGCTCTTTTTTATATTGTGAATATAAGCTTTTAAAAACTTAAAGCTTATAAATCACATTCCTATAATGGATTATATCTTCGCTATTTTTAGTATTTTTAAATAGCCTTGGGCTTGAATATAAGAATTATGTTATATCTAACAGCATAATAATATTGGAGTGTTTTAGCATGCTGGAGCTTTCTCAAATTTTGGCATTTGGACTAATTTGTTTAGCGATGGTCCTCACTCCTGGTCCGAATATGATTTACCTTATTTCCCGTTCAATTTGCCAAGGGAAAACCGCTGGATTTATTTCTTTAGGTGGTGTAGCGGTAGGCTTTATCTTTTATATGCTTTGCGCTTCTTTCGGGATTACAGCATTAATTGTAGCCGTTCCTTACGCTTACGACACTATTCGTATTGCTGGTGCAATTTATTTACTCTGGCTTGCATGGAAAGCCCTACGTCCAAATGCCGCTCCGATTTTTAATGTAAAAGATTTATCAGTAGATTCCCCTGCTAAACTCTTTTTAATGGGTTTCGCGACCAATCTGCTTAATCCTAAAATTGCGATTATGTATTTATCTTTACTGCCACAGTTTATTCACCCCCAACAAGGCAGTATTTTGTGGCAATCAATTCAACTCGGTACGATTCAAATTTTTGTCAGCGTTTCAGTAAATGCGCTTATTGTACTTTCTGCGGGTAGCATTGCTCTTTTTCTACAACAAAAACCTCTTTGGGCAAATGTACAACGTTGGCTGATGGGAACTGTACTGGCAGGACTCGCTGTTAAAATTCTTTTAGAAAATCGCCGATAACTTAAGCTTCTTATTTCCTCTCTTCTTAACACTCAATTGAACAGTGTATTACGACGATAAATTCAGTTCGTGATACACTTTTGCCTGTTTTAACTTTTTGAACTCTTTATATCGTTATGAGCCAAAAGCAGCCTTATACGCCCGGTGAATTTCAATGGTCCTTTTTATTGCCTAAATATTGGGGTGTTTGGATTGCTATTGTCTTTTTAATGCTTTTGGCTATTTTACCTTGGGCCATACAATGGCGTCTGGCACATGGCGTAGCTCATCTGGCTTGGAAATATCTAAAATCACGCCGTAAAACCACTATTCGTAATTTAGAAGTCTGCTTTCCTGAATGGTCTGCCGATAAGGTTCAACAACAAGCTCAACAAGTTTTCGTCGATATGATGCTTGGGGTATTTGAAACCTTAAATGCATGGTACAGCCCACGCTGGTTTAAAAACCGAGTCACGATTGAAGGTTTAGAGCACATTACTAATGCCCAAGCTCAAGGCAAAGGTGTTTTATTACTGGGAACTCATAGTACGCTTCTTGATGCAGGTGGTTATGTGTGTGCTCAATATTTTGAACCAGATGTTGTCTATCGACCTCAAAATAACCCATTGCTCGATATGCTCATTTATCGTTGCCGTGGCACGATTTATAAAGCACAAATCGACCATGATGATATGCGTGGTTTAATTCGTCACCTTAAAGATGGCGATGCAATTTGGTATAGCCCCGACCAAGACTTTGGACTTAAACAAGGTGTTATGGCACCGTTTTTCGGCGTACCTGCTGCCACAGTAACTGCACACCGCCGCTTATTAAAAATCTCAAAAGCAGTCGCCGTGCCTTTATACTTCTATCGCCATGGGGATATTAAGAACCCGAAATATCATGTTCTGATTGAACCTGCGGTTGACAATATGCCAAGTGAAGACGAAGTCGATGATGCAACACGTGTGAATAAGATTATTGAAAATCAGCTTCGTATCGCACCAACTCAATATATGTGGTTCCACCGCCGCTTTAAAACACGTCCTGAGGGATATGAGGAAATTTATTAAGATAAGACTTTAATAATTTTAGATTAGTAATAGGCACAGCCTCGATTTATAGTGATATTCAAATAATTTCGAATAGGCAGACCTTACTTTTTAGGGATAAAAAGTAAGCAAAAATCCTTTGTTCCGCTGATGTTACATCCTTGTAACACAGCGCAACAGCGACATCCATGTCGCTATCACGATAGTAAACTCTGGATAATGATTTAGTTTGAGATGATGTATCTGTGGATGATCCATCTTTATGTACGTATAAGGCAAAAAACAATGAAAGTGATGCAACTTCTCCCTGAACTTAATAGCGGTGGCGTAGAACGCGGCACACTCGAAATTGCACGTGCACTTATTGCCCAAGGCCATCAGTCTTTAGTTGTATCTAACGGCGGGCGTTTGGTCTCACAGCTCGAAGCTGAAGGTTCTACTCATTTAACACTGCCAATTCATAAAAAGTCACTGTCAAGCTTGTGGCAAATCCGCCCATTACGTCAGCTGATTGAACAACATCAACCCGATATTGTTCATGTACGTTCACGTGTACCTGCTTGGCTGACTCATTTTGCTTTAAGAAAAATACCTGCGAATAAACGCCCTCACCTCATTAGCACAGTGCATGGCTTTTATTCAGTCAATCGTTATAGTGCGATTATGACGCAAGCTGAAAAAGTTATAGCGGTTTCTGACAGCGTGGTTAAATACATCACTGACCATTATCAAAACTGCCCTCCCCAAGATATTGTTCGGATTTATCGAGGAATTGACCCAACCGCGTTTCCACACAATTATCAGCCATCAGCACAATGGTTTAATCAAGTTTTTAATGACTTTCCTGAACTCGAAAATAAGTTTTTACTTTGCTTACCTGGCCGTATTACACGTTTAAAAGGTCATGAAAGCTTAATTGAATTGATGCAAAAACTAGGTGAACAATATCCTCAGCTACATGCTGTGGTTGTGGGTGGTGCCGATGCAAAAAAACAAGCTTATTTAAGTGAGTTGCAAAACAGCATTCAAAGCAAAGGACTCGCAGATAAAATTACCTTCGTAGGACATCGCTCAGATATTCGTGAATGGCTCGCTTTTAGCGATATTGTGCTCTCTCTATCCAATCAAGCAGAAACATTTGGTAGAACAGCATTAGAAGCGCTTTCAGTCGGTACGCCAGTCATTGGCTGGAACCGTGGAGGCGTAGCCGAAATTTTATCGAATGTATATAGACAAGGTCTTGTTGAAGTAGGAAATGAAAAGGCTTTACTGGAAACAGTTAGACAGCATATTGAACAGCCTCAAATCGTTGCCCCTGTTACCATGTTTAGCTTGAAAGACATGTGTGATCAGACACTGGCTCTATATGAATCTGTACTGAAATAACTCCATAAAAAACCCGCGATCAACGCGGGTTTTTATTACAACAATAAAAATTCAGCTTTATTTAAGCGATGCTTCATAAGCTGCTGCTTTTTCATAGTCGTATTGTTTTTCCCATTTACTAATCACAAGTACTGCAAGTGCATTACCTACAACGTTCAACGCGGTACGTGCCATATCCATGATACGGTCAACACCAGCAATAAATGCCAAGCCTTCTACAGGTATACCAACACTACCTAATGTTGCTAATAGCACAACAAACGATACGCCAGGAACACCCGCAATACCTTTAGAAGTAATCATTAAAGTTACAACTAAAATGACCTGTTGGCTAATTGACATTTCAATACCGTAAAGCTGCGCAATAAAGATTGCCGCGATACTCTGGTAAAGCGTAGAACCATCAAGGTTAAATGAATAACCAGTTGGGATTACAAAACTAGAAATTGCTTTAGGCGCGCCATAAGCTTCCATCTTTTGCATAATACGCGGTAAAACTGTTTCAGAGCTTGCAGTTGAATATGCCAAAATTAATTCGTCTTTCAAAATCTTAAACAAAGTAAAGATGTTGATGCTGAACATTTTTGCAGTTAAACCAAGTACCACCAAAGCAAAGAATAAGATCGCGCCATATACCAACACAACTAACTTGCCTAAAGGAATAAGCGAAGCGAAACCGAAGTTTGCGACAGTTACTGCAATCAAACCAAATACACCCACTGGCGCATATTTCATGATGATGTGTGTTACACGGAACATTGTTTCCGATACAGCATGAAATACGTTTAATAATGGATCTTTAGTTGTTGCTGGTAATGAAGACAAACCAATACCAAATAACACAGCAAAGAAAATCACAGGTAACATTTCGCCATGCGCCATCGAACTAATAATGTTCGTTGGGATAAGCGATAATATTGTCTGCATGATGCCATGAGACTGTGACTGAACTTCTTCAGTTGTATGCTTATATTGAGAGATATCAGTTTGAACCAGTTGAGACATATCAATGCCTGAACCTGGATGGAAGATATTCGCTGCAACTAAACCCACCAAAATAGCAATAGTGGTAATAATTTCAAAATAGAGAATGGTTTTAAAACCAAGTCGACCTAAACTTTTCGTACTGCCAACACCTGCAATACCTAAAATTAAGGTAGAGAAAACGATTGGAATAACAATCATTTTAATCAGGCTAATGAAGATCTTACCAAGTGGCGTAAGAACATTAGTTACAATACTGTCTTTGATTTCAGGCTGATTATGTAAAACAGCCCCGACAACTATCCCTAGGATTAAAGCAATTAAAATTTGCCAAGCAAGGCTAAATTTAAAATTCTTCATAAGACAATCCTTATGCACCGCAAAGTATCAAATATGAGAGGGAGAAGACCACTAACTAAGAGTGAAACCTCAATATGTACAGTAATTTCCAAACAGAAATTTAAATGCACAAACAAATCACAACTCGCCGATCTGACGAGATAAACAACAATGCCTGTTGACGATCCAACATGTCAACGATCGGCACATTCTATTGAGATTTGTTAATTAAACAAGTCCAATTTATATCTAAATAGATTAACGCTCATATTTGCTCATCAATAACCTATAAAAACAAAAACTTAATGAAAAAAAAATTTGTATCTCTTTTCACTAAAAATTGCTCAAATATAGATGAGAACGTATGGGCGCTTAGCTATAATTAGATAGGTTTTAAAATTAAAACTAGCTTAAAAATATTTCTTTTTTACGATAAATTAAATAAGGTATGTATAAAATATTAACCCGAGTTCTGCGTCCTGCAAAACTCGGGTAAATGAGGTTGTGCTTTCAGGTTAATCGTTATTTTTATCGTTTCCGTTCCAACATCTAATCCGTGATGCTATTTCCATATCAGCTTTGTGTATCCTTACGTGGGATCGTCCATTCCCGTTTCCGTGTGCCGATGAATGTAGAATAAGGTTTTTATCATCCCCTGCCTATTCGCCCTAGACTCAAATCTTTGTACGATATTGCTTACATCAATTTTTATATTCTTTTTATTTATAAGGCTGTGCAATTTTATCAGTCACCATTTTCTCTTCTTTTTCAGCCTTGGCAATCCCTTCTTGTATGGCGCTTTGAGCCTCTTCTTCATCAGTTTGAGTTTGTTCTAATTCCTCTTGAATATGTTCAAATATTCGGCCAGTCTGCAAAACAACATATACAGGAAAATGATCAGATCCAATATGTGGTAAACGCTGCATTTTGACTAAACCAAAATCGGTACTATGAAAAATATGATCTAAAGACCAACGCAGCAATGGGTAATCTGCATGAAACGTATTAATGAAATGTCGTCCAACTCGTGGGTCAAGTAGCCCACTAATCCGCTGGAACAATCGCGTAGTACGTGACCACGCTACATCGTTTAAATCGCCCATCACAATACAGCTTTCATCTAAGTCTTTAATCTGGTCGCCAACAATTAAAAGCTCTGCATCACGTAAAGTCGAATCTTTCGCCTCAGTTGGACTCGGTGGCTTCGGATGCAAACAATAGAGTTGAACTGGCATGCCAGATGGTAAAGTCACAGTAGTATGAATAGAGGGAATTTCATCACTTAAAATAAATTTAACCTCAGTATTCGATAGAGGTAATCGACTATATAAATGCATGCCGTATAAATTATCTAAAGGCACGGGAACACGATAAGGATAATCTTCTTCAATTTCTTTTAAAGCATTTTCCCAAGTCTTATCACTTTCCAATGTAAGTAACAAATCTGGTTTTAATGTCCTGATCTGTTCAAGCAATAAATGATATTTATCATTTGGAGTTAGAACATTCGATACAATTAAGGAAATTTGCTTTTGCTGATCTAACTGGGATGATTTGACCTGTTTAACCTGCTTTTTCCAGAGCAAGGTATAAGGCAAAACCATTTTTAGTTGGTAGGCGATGGCCGCCATAAGCACAGCAAGCACTATTTCACGCCCTAGAGTCCATTCAGTCGGCCAAAACAGCATACCAACAAAGGCTAATAGACCAACAAATAGAATCTGCAAACGAGGAAAATCGGCGCCACGAAACCACCACTCATCACGAGGAATAAGTGACCAGAAACTTAACCAAATCACCAGACCAGCTAAAACTTCGATATAAATCATTGAATTTTCTCTTTTAAGATGATTTGGTTTTTAATATTTTGTCATCTTTATCAATTTTGTATGTAACATAAACAAGATATTCTACTCAATAAACATGGTGTTTTGTTTCTGTAACGCTTGCAGTTGTGGACACTTTTGATACACTCAACTCCCCCTATTAATTTTAACGCACCGAGGCAAAATGACATGAAAGTAGGTCTGGTCGGTTGGCGCGGGATGGTCGGTTCCGTCCTTATGCAACGTATGGTTGAAGAGAATGATTTTGCTCATATTGAGCCATTTTATTTCTCTACCAGTAATGCAGGTGGTGAAGCTCCTTCATTTGGTGGTAAGACTGCCCCAGCACTTATGGAAGCTACAGACATTAATAGTCTGAAGCAAATGGATGTCATTATTACCTGTCAAGGTGGTGACTATACGTCTGAAGTTTTCCCACAGTTAAAAGCGACTGGTTGGGATGGCTACTGGATTGATGCAGCCTCTACTTTACGTATGTCAGATGATGCGATCATCGTTCTTGACCCAGTAAACCTTAACGTTATTAAAGACGGCTTGGTTAACGGCACCAAAACTTTCGTAGGTGGTAACTGTACAGTATCTCTTATGTTGATGGGTGTAGGTTCACTTTTCCAAAACAATTTGGTGGAGTGGATGACTGCTATGACTTATCAAGCAGCATCAGGCGCTGGCGCACAAAACATGCGTGAGCTCATTACTGGTATGGGCTACTTATATAACAATACCAAAACATTGTTAGATGATCCTAAATCTGCAATTTTGGATATTGATCGTCAAGTTGCTGAGTTACAACGTGGTGAAGGTTTCCCATCTGCTAACTTTGGCGTGCCACTAGCTGGATCGTTGATTCCTTACATTGATAAACAGCTCGAAAGCGGTCAGTCAAAAGAAGAGTGGAAAGGTCAGGTTGAAACCAACAAGATCTTGGGTAATTCACAAATTGTTCCGATCGATGGCCACTGTGTGCGTATTGGCGCAATGCGTTGTCACTCTCAAGCATTGACAATCAAGTTGAAAAAAGATGTACCGCTTGATGAAATTGAAGACATGATTCGTACTTCAAACCAATGGGCGAAAGTTGTACCAAACACTCGTGAAGCGTCTATGACTGACCTTACACCTGTTGCTGTAACTGGTACACTAACTGTACCTGTTGGCCGTTTGCGCAAACTTAATATGGGTAAAGAATATTTAGGCGCATTCACAGTAGGTGATCAGTTACTTTGGGGTGCTGCTGAACCTTTACGTCGCATGTTACGTATCTTAGTAGAATACAAGAGCTCATAATTTGGTCTGAATTATTCAGTCAAAACGAAAAGCCGATCACATTAGATCGGCTTTTTCGTAACTGGTTTGTAAAAATTTTACAATTTATTTACATTTCATTATTGTATAATTTTGAACGACTTTACGACTTATTAGGTCATGGATTGAGATGACTGTTTATAACAAATTAAAAATTGCCATTTTCACCATTATGTCTTCGCCTTCTCTTTATGCGATTACATTAGACCCTATACAAATTCAGTCTGCGCCCGGGGATTTGTTATATGCAGAAATGAATTTCCAACAAGCTGACCCCAACTCTACCTTACAAGTGAGTTTAGCGACTCCTGAAGATTTAAGCGCTTTGGGTGTAACTCATCAGCCTCCGGGAAATCTTAATTTTTATACACGCCAAAATGGTCAAGGTTCTGGGGTTATTGTGATTACCTCATCCCGACCTGTTAATGATCCTGAGCTCAATATTGTTGTAAAAATCAGTGAAGGTTCTGCAACGCGTTTACAGCATATTAAAACTGTAATTAAACCTTCTCTGATAAAAAAGTCTGAAAATAACGAAAGTACTTTATCTCCTCAATTTGTTGTTAATGAGAAGGATATTGCTTTAAATCTGCCAGAAAGCACCCAATATGCTTCATCAACTTCCGTCCCAACGACGACAAACTCTAATAGTGAACAAAATCTTAATATCAGCTCTGGCACTGCCCCTACGGTAAATACAAATTCATCTGCGCCAATTAGTGAAAACTCTTCGGCTCAGACAGCTCAACAAGTTGTGACAAGCACTGCGCACGATCAGGCACAAACCCAACCTACTATCACTAAGTCAAATGCCCATACTTCGCCAAAAGCAATAGTTAAAAGTTTAGCAGGACAAAAGAAATCGATTCCATCAAAAAAGCTCAGTCAAAATACTGCGAAGAAACAAACCTTAAGCCCACCTAAAGCACCAGTAACTTCAGGTAAATATGTAGTACAACAGAATGAGTCTTTATGGAGCATTGCTAATCGTATTGCAGCGAAAACCAAACAGCCTGTTGCAAAAGTCATGCGTGATATCCAACAACAAAACCAGCATGCTTTTATTCAAGGTGATGTAAACCGTTTACGTCAGGGAATTTCTCTAAAACTTACCCACACGCCTGTCACTAAAACTCAGCAAAATAAATCAAAAACAGAAATAACGCATACTGCAAAATCATCTTCTGGCCAAGCTAAATACCGATTGCAACAAGCAGAAATGAGCATCGTGGCTGAAAACAGTCAAAATTCTACACATGGAAGTGCTAAAAAGAGCACACAACAAAGTCAAAACAATACTGAGTTAGCAGTAAAAGTTATGACAAAAAGAGAAAAAACCGTTACATTACAAAGAAATGTAACCAAACTAAATCAAACTTTACGTTTAAAAGACCAACGTATTCAACTTTTAAATGCACGTTTGGCAGAGTTACAACAGCAGTTAAAAGTACAGCAACAAACTCACAAGCAAAAACATTAAGTTAAAACCAGAGTTAGCTCGCTTTATATTGCAGATATTTATTTTTTAAGGGGAAAGTAATGTTATATGTGATTCCGTTCATCATATTACTCGTGGTCGCTGTTATTTTAAAAAAGCGCGAGAATAGCCAGAAACAAGAGGCCACTTCCCCTAAAACGGTAAACAAAAAAACCAATAAAAAAGTGAGCTCTAAATCGAGTAAAAGCTCGCGTGAAAAAAGCAAAGTAAATGTAGTAGAAGACACTCTTCCACCTATTCCACAAAGTACTCCTGTTCCAGAAGCTGTACGTCAAACAATTCAGCAGCTCATTCAAGAAAAGCAATATTCAGCTGCTGAAGCTCAAGTCAACCAGGCGTTAAAAAAAGACAATACTCAGCATGCGCTTTATTTATTGTTACTTGAAGTTCATATTGCACAAAAAGATGAGTTTGCTATAACACAACTAATTAGCCATATTCGTAGTTTGGCACTGAATGAAATAGCGACTCAAGCAGAAACTAGACAAAAAGAATATGAGTCATCAAGACAACCTGATGCTATCGATTTTCCTCAAGCTCAAACATACCAAGAACCAAAAAATACACCAGACACTACAGCTCAGTTTGACCAGTTAACAACAAGTTCTTCTGAAGCTTCTTTTGATGATTTGCAGAAAGACTATACACATTTAAAACAAGAACCTGCTGTTGAAGTTGCACCTTTAGAATTTAACTTTTCATTCGAAAAAACTGCTGCTACAGAAAATACCAGCCAACCAGAACATGAACCAGAAGTATCAACATCTCAGCAAGTACCGGAAGTATCGTCATCTCAAGAAACAAATGAGCTAGCTGATTTAGAATTTTCTTTTGACTTGGCACCTCTGCATGAAACTGAGGAAAAAACTCAAGCACTAGAGGTAAAAGCAGATCAAGAGAATAGCGTCAATGCTTTAGATTTTAACCTTGACTTAAATCCTTCAAGTTCAGAGACAAAATGTGTTGAACAAGCTCCATCACTAGATGAACTTACACTCGTAGAACAAGCGCCATTAGAAGCAACTTCAATCGTGCCTCTTGAGTTTTCGTTAGATGAGCCAGCGTTAGTTACAACACCAGAGATTGAAAATCAAAACCATATAGATGTAGTCAATGAAGAGGCGACTCAAACTCAAATAGAGGATCCACTTCTAGACGCATTTCCAGAATTAAAACAGTTAGATGAAAATGAGCTCGACTTACAACTTGCAGAACAGTACATCAAGTTAGGTGCTTACCCAGCAGCACACGCCTTGTTGGCAAGTAATGAGCAAAAATTCAACACAGAGCAACAACAACGCGCGAAAAATCTACTAAATCGCATAGCTTCTTAAAGCCGATCGTTTTACCATAAGCAGTCAAAGATGACTGCTTTTGTGCCTGAAAAAGATGAAAAAAATTGCCTTATTTTATATGGGTGGTACTTTTGGCTGTGTAGGTGAACCTTTAGCGCCTATGCCATATGACCAATTCTTGCCTCAACTTGAAAAAGTTATACCACCCCACTTAACAGTTGACTGTTTTGCTGCCCCAAATATTGTAGATAGCAGCGCTTGTACAGCGCCTGATTGGCTACGTCTTATTCAACGTATACAACAGCTCCAACTCGAAGGTTATCAACACTTCGTCGTTATTCATGGTACAGATACTCTTAGTTATGCTGCTGCAACCCTAGCTCGCTTTTTAGGCCAAAGCTGTCATATTGTGATTACTGGTAGCCAATACCCGTTACTCAATGTTCAAGGTGATAATACTCGTGAATTTACTGATGCAATTGAGAACTTATATCTTGCATTAGAACAAGTGATTGCCCTACCTGTAGGTGCGTATCTTGCATTCCATCATCAAGTATTCCATGCACAAACTGCATTAAAAACGCATACGACTGAACTCGATGCATTTTCAGGTTTAAGTAGTGAAGTTGAGTTTACACCTCAGCAAAATGAATTGATCGTACAAGATGCTCAAATTGAAAAAGCGGCTTCATTCCAAATTTTAAACTGGATGATGCAACCGATTGCAACACAGCACTTAGTGCAGCAGTTAAAAAACTTACTACCAGCCCCACCTCAATTTTTAGTATTACAAGGTTTTGGTACGGGAAACATAGCAGTTAATCAAGAGTTACTAGCAACCTTAGATGAACTGTATGCTCATGGTTGTGTTCCAATTCTTACAACTCAGGTGACGTTTGGTGGTATTGATCAACGTTATGCGATTAGTGCTTGGGCCAAAACAGCAAAAATTGTCATTAGTGATGCACATAGTCACGCAGATCTCTATGCAAAAGCACTTCAAATCTATTTAAAATACCCAACCCCAGAACAATGGTTCAGCCATTGGAACGAAAATTTGCATTAAATAGAGGTAAAGCCATGCAACGTTATGCAGTCGGTATTGAATTTAGCGGAGTTCAATATCGAGGTTGGCAAACACAACAGCCAGGCGTTGCCAGCGTACAAGAAACTATTGAACGTGTGCTTAGCAAAGTCGCAAATGAACCTATAGCACTCCATGGTGCTGGTCGTACCGATGCAGGAGTACATGCGACAAATATGGTGGCACACTTCGACACTCATGCCATTCGTCCAGAGACGGGGTGGTTAAGAGGGGCAAACAGCCAGCTGCCTAAAGATATTTCCATTCAGTGGATTAAGCTGATGGATGAAAGTTTTCATGCCCGTTTTAAAGCAACTGCTCGACGTTACCGCTACATTATATATAACACACCTCATCGCCCTGCACTCCTGCATAAACAGGTTACTCACGTTTACCAAAAGTTAGATGTGAAAAAGATGATTGAAGCGGCAAGTAAATTTGAAGGCACTCATAACTTTGAAAGCTTCCGTGCAGCAGCGTGCCAATCAAATCAGCCTGTTCGACATGTAAAACATTGCCGTTTGTTTGAACATGGACGCTATTTGGTTTTAGATATTGAAGCAGATGGTTTTTTACACCATATGGTTCGCAACATTGTTGGATGCTTACTCGAAATTGGTCAAGGTATGTATGAAATTGATCATATCGATACAATGTTTGCTGCACAGGATCGTAAGGCGGCAGGTGTAACAGCCCCACCCGACGGTCTTTATTTTATTCAGTGTAATTATCCTGAGCAGTTTGATCTGCCACAGCCACCGCTTGGACCACATTGGCTCAACTTACCAGAGTAAGACAGTGAATCTCAGCATCCAAATTAAGCACTAAATAAGATACTCGACAAAGTCATGCGCAACCTGAACAAGGTTAAAGTGTACTTTAACCGCAGTGCAAGACAAACGAAGTGCGTAGTTCGATAAATTTTTAATCTTGTGACATGGTAAGAATTATTACTCTTTACCGTGTCACAAGCTTTTGCTCTTGCAGAGCTTACGCTCTTCATCCCGAAAGAAAAGTAACTCTAGCTGAAGACCAATCCAGCTATGAAAGCCTCAATGGCACGACTCCGTCATGACATAGAATAAATTAACGATGCTGTTTACGTTTCCGATATTCAACTGGTGTCTCATTTGTCCAACGCTTAAATGCGCGGTAGAACGTACTCGGTTCAGAGAAACCAGTTAAATACACAATACGCTCAACACTCTCGCTGGTATTTGCTAAAAGTTTTTTAGCTAATCGACAACGATAATCTGACAAGATTTGCTGAAAACTAGTATTGGCTTCGCTTAGCTGAGTACGTAAGCGACGTGGAGTAATATTCAACTGAGCTGCAACCGTTTCTAAGGTTGTTTCTCCACTTTCCAACGTTGAACCAATTGCGCGACGAACTTCACCCACTAAATCATAACGAGCCAATTCCTGTAATTTTTCAATTGCGAGCTGCTCATGCAACTGCAATAACTCAGGCTCTGCTTGCCAAAGCTGAAAATCTAGAATAGCTGGATCAAAATATAAACGTGTCTCTTTCTGACCTAAACTGACTGGGCAGCCATACACTCGGAAATATTCATCCTCCGAGGCACCTTCGCTAAAATTAAAATCGATGAAGATAGGATGAAATTGCCCTTCGGTAATAAACTTAAAAAATCTAAGGATGCCCGAAATTGCACATTCAGAGAAGTGACGATTGACAAGATTATCAGCACCAATTTGCTCACCATTGGTTAAATAACAACGCCCTTCCTCAACGACTAGTTTTGCATCAAAAGCATCACTAATAAGTCGCTGATAAGCCAAGGCCCGTTTTAGACCTTCACCAAAAGTTTCACTACTAATAAATAGATGTTCAATGACCTGACCACGGTACAAAGGCAAATGTTCGCCTAAATGCAGACCGATGTCTGGATCTTTACTGACGTCCTGAGCGGCAGTCCAAAAGGCGTACTGTGCACTTAACGGTGTACGTGCATTTGTATCAACCTGATTTAAAGCAACTCCCGCTTTGGTTAATATTTCTTCTGTTGGCAAACCCGCACGACGAATCGCTTGATAGCCAAAGCGTAATACAACTGATGCATCTGTTAGCTGACCCACGCAGTGCCCTTCCATGTAGATACTTCATTGATATTTAGGGCTGTTGACCTTTACGCAATTAACAGTCCCTAATAACTATGATTTTAGATTAGCGTTGATTGACCAAACTGACAACAGAATTACTCTTCTTTTGTGAAAAAAATTACATCTTTTTTTATTAGTCATACTTTAACCAGATGCTTTAGCAAAAGGATGTCTATCTTGTTTTTTTTAAATAAATTGACTATAATTTGCGCCTTTCCAATTTGATCATCAGGTAGGCTATGGCCAATAAAGAGGAACTCATTGAGTTCGAAGGCGTTGTCACCGAAACGCTTCCTAATACGATGTTCCGTGTACGTCTTGAAAACGGTCACGAAGTTATTGCACACATTTCTGGTAAAATGCGTAAACACTATATTCGTATTCTTACTGGCGACAGTGTAAAAGTCGAAATGACTCCATATGACCTCACTAAAGGTCGTATTACGTACCGTGCTCGCTAATTAGTGAATGCAAAAAAGCCACTTTATGATGTGGCTTTTTTATTGCGTTGTTTATTCACTTAAGCGACTGGTTTTACATCCTACCGTTTGGCATTCACGCAGTCTTTCTTGCAGCCAATGGTTTCTTTCTTGCGTTGTCTGCAAACGACATTGCACGTCTACGCTATTCCTATTTGAATCTGTACAATCTGCATCACGTTGACGTATCCACGCGAGCTGAGATTTTTTAAGAATATTTTTCTGGGCCGTATTTAATTTTACGCGCAATGCTTGATAGTTCTTATTCAGATCTGCATCAGCACTCGCATAAATTTTATTTGTACAGTAAATATCATCGTAAGTATTTCGGGCACTATCGCAGTTATCTGCATAGACCGCAGTCATTCCAAAGCTGCATAAAAAAGCAAAAACTATTTTTCTCATACTTTTCTTCCTTAAGTTTTCTATGAAATTCTTATTAATAACGATTTGTATGTAATGATAAATCGCAAGACAAATTCACCTTCTATTTATCATAATCTTCCTTTTTTACTTTACAAGTATTCAAATCCAACCTATTGTTCTTTAATAATAAATATAATTTTTTATTGAGATAAAAATGAATACAGCTACCCGATGCCAAATTGGCCTACTTTGTTTAATCATAATGAATGTAAGCGGTTGTACTAGCCATCCACGCCAATCTATAGATTTACAAGAATATTTAAAGGGCTTTCTAGGCAAATCTTCTGCAACTATTCGACAAGATATCAATCTACGAAGTCTTGGTTTTCAAGTCGCAAATACTCCACAGAAAACATCCAATCAACTCATCTATACGATTTTACGTCCATTAAATATTCCAATTCCGATGGTGACTAATGTCGACATGAGAGGTAATTCTGTCGCTATACAATCAGGTAATTTGGGCGGGAATTCTTACGATTTAAATTTCAACTGCAAAGTTATTTTTCAGCTGAAGAATGATATTGCCGAGTCTATTCAATATGAAGGTAAAGCCTGCTAAAACATAGGCACAAAAAAACGCAGCGTTGAGCTGCGTTTTTTATAAGAAGCTTTTAAGCAAGAGCAGCGACAACTGCCTCACCCATTTCAGCTGTACCAACTTTTGTCATGCCTTCAGACATAATATCTGCTGTACGGAAACCTTGATCAAGTACTTGTCCTACAGCATCTTCAATTGCTTTTGCAGCAGCTTCTTCACGGAAGGTATAACGAAGCATCATTGCAACAGAAAGAATCGTTGCTAATGGGTTTGCCACATTTTGACCTGCGATGTCAGGCGCCGAACCATGACAAGGTTCATACATACCTTTACCATTTTCATCTAACGATGCAGAAGGCAACATACCGATTGAGCCTGTAAGCATTGCTGCTTCATCAGACAAGATATCGCCAAACAAGTTACCCGTTACGATGACGTCAAACTGTTTAGGCGCACGTACAAGTTGCATTGCAGCATTGTCGACATACATATGTGAAAGCTGAATGTTTGAATAACTTGCTTGCTGCAAATCAGTAACTGTTTGCTTCCAAAGTTCTGTAACTTCTAAAACGTTGGCTTTATCGACCGAACAAACTTTACCGCCACGTAAACCTGCAAGTTCAAAAGCAACTTTTGCAATGCGCTTAATTTCGCTTTCAGAATAAACGTCTGTGTTATAGCCTTGTTTTTCGCCGTTTTCGAGTTCACGAATACCACGTGGCTGACCGAAATAGATACCGCCAGTTAATTCACGAACAATTAAAATATCTAAGCCAGCAACAATTTCAGGTTTTAAGCTAGAAGCGTCTGCTAATTGCGGATATAAAATCGCTGGGCGCAAATTAGCGAACAAGTTGAGTTCACTACGAATTTTTAAAAGACCACGTTCAGGACGAATAGAGCGCTCAATAGTGTCCCATTTTGGTCCGCCTACCGCACCTAATAAGATTGCATCAGCTTTTTTTGCTTGTTCACTCGTTACAGCTGGATACGGTTCACCATGTGCATCAATTGCTGCACCGCCTAGTAAACCATGTTCCCAAGTTAACGATAAATTAAATTTTTCATTTACTGTATTTAATACTTTTTCTGCCGCCCCAACAATTTCAGGGCCAATACCATCACCAGCTAAAATTAAAATCTGTTTAGACATGAACTTTTTCCATTTTCAAAGACGAGCAGCGTTATAACTACCGCGGGGTTAGTTTTTTCTGTTCGACAAATTCACCTAGCCCTGTTGTCACATTAAATGGTCGACAGAAACGGCGAATAACACGCTCATCTTGTTCCAAGTCAACACATAAAGGATCTGGTACAGAAACATTCAGCAAACTACCCGAACGGTTGGTTTTGTCTCGGTACATTTTAAATGTATAGCGATGGTTGGCATTAAACTGGTGAATAACATGGATTGTTTCGGCCCGATCTGGAGAAATCGGATAGAAACGGATCACCACTTCATATTGTTTAGCGGGTACAGATAAATATAAACTGTTGGTTTGACCAAGCACTGAACCGTGCAATCTTACAATTCCTTGATGAATTGCCTGATTACTAATTCGTCGTGTTTGCGCATCCACTACAGTAATATCATTTAGTCGTTCAAATTCACAACTCTTCGCACCCGAACAATATATTGCTGCATTCTGCCCCAAATTTTCTTGTTCAGCCTGCTTAATACGGACAGTATCCACTACATTGTACGTGCTCTGACAAGCACTGAGTGTTATTGCGCACAGGCTCAACAAAAAGCTATGAGTAACGTTCCTCTTCATTGTTCAAGCCCAATCCTCATCTAGTGCATAATTTTAAGGTGTTTTTATGCTTTAGCATGTTAGCAAGAGTTTGAACGCTACGCCATGGCTATGTTTAAAATGCACCAAAAGGTTAATTTAACTCTTGGAACACCCAAGGACGAACTTGTTTAGTTTTTTCTTCATAAGTGCGAATTGCGTCGGAATTTTGAAGAGTTAAACCGATATCATCCAAGCCATTTAATAAGCAATGCTTACGAAATGGATCAACTTCAAATTTAAAAGCTTCACCTGTTGGCGTACGTACTTCCTGAGCAGCTAAATCAATTGTTAATTGATATCCTTCATTTGCCGCACATTCTTTAAATAATTGATCAACAATTTCTTCTGATAAAATGACAGGTAACATGCCATTTTTAAAACAGTTATTAAAGAAAATATCAGCAAAACTTGGTGCAATAACGGTACGGAAACCGTATTCATTTAATGCCCAAGGGGCATGCTCACGGCTTGAACCACAACCAAAGTTAGTACGAGCAATTAAAACATTTGCGCCTTGATACCGTGGCTGGTTCAAAACGAAATCCGGATTTTTTGGACGTACCGAGTTATCTTGTCCCGGATAACCTTCATCTAAATAACGAAGTTCATCAAATAAGTTATCGCCAAAACCAGTACGTTTGATTGATTTCAAAAACTGTTTTGGAATAATTAAATCTGTATCAACATTGGCACGATCTAATGGTGCAACGATACCTTGTTCAACTGTATAAGCTTTCATGGTTTGCTCCAGACCGAATTAAAATGAACGAACATCAACAAAGTGACCTGCGATTGCAGCCGCTGCCGCCATTGCCGGACTCACCAAATGAGTACGACCACCATTGCCTTGACGACCTTCAAAGTTACGGTTAGACGTCGATGCACAGTGTTCACCTGGTTGTAATTTATCTGCATTCATTGCTAAACACATTGAACAACCTGGTTCACGCCATTCAAAACCAGCTTCCAAGAAGATTTTATCCAAGCCTTCTTTTTCTGCCTGTTGTTTCACTAAACCAGACCCCGGAACAATCATAGCTTGCTTAATGCTAGAGGCTACTTTACGGCCCTTAACCACCTCAGCTGCAGCACGAATATCTTCAATACGAGAATTCGTACAAGAACCGATAAAGACACGATCAAGTTGAATATCAGCTAATGCTTGTCCTGCATTTAAACCCATATATTGATAAGCACGTGTCCAGTCATTACGCTGAACATCATCTTTCGCTTGTTCTAAAGTTGGTACAGCTTCAGTGACCGGAATAACCATCTCAGGTGAAGTTCCCCAAGACACTTGTGGCTCGATCTCTGCACCATTTAATTCAACGACTGCATCAAACACTGCATCTTCATCTGAATGCAAAGTGTCCCAGTAAGCAACAGCTTGTTCCCATTGCTCACCTTTTGGTGCGTAGCTACGGCCTTTCACGTATTCAACTGTTTTGTCATCAACTGCAACCATACCAACACGAGCACCAGCTTCAATCGCCATGTTACATACCGTCATACGCCCTTCAATTGACATATCACGGAAAACCTGGCCACCAAACTCAATTGCATAGCCTGTACCACCAGCAGTACCAATTTTAGCAATGATTGCCAACACAACATCTTTTGGTGTTACGCCTTTGCCTAATACGCCATCTACACGCACTAACATGTTTTTAGATTTTTTCTGGATCAAACATTGTGTTGCTAACACATGTTCAACTTCAGATGTTCCAATACCATGCGCCAAGCAACCGAAAGCACCGTGAGTAGCTGTATGTGAATCACCACATACGACAGTCATGCCCGGTAAAGTTAAGCCCTGTTCAGGTCCAACGACATGCACAATACCTTGACGGATATCATTAATGCTGAATTCAACAATATTAAAGGCTTTACAGTTGTCATCTAAGGTTTGAACTTGAATACGAGACGTATCATCTTCAATACCTGCGATACCTTGGTCACGTTCTTTTTTAGAAGTTGGAACGTTATGGTCCGGTGTAGCAACGTTTGCACTTAAACGCCATGGTTGACGACCTGCAAGTTGCAAACCTTCAAATGCTTGTGGACTAGTCACTTCATGCAATAAATGACGGTCAATATAAAGTAAACATGAGCCATCATCACGCTGTGAAACAACGTGGTCATCCCACAATTTGTCATATAAAGTTTTGCCTGCCATGTCGTCTTGCTCCATTGGACTGGGTAATTCTAATCTTTCTTCGATTATAGCCAGAGTTTCACATAAATCTAATTTATCATTTTTATAAATTAGAAAACTTTTTGGAATCAATTTTAATTTCTAAAAACAACCCCAAATTTAATAAATCGTTTTTGTTAATGATTATCATTTGCATAATCAATTTTTAATCTTATACTCTCATCTCTATACTAAAAATATCAAAGTGGCTAAAGAGAATGATCATGGCTAATATCCAAAAATTCGTTATAAATAATCAACGTACCTTAAAGAAAACCTTCAGCTATTACATTATGCATATTAGTGTAGCAATGATAGTTGCATACTTTGTAACAGGTAATATCTGGATGGCTTTAACCTTAAGTATGCTTGAACCAACTGTACAAGCATTTGCTTTTTTCTTTCATGAAAAAGTTTGGGCAGCTAAAGATCGCCGCGTATCAGCCTTAGTCGAAAAAGAAACAACGGCTTAGGCTAAGATTAGTGCGGTAATTCACAACTTTCTCACTCGTTTTGCTGCAAGCATGATACGATTTTGGCTCGGCAACTTTAGCCCCTCGATTTTTCTATTCCAAGTTGAGTTGTATTATGAATCTTGCAGCCTTTGAAGCTTTTGTAAAAGTTATGGAAACAGGGTCTATCTCTGTGGCAGCAGATCAATTATTTATTACTCAACCTGCTGTTACCAAACGAATTCACAGTTTAGAAGAATATTTTGGTGTAAAACTATTTGAGTCCGCAGGCCGAGGTGTACAAGCAACTCATGCTGCACATTCGTTACTACCTAAAGTTAAAAACTGGTTAAATGAGTTGGGTGATATCCACCATACACTTAGCCATGAACAAACTCAGGTACAAGGCCGCTTAAAAGTCGGTACGAGTCACCATATTGGCTTGCATCATTTACCATCTCCACTTAAACACTTTGTTCAACAATTTCCGCAGGTTACTTTAGACGTGCATTTTGTTGATTCAGAGCAAGCTCATGAACAAGTACTTGCTGGTGATTTAGAGTTAGCATTTTTAACACTTCCTCCTTCAGGTGATGAGCGTCTTAACTACATTACAATCTGGAATGATCCTTTAGTTTTTGTTGCTGCCCCTTTTCATCCATTAGCACAAAAGAAGAATCTCACCTTACAAGATTTAATTGAATATCCAAGCTTATTACCCGCTGCACAAACTTACACTGCCCAAATCACTTTAGCCGAATTTGAGAAACAAGGGCTAAAACCAAAAATCACCATGAGTAATAACCCTCTTGAGTCTATTCGCATGTTGGTGTCGATTGGTCTAGGTTGGTCAGTACTACCAAAAACTTTGCTGAATCAAGATATGCAACAACTTGATTTAGATGTAGAAATGAATCGCCAATTAGGTATGGTGTGGCATCCTGCACGTACTCAATCTAGAGCTATGCAGGAACTGATTAAAATGATGCAGGAGTAGTCAATTAAATCGACCAGTCCTGAATATCCCAATTATTTTCTTGAGCCAATTTTTCAAGGCGATCATCAGGATTTACTGCAATTGCATGCGTTGCATATTCAAGTAAAAAACGGTCATTAATTGAATCGGAATACGCCCAAGACTCAGATACGCTACGACCTTCCAACCAATCATCTAGACGTGCAAGTTTGCCTTTTTGATAACACGCTAAACCAGCAACTTTACCTGTATATTTTCCGTCAGCCACTTCAGCATTGGTTGCCAAAATTTCTGTAATTCCAAATTCACGAAAAATTGGCGCAGTAATAAAATCACTTGTTGCCGTAATACCCACAATCGTATGACCTAAATCTTGATGTTTTTTGATTGCATCAAAACCTTTTGGACGCATTTGCGGACGAATCACTTTTTGCATGAACAACTGGTGAAGTTCAGTTAAATAATTATTGTCGTGCTTTGTTAAAAATCCAAAGACAAATTCATTATAAGCATAGGGGTCAAGTTGCCCTGCTTTGTAATCTTCATAAAATTTATCATTCATCTGACGATGATGAACCGGATCAACCAAACCTTCATTGACTAAAAATTCACCCCACGAGTGGTCTGAATCGGTATTTAACAAGGTATGGTCTAAATCAAACAACGCCAGTTTCATGAAAATTCTCGTTTAAACTGAAATTTAAGAAAAAAAATGTAAATCTATCTCCGCTAGTCGATAGAAATTCGTTAAGATCGTAGCAATTTAAACATTTTACTTTGATCTTTTCGAGCTGGACATAAAAAAGTGTTTGTCCCCGCGATTAAAGTCAACGATATAGACAATATTTAGGTAGCCAAATGATCGACTCAGAAGGTTTCCGACCGAATGTCGGGATCATTTTGGCAAACGATGATGGACAGGTTTTATGGGCAAAGCGCATTGGTCACAATGCTTGGCAATTTCCACAAGGAGGCATTCAGTTTGGAGAAACTCCTGAACAGGCACTTTTTCGAGAACTGAGAGAAGAAATCGGCTTATTGCCCGAACATGTCCAGATTATTGCGCAAACCAAAGGATGGCTGCGTTATCGTTTGCCACATCGGTACATTCGGTCAGACTCTGACCCCGTATGTATCGGACAGAAACAAAAATGGTTTTTACTGAAATTAACTGCGCATGCAAAAAATATTCAGTTAAACCTCTCCGACCCACCCGAATTCGATGAATGGCAGTGGGTGAGCTATTGGTATCCCCTTGGACAAGTGGTGAACTTCAAGCGTGATGTTTATCGTAAAGCCATGGTGGAGTTGTGTACACAGTTGCCGATGCAACAATTACCCTAAAAATCATTTATCTAGCAAATGATTTTTATTAAAAGTGCTGTTATAAATACATTCATAGTCTAAAAAAATACTGGAGTATACATCCATGTCAAACATGCAACTCGACACTTTACGGCGCATTGTCCAAGAGGTTAATGCGTCCGTCAGTTTGCATGAATCGTTAGACATCATGGTCAATCAGGTTGCTGAAGCCATGAAAGTGGATGTTTGCTCTATTTATTTACTCGATGAACGCAACCAGCGCTATGTTTTGATGGCCTCTAAAGGCTTAAATCCAGAATCTGTGGGCCATGTTTCACTGCAACTCGGTGAAGGCTTGGTCGGTCTGGTCGGGCAACGTGAAGAGATTGTTAACCTTGACAACGCACCAAAACATGAGCGTTTCTTGTATTTGCCGGAAACAGGCGAAGAAATTTATAACTCATTCCTTGGCGTACCTGTCATGTATCGCCGTAAGGTTATGGGCGTTTTGGTTGTACAAAACAAACTTCCTCAAGATTTTAGCGAAGCAGCCGAGTCATTTTTAGTCACTCTGTGTGCTCAGCTTTCTGGGGTTATTGCACACGCTCACGCAGTTGGAAATATTGACGTATTTCGTAAACCAAGTAATGGCCCTGCCTATAAAACCTTTCAAGGTGCTTCAGGTGCAGGCGGTGTTGCTTTAGGTCGCGCTATTATTTTATATCCACCTGCCGATTTAGCCTCAGTACCTGACCGTGAAGCAGAAGATATTAGTCATGAACTTCGACTTCTAGATCAAGCCATTTCATCAGTTCGTTCAGAGATTCGTTCTTTAGATGAAAAAATGCATGATTCATTAATGGCAGAAGAACGCGCTTTATTTAGTGTTTTCTTAAGAATGCTCGATGAGAATGCATTGCCAGCCGAAATTAAAGAACTTATTCGTGACGGGCATTGGGCACAAGGTGCAGTACGCCGTGTGATTGAAAAACATACTGCCCTATTTGCACAAATGGAAGATGACTATCTTCGTGAGCGAGTTTCCGATCTTAAAGATTTAGGCCGACGTATTTTAGCTTCGTTGCAAGAAGAAGATTCTAGCCACCGTGAACTGAGCCCAGACAGTATTTTAATTGGTGAAGAAATTAGTACTGCGGCACTCGTAGAGCTGCCAGTAGACAATATTGCAGCAATTGTGACATCAGAAGGTGCAGCCAATTCACATATGGTGATTGTGGCTCGTGCATTAGGTATTCCAACCGTAGTTGGTGTAACCGAACTGCCTGTTAATACACTTGATGATGCAGAAATGATCGTGGATGCCTATCAGGGCCGTGTTTTTGTTAATCCGCCACGTCGTTTACGCCAACGTTATAAAGAAATTCAAAAAGAAGATGAACAGATCGCAAAAGATCTCAAACAATATGAGACCAAAGAAGCGATTACGCCAGATGGTGTATCTGTTCAGCTTTATGTGAATACGGGTCTCATGATTGATGTCGTCCGCGGAGTACAACGCGGCGCGCAAGGTGTGGGTCTATACCGAAGCGAAATTCCATTCATGTTGCGGGAACGTTTCCCAGGTGAAGAAGAACAACGTGCAATTTATCGTCAACAGTTGAGCCACTTTGCCAACAAACCTGTGGTGATGCGAACTCTCGATATTGGTGCCGATAAAGACTTACCGTATTTCAGTATCGAAGAAGAAAACTCGGCATTAGGCTGGCGTGGTATTCGTTTCACGCTTGATCATCCTGAGATTTTCTCGTCGCAAATTCGCGCCATGCTCAAAGCCAGTATTGGTTTAAATAATTTGCATATTTTATTGCCAATGGTGACCACAGTAAGTGAAGTCGAAGAAGTGCTTTATTTACTTGAGCGTGACTGGATTGCGGTGCAAGAAGAAGAGCAAGTTAAAATTACCAAACCTAAAATTGGAATTATGGTTGAGGTGCCAAGCGTATTGCTACAAATTGATGAGTTTGCTGAACTCGTCGATTTCTTCTCAGTCGGTTCAAACGACTTAACCCAATATTTACTCGCGGTTGATCGTAATAATCCACATGTGGCAAACGTTTACTCGCATTTCCACCCATCTATTTTACGTGCGCTAACCCGCTTAGTTAAAGAATGCCATGACCACAAAAAACCAATCAGTATTTGTGGTGAAATGGCAGGTGATCCATTATCGGCAATTTTACTCATGGCGATGGGCTTTAACACCCTTTCGATGAGTTCGAGTAACATTTTACGAGTACGAAAAGCAATTTGTCATGTACCTATGACAGACGCACAAAAATTACTTGATGATGTTATGAAAATGAATAATCCGCTCATTGTAAAAAGCTGGCTTGAGTACTATTTTAAAACTCACGGCCTAGCCGACATGGTCAAATCAAATCGAATCGTAAATGTTTAATATTAAAAAAAAAAAGGAGAGCGATGCTCTCCTTTTTTCAAATAACTTAATAAAACTAAATGTAAAAATTTCTTTTCACTCTCGCTGATACCCTGCTTTTTAAACCAAACTTCAATCGGTTTTTTAAATCAATATTGACAATTTAATCCATTTGAAAAATAAAACCTCTACTTCTACTATATTTAAAGAGCGTTATTAAAAGATCTTAAGTTGTTCAGCAATTCAAGAGGTAATTCTATGCATCGTTATTTACAGGTTTCATCTTATTTTTCCTTTTGTTTTTTAACCTCCATACAGTAAATTGGAGGAATAACAACTAAAGGAATCTGATGCATTATTAAATAAAAAATAATGAGCCAACATCTTAGTGAAAAGAATTTTTAAACGGTTTCTCTCACCATGTGTTCACTCATTTCCTTATTTAATAAACATGAGTTTTTAAACCAGAAGTCCAGGAAAATGAGCCCTACTACTTTATCAAGAGCTCAATAATTATTACCCAGAGAGAATATAACCATGTCAGACGAATCAAAATGCCCTTTTTCAGGCCATACATCAAAACCAGAGGTAACGGTCGGTGGTGGCACGCCTAGTTTACACTGGTGGCCAAAACAACTACGCGTCGACCTACTCAATCAACATTCAGAACGTTCTAATCCACTCGGTAAAGATTTTAATTATCGTCAAGAGTTTAAAAAACTCGACTACTACACCCTCAAAGCTGATATCAAAAATGTATTAACCGATTCTCAAGATTGGTGGCCAGCCGATTGGGGAAATTACACAGGTTTATTTATTCGTTTAGCATGGCATGCTGCCGGTACTTATCGTATGGGCGATGGCCGTGGTGGTGCTGGTCGCGGACAGCAACGTTTTGCGCCATTAAATAGTTGGCCTGACAATGCAAGTTTAGATAAAGCACGCCGCTTGCTATGGCCAGTTAAACAAAAATACGGTCAAAAAATATCGTGGGCAGATTTATTTATTCTTGCCGGTAACATTGCGCTTGAGTCTTCTGGCTTCCGTACCTTTGGTTTTGGTGCAGGTCGTGAAGACGTTTGGGAACCAGACAACGATGTAAACTGGGGTGATGAAAAAGAATGGTTAGCTCATCGAAACTCTGAAGCATTGGAAGGCAGTAATCTCGCTGCAACCGAAATGGGTCTAATTTATGTAAATCCTGAAGGTCCACAAGCCAGTGGTGATCCAAAATCGGCTGCACCGTTTATTCGTGCGACTTTCGGCAACATGGCAATGGATGACGAAGAAATTGTTGCATTAATTGCAGGTGGCCATACTTTAGGTAAAACCCACGGGGCTGCCTCTGCTGACCATGTTCAGGCTGATCCTGAAGGCGCCCCAATTGAACAGATGGGCTTTGGCTGGTCAAATAGCTTTGGTACAGGTGTTGGTAAAGACGCGATCACTTCTGGCTTAGAAGTCATTTGGTCACAAACGCCAACACAATGGAGCAATTACTTCTTTGAAAACCTATTCAAATACGAGTGGGTACAAGAACGTTCACCTGCTGGTGCAATTCAATGGGTAGCAGCCGATGCCGAAGCGATCATCCCAGATCCATTCGATCCATCAATTAAACGTAAGCCAACAATGCTGACTACAGATTTGACCTTACGTTTTGATCCTGAGTTTGAAAAAATCTCTCGTCGCTTCCTTAACGATCCACAAGCTTTCGCCAATGCTTTTGCCCGTGCATGGTTCAAATTAACTCACCGCGATATGGGACCAAAAGCACGTTATCTAGGTCCTGAAGTTCCAGCTGAAGATTTAATTTGGCAAGATCCATTACCTGTTGCTAGCGCTACACCATCGGCTGCCAGCATTGCTGATGCAAAAGCAAAAATTGTTGCACTAGGACTATCTGCTGGTGAGTTGGTTTCTCTTGGTTGGGCTTCAGCGTCAACTTTCCGTGGTGGAGACAAGCGTGGTGGAGCAAACGGCGCACGTATTGCTTTATCTCCGCAACGTGATTGGGAAGTCAACCAAAAAGCTGTTGAAACTTTAACTAAAATTGAAGAAATCAAAGCCTCAACTCAATTGTCATTGGCTGATCTCATTGTGCTAGCAGGTAACGTTGGTGTAGAGCAAGCTGCTCAAGCCGCAGGTTTCAACATTAGCGTTCCATTTGCCTCTGGTCGTGTTGATGCATTACAAAGTCAAACTGATGTCGAATCTTTCCAATTGCTCCGCGGCCTTGCCGATGGTTTTAGAAACTGGAAAAAAGAGGGCGTCAATGCAGCAACTGAGGCATTATTAATTGATAAAGCACAGCAACTGACTTTGACTGCACCTGAGTTAACCGCATTGATTGGTGGTTTACGTGTTCTAGGCACTAACTGGGATGGTTCGCAACACGGCGTATTCACTCAGCAGGTTGGTGTACTCAGCACAGACTTCTTCACGAACTTACTCGACATGTCTACTGTATGGGCACCTGTTGATTCAACAAGCGAAGTATTTGAAGGTAAAGACCGTAAAACAGGCACTGTAAAATTTACTGCAACACGTAATGATTTAGTATTCGGTTCAAACTCAATCTTGCGTGCATTAGTAGAAGTTTATGCTCAAGCAGATGGTAAAGAAAAATTTGTTCAAGACTTTGTAGCGGCATGGACTAAAGTCATGAATCTTGATCGTTTTGACTTAGCTTAATTTAAGTCAGAATCATAAAAGCCAGTTCACATTGAACTGGCTTTTTTAATTAAATATAAAATGATGGACTTTTATACAGTCAATTTATGCCCTTCTCGAATGCAATAAAAAGGATTCGCAAGTTTCGATGAAGCTTTAATTGCTTGAGCTAGCGCATGTTCAGGGTCTTCTCGGTCTTCGTCGGTCAACTGAAAAGTTCGATAATGAATCGCAACAGAACGATGAGCTTGCAAATCTAAATGTGCATGCACAGCATCTTGAGGGTTCATATGAACATAACTCATTAACTTGCGAGGTTCATAAGCTCCGATCGGAAGCAAAGCAACACGTGGTGCGCCATAACGAGCATGAATTTGCTTAAAATGCCCCGCATAACCCGTATCACCAGCAAAGAAACAATGCCCTGTTTTCGCTACAACCGAAAAGCCACCCCAGAGTGCTTTATTCTGGTCACGTAGGCCACGACCAGAGCCATGCTGTGCAGGTGTATAGATTATTCTTAGTTCGTGATAGGGAATTTCTTGCCACCAATCCATCTCAATCACATGAAACTCTTTGGGTAGGTAAAAACCATTCCCGAGTCCAGTATAAATCGGCATTGCAAATTTTTTATGTAGCCATTCAAGCGTAGCCAAATCCATATGATCATAATGATTATGGCTGAGTAGAACGCCATGAATCGTCGGCAATTGTTCTAATGCGAAACCTGCTGGACACACACGGCGAGGTCCACGCCCCTGTGAAGGGCTTGCATAATCACACCATACGGGATCGGTAATAAAGTTATAAGGCCCAATCTGAATCAATACCGTTGCATGCCCAACAAACCAAACTTGCCAATCATCTAAATCCGCCTGAGGACGATTTTGAGGCAATGCCACAGCCGTATTTACACGGGTATCATATTCATTTTGAATATCAACTTTCCATGTAAAAGACTCACGTGTAACTAACCAACGTAATAGCTCTTTTGAGCCTCTAGCCGGCGATTTAGGCTGTTGGTTATAAAAACGTGTATCAGATTCACGCCCTGACTCGGGATGATAAAAAGGAGGTTTTATCCATGTATGCGTCCAACAGGACTGAGTCGGCAATTGATATGTTAATGTCGGCTTGTCTTTCATGGGCTTTTCTATGTTTTAGCATCGGCAGAATGGATGTGTTCAGGTTTCTATCTTAACAATTAAAACAAATTAAGCTATGGCACTTACACTTATTTATCATATAAATATCCCTTTTATTGTGGTCACAGCCAACATAAGTTGAATTAGATTGCCATAAAAAATACATAGATGTGTTGGGTTTATGCTTCGATAATTACCATTCTTATTAAGAGTAGTTGTATAACATAACAATCATTAGTCACGTGAAATTGTCAGAGAGCTACTCGGTTTTGCCGTCAAAGGACTTACTTTTCCAATTTAAAATGTTTTGACAGCTTACAGAACAAAATATTTAGTAACACTTAAAGCCGATTCATTCAGACAAAATTATATTTTATAATATTATTTTATATTTCTTCATTTTTGCATATTATGAGAATCACCTATACTAATATTTAAAACATTTAAATATTTCTTTGATTAAGTAAAAATAATGTATTTAAACCACCCTAATTAATATATTTTATGAATTACTTGAACTTAGATTTATATATTAAATGTTTAATGAAAATTAAAATTCCATTTATTTTATAAATACCTAAACCACCTTCACGCTATATCCCTTTATGCTTTATACTTCACATAAATCATAGTAAGACATTTTTTGGATTAGTCTTATGGAACTACGCCATCTCCGATATTTCATTACCGTTGCTGAAGAATTAAATTTTAGTAAAGCCGCCCTTAAACTTTTTACCGCACAACCCTCCCTTAGCCAACAGATTAAAGATTTAGAAGAAGATGTTGGTGTACGACTTTTAAATCGCACTAAACGTAAAGTTGAATTAACCGAAGAAGGTGAAGTCTTTTTAGAACATGCTCGCCTGACCCTTGCTCAAGCTGAAAAAGCGGTTGCTCTGGCACGACAGGTTTCTAAGGCTAAACAGCAGCTGCTCCGTATCGGTTTTGTTCCCATTGCAGAAATGAAGATTTTTCCTTACGTTCTTCCTAATCTGCGATTACAACACCCCGATCTCATCATTGAACTATCTAATCTAAACAATACTGAACAACTTAAATCCTTAAAAAAAGGTGAGTTAGACATTACCTTTACTCGAGAAAATACAGATAGTGATGAGATCCAAAGCCAATTTGTTTTGACTGAACCCTTGATTTTTTTACTTCCTAAAAATCATCCACTTACTCAATACGAACGAATTCCTGTTCATGCATTACAAGGCGTTGACTTTATTATTCCTGCTGCCGAGCAGTCACAAACATTACATAACACGATTTTAGACTTTGCCAAAACCCACAATATCGACCTCAATATTGTTCAAAAAGCAGATAGCATGTTGTTTAATATTAACTCTCTTGGCTCTGGATTAGGTTGTACAATTTTACCTGCTTACGTCGCACCTTTAGGCATCAAAAATACAGTAGTCCGTCCCCTTGATGTCGAGTTACCGACATTGGATTTATTCGTCAATTATCGTAGAAATTCACAGTCTTTAGGGGTTCAAAAATTTATTGATCAACTCACTAAAGTATTTCATCTGGATAAGAACTTAACTCACACCTAATCAGAAAAGCTATATTTTATTTTAAGCCTATGATTAATAAAGACACCTTTATAAAAGGTATAACTAAATAATATTTTTATTTATTTTATACTTTTTATAAACAGTTTAGCCTGCGCTTTTGTTCTATTTTATCTACTCGGTAAAAGTAAATATCTCTTAAATACAATTTAAAATCTTGGAATAAAATCCACATAAAACTAGATATTATTTTTACCATTTAATAAAAAATAATATATTTACCATTTGGTAAAAGGAGATTAGGAAAATGGTTTCAGTATTTCAACATCTTGGACGTAGTGTACTAAACCGCCCTCATTTCTTTATTGCTTTATTTATAGGATTTATCACAGCGAGTATTCTCACATGGTTCACCTCATGGAAATGGTCAACTATTTTATTAGTCAGCTGGAATACTTCGATTAGTATATATTTACTACATGTTTGGCAGCTCATGAAAAGTGCTGATCATTCTCAAATGCAGCAGCAAGCCAAAAAACAAGATGAAAGCAAATGGGTCATTATGCTGATTGTTCTATTGGCTTTAACCATGTGCCTAGTTGCTATTTTAATACAGCTCTCACAGCTTCCTTCTGATCATTCTGCAAAGTTAGGTCATGTGGCTTTAGCTTTACTCACCATTGTTTCTGCATGGCTTTTTATGCATACCGTTTTTGCCCTACATTATGCCCATGATTTTTATATGGCTTTATCTAGAAATGAAGAAAATGGTGGTCTAGATTTTCCGGGAACAAAACAGCCCACTTATCCTGATTTTCTATATTTTAGTTATATTATTGGCACCTCTGCCCAAACTGCCGACGTTTCGATTACCACCAAACACATGCGTCTTTTAAACTTATTTCACGCGGTGTTGTCTTTTGGGTTTAATACCACCATTTTAGCGATCTGTATTAACGTTGCTGCTGGCTTTCTTACTAACTAAAACTTGTATTTAGGAAATAAAAAAGTCACCCAATGGATGACTCTAAACAGCAGAGGTTTACAACAATGAGCCCATCGTGCTTTGTTTTAAGCCTTCACGTTGTTTGATGGTTTCAACATAGCGCGTAATGGCAGGATGAGATTCAATCGCTCCCATTTTCAATTGCCATAACAGCATTGCTCCAACGCTTACATCTGCGGCGGTAAACTGTTCGCCACACACGTACGGATTTGCTTCACTAAGCCCTTGTACTAAAGCTTGGTAGGCATCGTTGTAATCACCATAACCCACAAACATTTTTTGCTCAGGAGATACATCTATTCCGAGAGCTTTATCAACACCAGCAGCTTCCCATGGGCCGGCCATCACAAATAACCAGCGATAGTACAAACCACGTTTAGGATCATCTAGTGCAGGAGCTAAACCTTTATCGAAAAATTTATCAGCAAGATAAGCACAGATTGCTCCTAGCTCATAAATCACGACATCACCATCTACCAATACTGGTACTTTTCCAAAAGGGTTAATTCTTAGATATTCCGGTGTTTTCATTTCAGTCTTGTATTCGACTTCAATACGTTCACACTCAACGCCTAATTCGACTAAAAGCCAGTCGACCACAACACCACGTGATTCTTTGTTAGTATAAAGTTTAAGGCTCATTTTTATGGCTCCTTGTTTATCGTGGAACCTAGTCTACAAAACCTCTTTGTCAGTTTTTGTCAGTAGTCTTCGACTCTTGTGCCCACCACTGCTCAAATAGTTTTTGCTTAAATGATGGATATAATTCTTGGCTTAAACTCAGCTGTTGAATACGATCAAGTCTAAAATGTCTAAAATCCTGCCGAAGTTCACACCATGCAGCCAACACAATTTTGTCGTTAAAATATCCCAAAGCAAAAGGCCACAAGGTTCGAACACTACTTCGTTGCTGCTCATCATGATAATGCAGCAAAATTTTGACTTGCTGCCGAATGGCTAAACGCACCAGCTCGACTCGATTTTCATCTACAGGCAACCACGTGTTAAACGCTCTTAAAGTCGTTTGCTGTAATAAATATTGCCGATGCTCGGGCAAAACAGAATTCAATTTAGCTAATACAGATGTAGATGCCGATTGTAACGATTGATCTGGCACACTCTTCAACCAATGCAATGCCAAAAAAATAGCTTCGACTTCATTTTCATTGAGTGTCATTGGTGGCAGTACAATATCTTCTTTAAGCTGAAAACCTATACCTGCCGATGCCTCAATTGCCACACCCTGCTCACGTAAGCTATCGATATCGCGATAGACACTTCGGACACTAATTCCCATACGATCAGCGAGAACTTGTGCAGTGATTGGATAACGGGCTTCACGAAGTTGTTGTAAAAGATTTAATAGACGAATAGAACGACTCATTTTTCTCTTCTTATTGTTATTAGACATACAATAAGAGGGAATAAATTCCCCCTTCTTATATTATTCTAAATTATGCAACATCTACCGTAGATAACTTTGCATACTCTCTTAAAAAGTTGTGCAGCTCAGGTACATCTTTAGCAATCGTTAAAGGCTGGAACTGTTGTAGAACTTCGCTCGAATGCACACCATAGCCCACACCAATTCGTGGCATGTTTAACCGCTGAGCCATCTCAAGGTCATAGCTACTATCACCAATCATTACCGCACGCTCAACACTCACTCCAGTGACTGTTAAGATTTCTTGCAACATGAGTGGATCTGGTTTCGATCGAGTTTCATTGGCTGCTCGAGTCACATCAAAAAGATGAGTACTCTGTGTTTTTGCAATTACACGATCTAGCCCACGACGGTTTTTACCCGTTGCGACTGCAAGTTTTAAACCTTGCGCTTTTAAGTCATGTAGTAGCTCAGCAATACCATCGAACCATGCATCATTTGTAGAGTTTGCAATATAGTGATCGCCATATGCTTTTAAAATTGAATCATGTAACTCAGGTGCTTCTGGAAATAGGGTTTGCATAACTTCCGGCAAACCTAAACCAATAATGCTTTTTGCTGCTTCATCGGTTAAAGGCAATTCATGCTGCTCTGCGGCATGTTGCAAACTAGCAACAATCTGCCCAACAGAGTTATATAAAGTCCCATCCCAGTCGAAAATAACTAATTCGGTTTTTAGACTCATTTTGCCACTCTCAAAGCCTTTAATAACTGGGTCATGTCTTCTGGTAAAGGTGCTTCAATCGGCGGATAACCTGGAATATCTAAACGCATCGCATGTAAACATAGACGACGTGCTTCAGGGCCAGTGTACTCAGTCGTGTGTCCATATTTATCATCACCAATCAATGGGTGTCCAATGCTTAAACCATGCACACGGATCTGATGAGTACGGCCAGATAAAGGTGATGCATGAACCAGAGTCGCATTTTTAAAACGCTCTGCTACAACCCATTCAGTTTTACTTGGTTTACCATCTTTAGTCACACGTACACGACGCTCGCCATTTGCCAGCTCATATCTCAATAAAGGTGCATCAATCAGCTGTTTATCTAAGCTCACTTGACCTTTAACAATCGCTGCATAGGTTTTACGAATTTTGTGCTCACGCAACATATCTTGTAGTTGTTTTAATGTGCTACGTTTTTTACTAATCATGACCAGACCAGAAGTATCACGGTCAATACGATGAATAAGTTCTAAGTATTTTTTGCCCGTCGCTGCACGTAGTGCCTCAATCAAACCGTACGCCATACCACTACCACCATGGACAGCAATACCTGAAGGCTTATTAACAACTAACAAACCTTCATCTTCATAGACCACACGGCTTAATAGGCCTTGTGCCACACTGTCACTGACAGGAGCGGCTGTTTCATCTTTTTGTTCGTAACGAATTGGAGCAACACGAATCTGATCGCCAATCTCAAGTTTAGTCTCAGCTTTAACACGTTTTTTATTTACTCGAACCTGACTTTCACGAATCAAACGATAAATACGACTTTTAGGTACACCTTTTAAACGCGAGAACAGGAAATTATCAATTCGCTGTCCTGCTTGATGTTCATCCACCTCAAACCAAGTGACACTTTGCCATTGCTGTGTAGAATTCATACTAATATTTAAACCTGAAATTTTGCTAAATTTGATTAATAAATGACCGTTTAGCTTAGTTTTTTCACAAGAAATCTAAGCTTAGCCCATAGGCAGATGCTGCAAGGTTTGATATAGTCAGCGCACGGATACCGCCGTAAGTGAACATCTAATAGGGAATTTCCCTGATTGAAACCTCAATCAAAATGATGCTTTCACCATCAGCTCGGATAGGTCCTAAAGAATTATGCCGACGCCGAAGGCTTATTATATCGGCAAAATGACAAACTGTTGCGTTTAATTCAGTTTGTTCAAAAAAATATGTTACCAACTCTAGTTGGTTATGGAACGTAAACTGATACACATCAGACAAATCGCTCCTTAATGTTGCCTTCAGGCTAAAGCGTTGATGCATTGGAACTGCCGAAAGCACCGATACGATGAACATTCCGTATCAAACTTCCAAAAAGAAGTCACTTCGCGCTCAATGACAGTGAAAGTCATTAACCAATGTACCGCTCACCCGCCAGTGAAGCACTAAGGAAGTCCGATTTAAAGGTTGAAGCAGTATTGCCTACATCACAGACGAGAATCGAAGTTAAGGCTAAATGTAGCCGGTAACAGATGACTCAGACCACAAATATTTTGAGATCTGGGAAATGATCCGTCATGTTCGATGTTCGTTCAGAACCTTTAAGTTTGTGCGATATGTTTGTGTGGGTCACTATTAGGTGTCACACCCATGAAACGTATGTTGATTAATGCAACTCACGCAGAAGAAGTCCGCGTTGCACTTATCACTGGTAATCGTCTTTACGATTTTGATTTAGAAAATCGTACCCGAGAACAGAAAAAATCCAATATCTATAAAGGCCATGTAACCCGCGTAGAACCTTCTTTAGAAGCTGTGTTTGTTGAATATGGCGCAGGCCGTCAAGGCTTCTTGTCTATGCGCGAAATTGCAAATAGTTATTTCCAAGCAGACCCGCGACAAACTTCAAACATTCGTGAACTCATCACTGAAGGTACTGAATTACTTGTTCAGGTTGAAAAAGAAGAACGTGGTAACAAAGGCGCAGCCCTTTCTACATTCATCTCACTCGCAGGACGTTATTTGGTTCTTATGCCAAACAACCCGAAAGGCGGTGGTATTAGCCGTCAAATTTCAGGTTCTGTACGTGAAGAATTAAAAGAAATTTTAGCTTCTTTAAATTTACCTCGCGGCATGAGTGTTATTGTGCGTACCGCAGGTATTGGTCGTACTCAAGAAGAATTACAGTTAGATTTACAGCATTTGCTTGACCTCTGGGCACAAATCCAAAGCACTGCAAGTTCTGGTCCGTCTCCAATGCTTGTTCATCAAGAAGCTGGCGTAGTTACTCGTGCTATCCGCGATTACTTACGTGATGACGTTGCAGAAATTTTAATTGATAGCGAACAAGCTTATAACGAAGCGTATAACTTTGTTAAAGCAGTTATGCCACGTCAATTAGACAAACTTAAAACTTATACTTTAAACGAGCCGTTGTTTGCTCATTTTGGTATTGAAAGCCAAATTCAAACTGCTTACGAGCGTGAAGTAAAACTTCCTTCTGGTGGTTCAATCGTAATTGACCAGACTGAAGCTTTAGTTTCAATCGACATTAACTCTGCGAAATCGACTCGTGGACATGACGTTGAAGAAACTGCGCTTAATACAAACCTAGAAGCAGCAGAAGAAATTGCTCGCCAACTTCGTCTTCGTGACATTGGCGGTTTGGTTGTTATCGACTTCATCGATATGACTAAAGAACGCAACCAACGCATGGTTGAAGCAAAACTTCGTGAAGCAACACAAAGCGACCGTGCACGTATCCAGTTTGGCCAACTCTCTCGTTTTGGCTTAATGGAAATGAGCCGTCAACGCTTACGCCCATCACTTGAAGAAGCAACTGGATATGTGTGCCCACGCTGTCATGGCACGGGTATGGTGCGTGACTTACGTTCACTTTCGCTTTCAATTATGCGTAAAGTAGAAGAAATTGCTCTTCGTGAACGTCATGGTGAAGTACAAGTAGAAGTTCCTGTTGAAATTGCAGCGTTCTTACTCAATGAAAAACGCCATAGCCTTGTTTATTTAGAACAAACTTCTGGTGTTCGTGTGACTGTTTTACCTCACCCGCACTTAGAAACACCTCACTATGAAATTCAGTACAATCCAGATGGATTTGCACCATCTAGCTATGAACGTACTGAAGCAACTCGCTCAAGTGAAAAAGAGTTAGGTTATGAATCTTCTGAATGGCATTTAGAAGAAGCTGATCATGGCCATGCTCCTGCTGCAAATAATGCGGCTGGTCAAAAGAAAGTAAATCAAGCAGCTCAACCTGCTGTTGCTCAGGCAAGCGTTCAAAAAGCAGCGAGCCCTCTTGCATGGTTAGAGAACCTTTTTGTTCAAAAACAAGCTAAAACTATTGATCAATCTCGTTCAGCACAAAATGCTGCTGCGACAATTGAACAAATGGTCAATACTGGCGCTGTAAGCCGTGGCCAGTTTGGACAAGTTGCAGTACCGCCAGTTGCTGAAACTGTTACGGCTCCATCTAATAATGCTTACATTTCACAGTCTCCTGCTAAACAGGAAGTTCGTGAAAATGTTGAAAAAGACGATAAAGTACAACAACGTCCAAACAACAAAAAACGTAAGCACAAAGAGCAACGTGAACAACATCATCATGCTCAAGAGCCACAACAACAGCAACAACCACAACAGGTTCATGAAGAAGTTGTACAGTTATCACGTCAAGAACAACGTGAGTTAAAACGTCAACAAAAACGTCAGCACCCAGATCAGTCACATCAACAACATCAAAATGATGGACAACAAACTGAAAATGCCGTGCCGCGTCGTGACCGTAATAATCAACAACGTCCGAACCGTCCAAATCGCCACCGCGATCCAAGTGTATTGAATGAAAATCAAAATGCACCGGCGGCACCAGTAGTTGTTGATGAGAAACAAATTAAGGTTGATTTGATTGATGCTCCAAAGCATGAAGTCATGAATACAGCCTTAGTGATCAATGTTGATCAGGCACAAAGCGAAATTATTGCTTTGACTCCAGAGCAACCTATTGAACGCACTGAAACAGCACCTGTTGTTGAAGTCGCTCAAGAGTCAGCTCCAGCACCTGTTGCAGTTGTAGAAGAAGCAGTCACTGTTAAAGCAGAAGAAACGACGACTCCTCCTGCAGAAAACAAAACTCAACCGCAAATTCAACGTGCAAGCAATGACCCTCGTATGCGTCGTCGTGAACAACGCAACGCGAAACGTGCTAAAGCTGCGGTACCATCTATTGCCCCATCGCAAATTCCAACGTTGGCGCAATATACGATTGGTAGCTTGATTCGTCATGTTTATGGTGAAGACTGCACAGTATTGATTGAACAGTTTGGTTTAGTTCCAACATTCAATCGTGCATTGCAGAAGTTTGCTGAACAGTACGCTAGTACGCTAGCAACAGAAGTCGTGTCTGATGCAGAAGACAAAAAGCCTGTTACTCGTGATGCAGAGCTTCCAAGCAACAAGCCATCACAAGAAGCAGAGCCTGCGCCTGTACTTGCATTAACACCACAAAAAGAGCAAACACCACGTGTTGCTAATGATCCACGTGAGCGTCGTCGTTTAGCGAAACTTGCTGCTGAACAAGCTTTTGAGCAAGTTAAACAACAACACGCCGCACCAGAAGAAGCTGCACCTGTAGCTCCAGCTGTTGAAGAAACGGTTGTTGCTCCTGCTGCTGAAACACAAGCACCTGTTGAGTCAAAACAACAACCGCTTGAGCTTGATCAAGTGGCTGAAGTAGCTCAAAGTGAAACAAGCGTAGAAGAAACACCAGCGACAACTGTAGTTGAAGCTCCGGTTGTTAAACAACCTAAAGCATCTGCAAGAGCAAAAGCTGCCGCAGAACAGGCTGTAGCACCAACGGAAGCTACTACAGAAGTTGAATCAGACGATTCTAAGGCAGATCAGGACAAACCAAGTCGTCCTCCTCGTCGCCCTCGTGGTCGTCCACCAAAGAAAGCAAATCCTGTAGCTGAGTAAATCATTTGCTCAATTGCAGCTAATTTAAACAAACCTAGCCATTTCGATGACTAGGTTTTTTTTGTTATTTTTAACCAATTAGGTTGATTGCACTAGAAGAAAAGTTTTAAAAGCATGGTGAACCATGAAAAACACTGTACTTTTGCCAACGCAACCTTTTTTGGATTGATCGAAAAATAAATAGGATTGATATGAGCCAGACAACACAGACCGATATCATTACGCTTGGTGATGTTGCAACAAGACTTCCTAGCTTCATCCCCAAAGTACCCCATATCCTGAATGGTCTTAAACAGGCTTACTTAAGAACAGCAAATACACCAACGGGATTAGGTGTAGCCTTTGAAAAAGCTGTTAAGCGAAATCCGCAAGGCATTGCTTTATTATTTGAAGATCAAAGTTATTCATATGAAGCTTTAAACGAATGGGCTAACCAGATTTCTCACTATTATCTATCTCTTGGCGCACAAAAAGGTGACGTGATTGCGATAATGGTTGAGAACCGTTCTGAACTTATTGCCACGATTGTAGGTTTAGCTAAAATTGGGGTAACAATTGCGCTTGTTAATACCTCTCAAGTAGGTAAGGTCCTCGCTCATAGTATCAATCTTGTAAAACCAATCGCCGTAATTGCAGGTGAAGAAGTTAGAGCTGTAATTGATGAAATTCGTCAGGATCTAAATGTTCCTAAAGACCGTTTTCATTGGTTTGCAGATCAGGCTACACGCCAAGATGCGGGTACAGCACCTCAAGGTTATGCCAATCTTGCAATAGAAATTGATCAATTTCCAAAATTTAACCCATCGACTACGCAATCTGTTCATGGAAATGATGGCCTGTTTTATATTTATACTTCGGGCACTACAGGCTTACCAAAGGCTGTTATTTTCAAACACAGTCGCTGGACACTTGCCTATGGTACCTATGGGCACATTTTAAACCTTGGCCCAGATGATGTGATGTATGTCACTTTACCGCTTTACCATGCAACTGGTGTCGTAGTTTGCTGGTGTGGTGTGATTGCGGGAAGTTCGACCCTTGCAATTCGACGTAAATATTCAACCAGTGCATTCTGGAAAGATGTTCAGAAATTTAATGCCTCTGCAATTGGCTATGTAGGAGAGCTTTGCCGTTACTTAATGGATGCCCCTCCTACAGAAATTGACCGTGTCCACCGCGTAACCAAAATGATCGGTAATGGCATGCGTCCAAACATCTGGGATAAGTTCAAACAACGTTTTGGTGTGCAAGAAGTTCTTGAGCTTTATGCATCAAGTGAAGGCAATGTCGGGTTTAGTAATATTTTTAACTTTGACAACACAGTAGGTTTCTCTCCTACACCATATGCCATTATTGAGTTTGATAAAGAGAAAAATGAACCTGTACGCGATAAAAAGGGTTGGTGTAAAAAAGTTAAAGCAGGTGAAATTGGTTTGCTAGTAGGGAAAATTACTAGTCGCTCACCTTTTGATGGTTATACAGATCCAGAAAAGAATAAATCTGTGATTATGAAAGATGTCTTTAAAAAAGGTGACTCATATTTCAACACAGGTGACCTTGTACGTAATATTGGTTTCCGTCATGCTCAGTTTGTTGACCGCTTAGGCGATACCTTCCGCTGGAAAGGCGAAAATGTATCTACTACTGAAGTTGAGAACATGGTTTGTGAATATGACAAGATCGCTGAAGCGGTGGTTTATGGGGTAGAAATTCCAAATACCAATGGTCGTGCTGGTATGGCAGCAATCACACTTGCTGATGGCGCTGAGTTAAATGAGTCTGATTTAACCGAAATGGTCACTATATTTAAAAAATGCCTCCCTGCTTATGCAGTACCCGTATTCTTACGAGTGCAAGCCAAAGTTGAAACAACAGGTACTTTTAAATATCAAAAGAATAAATTGAAGGAAGATTCGTTTAATCCAAGCAAAACTTCTGAACGTTTACTCGCTTTATTACCTGGTACAAACAGTTATTGTGATGTCACAACTGAAATTTTTGACAACATTCAGGCATATAAATACCGTTTTTAGTTCATTTTTTAGCTAAACAAGAGGAAATCGTGCTTTTTATAAGCAATCATGCAAATGTTTTTGATTTACCTCTTGTGTTAGTTGAATAACTTGCTAAAATACGCGACATCAAAACGATACGGGTCGTTAGCTCAGTTGGTAGAGCAGCGGACTTTTAATCCGTTGGTCCCGCGTTCGAGTCGCGGACGACCCACCACTTATCTGTTTTGAACCTATTTGGGTCGTTAGCTCAGTTGGTAGAGCAGCGGACTTTTAATCCGTTGGTCCCGCGTTCGAGTCGCGGACGACCCACCAAATTCTAAAAAGCCTCTCACTGCGAGAGGCTTTTTTTATTGTTATCTTATTTGAGTTTCATGACTAAAAGATGACAATGCATTTCTTATATAAAATGTCTTTAACCCAATTCATAAAGATTTCTAAACGTTTAGGAATATAACTTCTGTTGGGATACAAAATATTGAGTGGCAAAGATTGAGCCGTATGTGTACTTAGCACTTCAACCAGAGTTCCTTGCTCTATTTTATCCTGAACATCGTAGTATGGAAGTTGAATAATCCCTAATCCAGCACAAGCTGCTGCAACATAGGCTTCTGTATTATTTACACTTAAAGCACTATCGATCATTACTGTTCCATTTTGATATAAAAATATACCCTGTTTTTCTCCTACGGCTCCTGCGTAGTTAATGAGTTTGTGCTGAGATAGATCTTCTAATTGTTCAGGAATACCGTACTGTTCCAAATAATGAGGACTTGCACAGTTCACCATAATCAAGTTGCCAACAAACTTCGCGATCAAACTACTATTTTCTAGCTGCCCCACCCGAACAACACAATCGATTCCCTTCTCGATCAAGTCAGTGATGTCATCTGAGCTATTTAGTTGTAAATGAATGTCTGGATAGCGGCTATAAAAATCGGGAAGTTCAGGAATAATCACTTGGTGTACGATTCGGCTGGGCATTGAAATTTTTAACGTGCCACGATAATGCTGCTTTTGTGTCTGTATGAGTTGTTCGAGCTGTTCATAGTCAAATAATAAATTTTGACATTCAGGCAATATTCTTTGTCCATCTTGAGTGAGGCTTACTTTGCGCGTAGTTCGGTGAAATAACCGAACACCATAGTGAGTTTCTAATTGTTGAATGGCACTCGTCACTGTAGAGCGAGGTAAATCAAGTTGATTTGCTACTTCACTAAAGCTTTGTCGTTTAGCGACTTCTGAAAAAATAAAAAATTGCTGCAACCGATCCATTTAATTGTTCGTATTTTCTGAATAGTTAAACCAAACTAGCATAATTGATCAAAAATTACCGCCAATCTAGACTAAAAACACATTAAAACAAGTCATCATAGGAACAATCATCATGGCAACTCATACTCTTAAAGATAAAGTTGTACTGATTACGGGCGGTGCAAAAAACTTAGGCGGACTGATTAGCCGTAAATTTGCAGAACAAGGTGCAAAAATTGCAATTCACTACAATAGTGCTGAAACTCAAGCAGATGCAGAACAGACGCTCGCAGATGTAACAGCATTCGGTGTAGACGCTGTTTTAATTCAAGCAGACCTAACGGATATTGATAATATCGAAAAACTCTTCTTAGATACTAAGCAGCATTTTGGCGGAATTGATATTGCGATTAATACAGTTGGGAAGGTTTTAAAGAAATCGTTTTTAGACACCACAGAACAAGAGTTTGATAGCATGAGCGATATCAACTCAAAAATTGCCTATTTCTTTATTCAATCTGCTGGACGTCATTTAAATAACGGCGGAAAGATCTGCTCAATCGTGACTTCTCTTCTTGCAGCTTACACTGGGCTCTATTCAACCTATGAGGGTTTAAAAGCTCCTGTTGAACACTATACCCGTGCTGCATCAAAAGAATTTGGTGATCGTCAGATTTCTGTTACTGCTGTTGCTCCAGGGCCTATGGATACACCATTCTTTTATGGGCAGGAATCTGCCGAGGCAGTGGCTTACCACAAATCAGCTTCAGCTTTAGGTGGGCTTACCAAAATTGAAGATATCGAACCTCTAGTTCGATTTTTAGTGACCGATGGTTGGTGGATTACAGGTCAAACAATTTTTGCAAATGGTGGCTACACCACTCGCTAAAATCAAAAAAGCCGCATTTGATAATGCGGCTTTGACTTTGCTTTATTATAGAAACTCTTCTAGTACCGAGTTTAAGAAAATATGCCCCTGCTCTGTACAAGCCAAACGAGAACTATCCTCTACCAGTAGCTTTCTAGCTCGCAGCGAAGTGAGTACCTCATTTAAATGATCTAAGCTTAAGCCTGTACGCTGTTCATATAACTCAGCGTTTACACCATCATTTAAACGTAAAGCATTCATCATAAATTCAAAAGGTAGCTCTTCTGCCTCAATCTTTTTCATTTGCAAATGTTCAGCAGGAACCTTAGCTAAATAGTCTTTTGGCAAACGAGTTTTTTGGAAACGATACACACCATCTGGTCGTGTTACTTTGCCATGTGCACCTGCCCCAATTGCAAGATAATCACCAAACTCCCAATAATTCAAATTATGTGCTGAAGGCAGCTCTTTACGCCATGCTGAAACTTCATAATTTATAAAACCATTTGCCTTAAGATATGCCTCACCCTGCTCTTGAATATCTTCAAGCATTTCATCTTGCGGTAAAACGGGTTGAGTACGGAAGAAAACGGTATTCGGTTCAATGGTAAGTTGATACCAACTAATATGAGTGGCACCACTTTCTACAGCAAGCTTGAGATCATAGAGTGCCTGCTCTAGCGTTTGCTCAGGCAAACCATGCATTAAGTCTACATTTACTCGTTTAAAACCAGCCTGCTTTGCTTGTTGAATCGCTTCAATTGCATTGTTTGCAGAATGAATACGACCAAGTTTTTGCAAATGATCAGTATCAAAGCTCTGGACACCAATAGACAAACGATTAATGCCAGCCTCTAAATACCCTGCAAACGGATCATGCTCTACCGTTCCCGGATTTGCCTCTAAGGTAATCTCACAGCCATCTTCAAATTTAAGCAATGACTTAAGTTCTGCAAACAACCATACATAACCCTGTGCCGAAATCAGTGAAGGGGTTCCACCACCAATAAACATACTATGGATCGGACGTCCCTGCGCCATCTCTAGTTGAGTTTCAAAGTCGGCGACCAATGCTTTTAAATAGGTTTGCTCAAGTTCTGACGAAAGTGCTCCGTCTGGTACTGCATGCGAGTTAAAGTCACAATATGGACATTTACGCACGCACCACGGCATATGGATATATAAAGATAGAGGAATAGAAGCAGGGTTTAATACGGCCAAGGAGCAGGTCCAATTTACACAATATTTCTATTTTAACATGACTGCATCAATGGGCTTATGAAAACATACCTTAATTGCTTTAGACTAAATTTAAACATTCTTAAATACTGATAAAAATGATGAAATTCTCTAGTCAACTTTTCCTGATCTTACCCTTAGCTATGGGAATCGGTGTTGCCATGGCTTTTCAGACCGCAATTAATGCTCAACTGCGCGAGCAGCTACACTCACCCTTACAAGCAGCTTTATTATCATTTTTTATAGGTACTATTGTTTTAGCCATTATGGTTTTCTTTCAAAGTGCCGAGAAGCCCTCTTTAAGTGAAATATCAAATATTCCATGGCTTCTTTGGACTGGAGGATTCCTTGGGGTTTATGCAATCAGCATGAGCATTTATACTGCTCCTAAACTTGGTTTTTTAACCTTTACAGGGCTAGTCGTTTTTGGGCAAATCGTTATTTCTATGTTACTTGATCATTTTGGCTGGTTAGGTACAGAAAAAACACCTGTTACATGGCAACGGTTTCTTGGTGGAATCATCATCTTTGTTGGTGTGGTACTTACTTTGCAACGTTAGCTTCATTTTTATATTTAAAAAGAGTACCTTTTGTGTCGAATGTCACATCTTTTCGGTCTGAACTAAAACAACTCTTCCACTTAATGCTACCGATTTTAATTACCCAGTTTGCTCAAGCAGGATTTGGGTTAATTGACACTATTATGGCTGGGCATTTATCTGCAACCGATTTAGCAGCAATTGCTGTAGGGGTCGGTTTATGGGTTCCAATCATGCTCCTGTTCAGCGGCATTATGATTGCAACAACACCTTTGGTCGCTGAAGCAAAAGGCGCAAGAAATACAGAACAAATTCCTATCATTGTTCGTCAGTCATTGTGGGTTGCTGTCATTTTAGGTGTACTGGCAATGCTCATTTTGCAGCTTATGCCATTTTTCTTGCATGTGTTCGGCGTACCAGAGAGCTTACGACCTAAAGCAAGTTTATTCTTGCATGCTATTGGCTTGGGTATGCCAGCAGTGACCATGTATGCAGCTCTACGCGGTTATTCGGAGGCATTAGGCCATCCACGCCCTGTCACAGCTATTAGCCTATTAGCTTTAGTTGTATTGGTCCCCCTTAACATGATCTTTATGCATGGATTAGGGCCAATACCTGCATTAGGTAGCGCTGGCTGTGGTTTTGCAACGTCCATTTTACAGTGGCTCATGTTAATTACATTAGCAGGCTATATTTATAAAGCTTCGGCTTATCAAAACACGTCTATTTTTTGCCGATTTGATAAAATTAACCTGACTTGGGTTAAAAGAATTTTACAGCTTGGTCTACCAATCGGTTTAGCCGTGTTCTTTGAAGTGAGTATTTTTAGTACAGGGGCATTGGTGCTTAGTCCACTGGGTGAAGTGTTTATTGCAGCGCATCAAGTCGCAATTTCAGTTACTTCCGTACTGTTTATGATTCCACTTTCACTTGCGATTGCCTTAACCATTCGCGTGGGAACGTATTATGGTGAGAAGAACTGGGCTTCAATGTACCAAGTTCAAAAGATTGGTCTCAGCACAGCCATATTTTTTGCCTTATTGACTATGTCCTTTATTGCCTTAGGTCGTGAACAAATTGTCTCTGTTTATACTCAAGACATAGACGTGGTTCCTGTTGCGATGTATTTACTCTGGTTTGCAATGGGCTATCAGTTGATGGATGCATTACAAGTCAGTGCCGCAGGTTGTTTAAGAGGTATGCAAGATACTCAAGCACCGATGTGGATTACGCTTATGGCGTATTGGGTGATTGCTTTCCCTATTGGGCTTTATTTAGCACGTTATACCCATTGGGGTGTAGCTGGTGTGTGGCTGGGTTTAATTATTGGTTTAAGTATTGCTTGTGTTTTATTACTTTCAAGGCTTTATTTAAATACCAAACGTTTAAGCAAAACCTAATAAAAAAGCCGATTATTCATCGGCTTTTTTTATTTTATGCAGACTTGGCCCGCGGGCTTGCTCCAATTTGCCAGACAAAAGGTAAATCGGTACGGTTTACTTCCCAATCTCCAATCACCTTTTCTTTATAGATGAGTGGATTATGCGAAGATACCGTGCGTGCGTTACGCCAGAAACGGTCGAGTTGTTTAGCCTGACTACTTGCTGATGCACCTAAAGCATTAAATAATTGGCTGGTTAAATCCAGTACCAAATTAGAAATCACCACCTGCCCTTGGGCTGACTCAAGCTCTGCATCTACATTAAACTGATGCTCTTTTACTTCTAAGTCGCTAAAGTGGCTTTCATAAGCCTTTTGTAATGCTTCCGCCGTTTTAATTGTAATTGCTAGGCTTGCATAGGCTTGAGCAGAGGCTTTACCCACCACCTGTAAAACTTGTGGGTCATGACGAACAAGATCACCATTACCATGACTAAAAATACGCTTTCGCTCTCGTATTTCTTGGCTAAAAGTTTCGACTGCGGCATGCGCAATCCCTGTTAGAGTTGCAAGGTGGACAACCTGATAAAAAGCAGTTTGATATTTAAAGCGCTGGTCAAATGGAATAAGGTGTGAAGCAGATAAATGAACCTGATGTACTTTTAAAGTGCCACTGCCCGTTGTCTTTTGACCAAAGCCATCCCAATCATCAATTACGCTCACACCTGATTCATGACGATAAATAGCAGCAATTACATGACGGTCATTCACTTCATCGTAGGCAAATAAATCGATCCAGTCAGCAAAAATACTTCCTGTCGAATAGTACTTTTCACCATTCACCACCAAGTTACCCGAAGCATCTTTGCTTACTCGGGTAACGACATCACCAATCTGTACATTTCCAACTTCGGTCCATGCGTTTCCAACTAAATCACCTTGTACAAAACGCTGAAACCAGACTTCCTGCGAATGCTCTTTATGAGCAACTAAACGGTCTTCAACAAAAGCAAAGTGTCCACGCAACGCTTGCACAATATTCGAGTCTGCTTGGGCTAGCTCTGCTAAAAGCTGGAAAAGTTGCGGCAATGACACCCCATCTCCACCATATTTAACAGGTACCCGTACTGCACCTAACTTGAGTTCTTTTACCCACTGAATCGGTTCAAAAGGCAAGATTCGTTCTTTTTCCCGTTGAATTGCACCTTGGGCAATTTTTTCAAAAACTGGACGAAATCTACTTGCTACCTTTTCATAATCGGCGCCTACTGATAGCTCTTCTAATTCAATTTGCGTAATTGTCATCTTTATTCTCCTAATCTTATTTTTTCTTCACTTTAGCTCCATGCATGACGAGGTGGATGGATGCCATTGAGGTAGTAATTACCGACAATGTGATATTTCCAACGCACGGGATCATGCAAGGTGTGAGTGCGAGCATTACGCCAATGTCGGTCCAGATTAAGTTCTGACAAGGTCGATCTTGTTCCAGACAGCTCAAAAAGCTTATTCGCTGCTAAAATCGCAATTTCTGTGGTTAAGACTTTTGCTTCTGCAACTAGTAATGTCGCTTGATTTACATGTTCTTCTGTCGTGTCGGCAATCGCTTGATCAATCGCATCTCCTGCCAAATCTAATACTGCCTCTGCTGCACGAAGTTTTATTTTTAAATCACCAATGTTTGCAATCGTATAGGGATCATCACTCGCTTTTTCCAAACCTGAATCAACCCATGCACGGCTATGATTTTTGACATAGTGAATTGTTTCTTCAATTGCACCACGTGCAATACCAGCATCAACAGCAGCTTGAATAAATTGTGAAATTGCACCTGCCGGTGTAGGACGTTCGAAAGCCTGATAAATCGGAATTAGATATTCTTCACGTACTGGAACTTGATTAAGTTCAACGGTCCCACTGGCTGTGGTTCTTTGCCCGAAACCAGACCAGTCATTAATAATATTCACCCCAGAAGTTTCCCGAGGAACTAGCGCCGCATAAGGCTGCCCTTGTTCATTTACAGCGACAATTGGAACCCAATGTGCCAGCAATGCGCCTGTTGCAAAAAACTTCTTGCCATTAATTTCATAACCGTGCTCGGTCTTTTTTAATGTGGTAGTGAGGTCAGCCACCGTTTTGCTATGTTTTTCCGAAAATGCATTGCCAAAACGAATCCCTCTCAACACTAAGTTAAAGAAGAACTGTTGTTGTTCTGGGCCTGCATCAAGACGTAAATGTTCAATAAAAGCCAAGTGATTTTGGGGAAGCTGTGCAAGAGATGGATCAACACTCGCAATTGTTTTGATGACCTCAGCCAAAGTTCGATATTTGACTTGTGCACCACCAAATTGCTTGGGAACCGTAATGGCCCATAAGCCGCTTTGTGAGAACTGTTGAATTTCATTTAGGGGTAAACGGCGCTCCTTGTCTCGATCAGATGCTTCGTGTGCGAACTCTTGCGCAAGTTGTTTGGCAACCTCAATTGCTTCTTCATCAGAATGAATAATATGCGCATCTTTTGACTGCTCAAACACAGATAAAGGAACCGCCTGAGACCGCCCATGGGCTGAACTTAAACTTGTCATAACTTTTGTTATCTCTATTTTTATTTAACCTGCCATTCACATTAGCACCAAAAAAACAGACACTTTATAGATATTAAAGCTTTGTTTATGAAATGGATTTTCACAAGCTTTTCATATTTTTTACTATAAAAATAACATTTTGTTTTTCGAAAATTTTCTTACATGAGATAAACAATTTCATATAGGCTTTTTAAGCTTAGTCACCTATGATCAAAACTAGGCAATATTATGTTGTAGTCAATGAGGTATCGAAGATATGGCAAAGAATGCAAGTTCACCCGGCAAACGATTTATGAAACTTGCAGGAATGACCGCGAGCATTGCAACGAAAACCGTTTCTAACTCGATTCGAAACTTGACCGCAGATGAAGAGCAAAAGCTGGCTTCAAAAACCAAGTTATTTCAGGATATTGGTTTGCAAATTGCCGACACCTTAGGCGAAATGAAAGGTGCCGTCATGAAAGTCGGCCAAATTGCATCTCAATATAAAGATATTTTCCCACCCGAAGTCGCCAAAGCAATTTCAAAGTTACAACGCCAAGCCCCAGCCATGCCTTTTGCTGCCATTCAGCAACAAGTTGAACGTGAGCTTGGAAAACCGCTCAATGTTGCCTTTAAATCTTTTGACCAAGAACCTTTTGCAGCTGCTTCAATTGGCCAAGTTCACAAAGCTACCCTACCTAGTGGTGAACAAGTTGTAGTGAAAGTGCAATATCCGGGTGTTGATGAAGCCTGTGAAAGTGACTTAAAACAAGTGCGTTTAGCCCTTCGTTTAATGGGCGTACTTAAAATTGATAAAAAGCTACAAGATCAGCTTTTTACAGAAATTCAAGATAGTCTTTCAGCAGAACTTAACTATGAAATCGAGGCTCAAAACCTTGAAGTTTTTAAAACATTTCATAGCCAGTTAGATGACAAAATTATCATCCCGACTGTTTATAAAGATTACTCTTCAAGACGAATTTTGACTTTAAGCCTTGAACAAGGTGATAGCATTGAAACTGCTAGTTCTTGGCCTATTGAAGTTCGAAACACAATTGGCCGTCGTTTGATTCGTGCTTTAGGTCAGGAAATATTCTTTTTAAAACGTTTTCACTGTGACCCTCACCCGGGTAACTTTGCCTTCCGCCAAGACGGCAGTGTCATTATTTATGACTACGGCAGTGTTAAAACACTTTCCAATGAAATCGTTCAGCACTTTAAGCGTTTAGTAAATGCAGCTCGTCATGAAAATATCGATTTGATTGAAACTGAGTTACTTGAACTACATTCATTAGCTGAAAAAGGCAAATTCCCGAGTGAACTTTATAAACTCTGGATTGAAGTGTTATTACGTCCGCTTACCACCACTTATGATTTTGCCGAGAACTCATCACATCATGATGGCATGTTGCTTGTGAAAAAATCTTTGAAGTACTGGGATGTCTTTAAGCCTTCACCAGATACGTTAATGGTCAACAGAACCATTTCAGGACACTACTGGAACCTGATTCACTTAAAAGTACATGACAATCTGAACGGTCTATTTGAAGAGCTTGTCCCACCTTCTAACTAACTTAATTTACTGATCAATGTAGCCTTGTAGGGGTTACATTGACTTTTTAATTGTTATGTTATAACATTTTTTTAATCAAAAATAATTTAGGACAATCTCTCATGCGTAAAGATATTCATCCTGCTTATCAACAAGTGTTATTTCATGACACCAATGCAGACGTGTACTTCTTAATTGGTAGTACTCTTCAGTCTAAACAAACCAAAGAATATCAAGGAAAAGTCTATCCTTATGTAACCCTTGATATTTCAAGTGCATCTCACCCTTTCTACACAGGTGAAGTACGTCAAGCAAGTAACGAAGGCCGTGTTGCAACCTTCAATAAACGCTTCGCTCGCTTTAATCGTAAGAGTTAATCTTACGTTAAGATTTGACTAATACACTTAAATCATTGGAAGCCTAAGACTATCTCCTCCACTTAGGCTTCTTTTTTTATGTGTATTTTTTCGATCTTTTTATGTTGTGTATAAAAGAGAACTTATCCACAACTTGTATAAAAACTCTTCTTATTTTTCCCACAACCCATCATTTTTTTGCATTCGCCGAGCTTTCAAAGTTGCTATTCGATGCTATGCTTAAACCCTCATTTGATAGGAAATTTAAGATAATGGCACAAGAGTTACTCGCCCAATTACAAGCAGGCACAGCAAAATTTTTAGACGTTTTAGCTCATATTGAAGCACGTTACCAACATACTCCAACGGCTTTTCAAAATGGCGCACAGCATAATGCTGCGACTGAAAATCAAGGCAGTGCAAAAGTTTTCTCTTTTGCCAAGTTACAAGGTTTAGACCAAGCACAAACTTTAAGTTTATTTGCAGAGCACTACGCATCTGTATTGGCTACACCTGAGGGCACTGACCATCAAAATATTCGTCAGTTTATGCAAAATGGTTGGGATGGTGTGAAGTTTGAAGGTCAGGCTTTGGCTGAAAAAGCTTAATCATTTTTTAGCACAGCCTCAAATTATGAGATTTTCTAAAGCCTGTTAATAGGCAATGCCTCACTTTTGAGGGCAAAAGTGACAAAACCCTTTGTTCCGCTGATGCTACATCCATGTAGCACAGCGAAACGACGGCATCCATGCCGTCTGTCACGATAGTAAATGCCTTATTTTTCTTAATTATTTTATTAGCCCCTTACATTTGATACGCGATAACGTCATTCGCAGCCTGCGTGGTTTCTATAAAAGATAGTTTTTACAACGCTTAAGATAAATGCTTACAGTGAACAGGTTCTGCGAATGACAGATGCCTTTGGTTACTTTGGGCAAAACCAAAGTAACTTAATTAGCTGCTCCCATTAGATAATTCAACGGTAAGACTCCGTCGTGAAAATCCTACCCAACATTCAACTTCGATGAGCTCTCACAACTTAAAATCATACTCAATTCTTAAATATAAAAACTCAATGCCCCGTTACCCAATAATAAGTCGCCAACCCCAAACACGTAAAAATTAACGATCCAATTAAATGAATGGAAATTCCCAACATCGCCATTCCCAATTTGCCACTTTGTAATAAAGTCACAATCTCAATCGAGAACGTTGAAAACGTAGTTAAAGCACCACAAAAACCCGTAATCACAAAAAGCTTATAGTTCGGGCTTAAATCACTTTGAGCAAAATAGGCAATCGCAAAACCAATAATAAAACCACCAACCAAATTAACAGTGACAGTACCGAGTGGAATTTGCGGGTAAATCGGGTTAAGTTTTAAACCTAAGAACCAACGTAACCACGCCCCTAGAACTGAGCCTAAAGCAATTGAAAGTAGAGAATAATACATATGACCACCCCTTTAGATAGACGCTAAAAGAGCAAAAAATAATGAAGAGAAATATGACATGGTGTACTCCAAAAATAAGCAGAGTACGCAATAACCTACGTACCCAGCGATATATAAATACATGAGGGTAACGTAGGCATCATTAGCCAATACGGCGGTTTTTCAGGGGAGGAATGCCATCTCCCCGTTTTTAGTATATTAGATCATCTTTAATTTGATTTAAACATACTTTGTAAAATCATGGACGTTCATCGTATTGCGGTAAATCGTCACAAATGCTTTCCCACTCTGCTTTTGAAGCAGCAAAAATATGCATTGTCGGCTTTTGGTCTAATGGTGTATCCAGTGTCCCAATTCTTACACGATACAGTTCAGGCTGAGCATCACGCGAACTAATCAAAGGTGAACCACATCCGCTACAGAACCAGCGGTATACACCTTCCACAGCGAATTTTTTGACTAAGTTTTCACCTTGGGTAATTTTAAAATCTGTACTTTTAACAGGAGCATTCGTGGCAAATGCTGTTCCATTGGATTTTCGGCAACGTTGACAATGGCATTGAATGATATCCCCGATATCGCCTTTAATTTCATAGCGAATACCTTGGCACAAACAACTTCCTTGATAAACTGGTGATGCTTGAGACATGTTCTCGTAAATCCTATTATTATTGATCGCTCAAAAATAACACTTTTCACATATCAAACATAGCACCAAATTCGCTGTTATTTTTCTAAGAATAAATGCACGCCTTCACCAGCCGCTCGCCCTGTAGCAAAGCATGCTGTAAGTAAATATCCACCTGTAGGAGCATCCCAATCCAGCATTTCACCACAACAAAACACACCTGAGATTTGTTTAAGGTTCAAGTTCTCAGTTAATGCTTTTTGCTTAATACCACCAGCACAACTAATCGCCTCTTCAATAGGCCTAAAGCCATCTAACTTGATTTGAAGTGCTTTAATTTGCTGAGCCATAGTCTCTGGTTGGCTCCATAACGCTTTATCAACGACTTCTCTAATTAAGTTAATTTTGGCCGTGTCTAAGCCTGCTTTACGCCAGATATTGGTGAGCGATTGTTTTTTACTGGCCTGCAATTTTTTAATTAACTGTGACAACTCTACATCAGGCAATAAATCCAAAAATAGATTTAAGCTTTTCCCTTGTCTTTGTTGTTCTCGTAAAGCTCGTCCAAGTTTATAAATAACACCACTTTCTAACCCATAGTGAGTAATTACAATATCACCATGGGTAATCTGGCTAGGCTCAACCCACGCATTGATACGCTTTAAAGGTTCACCAAAACAGCTTTCCATAAAAGCTGACCAAGCGTGCAATACCCCGGCATTACTTGGCTGGAAAGGCTCAATATCAGATTGATCCACCCATTGCTGCCATGCACCATCACTACCTAATTGAGACCACGACACCGCACCACAAGCCAATATAACTGCATCGTATTGCTGGGTAAAAGTCTCGCTGCTTTGATTATTTTGGTTTTCTAAAGTCACTGTTGTACTTTGTAAATTAATACAACGATGACGATAAAAGAATTTAACTTGTTGTTCTGCTAAACGTTTTAGCCAAGCACGCAGTAAAGGAGCAGCTTTCATTTCGACAGGGAAAATGCGACCTGAGGTGCCCACATAAGACTCAATTCCTAGACTTTTCATCCAGTTTTGAATCCACAGTGCATCCCATTTTTCAACCCACGGTTTGAGCCATTCTGCATGGTCATAACGGTCAATGAACTGTGCTAAAGGTTCGGCATGCGAGATGTTTAACCCAGTTTTACCTGCCATCAGAAACTTACGTGCGGCTGAAGGTTTTTGTTCATAGACATCAATATTATAAGCGTATTGGCTAAGCACCTCAGCAGCCATAAGACCTGCTGGGCCTGCCCCAATAATGGCAACCCGCTTATTCGACATGTGTTTGCCCTTGCAGCGGTGCAAACTCATCAAATCGAGTTTTATAACCTTCAGGCTTGGTCATAATGAGCTGCTGACAAAGCTCGCCACGCTCTAAATATTTAATTTCAAAATGAGTACGTGCAGAGGTTTGCGCAATTTTTTCTTTTTGGTAAGGCAGCTTCCACACATTTAATAACTGTTGTTCAGCTTCTTCAATATATTCAGGAATATTACTTGCCAAATTAATGGTTCCGCCTGTTTTCAGACGTGATAACAGGAACTCAAAAAATGGCATGTTCAACCAGCGTTGTGCTGGATTATGCGGTTCTGGGTTCGGATAAAGAATAAAGAAATGTTCAACTTGGGCAGGGTGTAAAGCATGTACCACCCAAGGTAAAGCATCTGCATGTACAGGTACCAGATTATCTCTTGGTTCCAAACCATGCTGCTTTTGCATTGCCAAGAATTTTTCTCGGGTTCGTTCAATTGCATACAACGTGTGCTGTGGCTGTTGCCCACTAAAAAGCAAAGCATGTTTGCCCTTGCCCGCTCCAATTTCTACACAAATCGGGGTATTTTGAATTGGGGTAAAATCACGAGGCGCTTGCATACGTTGTGCTTGAAATTGACGAATCGGCATAATCACATCAAACTAAATAAAAATCGGCATAAGTCTAACAAGTCACCTGACTTTTGCCTAATCTATTTCTCTTCACTTTGAGGATATCGCTTTATGCCACGTACAATTCCCTGCCCACGTTGTGGTGAACCAAGTGTTTGGGAAGGCAATGAATTTCGTCCATTTTGTTCTGAACGTTGTAAATTAATTGATTTAGGCGCTTGGGCAAATGATGAATATAGACTGCCTACCCAAGATGCTCCTCAGCAAAACAAGGGTAGTCAAAATGAAGATGATTATGAAGATTAACCTGCTTTACCCGCGACAAACGGGTTAAATTGCTTTTCATAGCCAATGGTACTCATTGGACCATGTCCAGAAATAAACTGAGTATCATCTGGCAAACTAAAACACTCACGTTTAATCGATTCAATTAACTGCTCATGGTTACCACGTGGGAAGTCTGTGCGCCCAATCGAACCTTTAAACAGAACATCGCCTGTCCAAAGTAAGCCATGGTTTTTATTATAGAAAACCACATGCCCTGGTGTATGCCCTGGTGCAAAGCGTACTTCAAATTCATCTTCACCCAATTTTAGTACTTCACCACCTTCAAGCCATTGATCGACTTTGACAGGTTGTGGAATCGGAAAGCCATAACGTGCTGATACTTCCTGAATCATGTCTAGCCAGAACTGATCTTCTTTGTGTGGACCAATTACAGGAACGCTCCATTCTTTGGCAAGCTCGCCTACCGCTCCCGCATGATCTAAATGCCCATGAGTTAGCCACAGAGCCTTCACTTTTAAACCTAAGGCTTCTACTTCTTTTTTCAAAACAGCAGCATCGCCACCTGCATCAATCAAAACTGCTTCTTTCGTTTCACTGTCCCAAACAAGGGAACAATTTTGAGCAAATGCAGTAACGGGAACAATTTTGACTTGCAGCATAAGAACCTCTGGCTAAAACGCAATTAACGGTGGGCTAAGGTATGGGTAAGGGCATCAAGATTAGCCTGAACTAAACCTGCAAGCAAATCAATATGAGCCTGATCGCTATTTAAAGCTGGAATATAAGCATAGTTACCACCACCTGCTTCTTGAAATAACTCAGCGTTTTGAATAGCTAATTCTTCAAGTGTTTCTAAACAATCGGCAGAAAAAGCTGGGCTTAAAACTTGAACTGACTTAACGCCCTGTTTTGCCCAATCTTGTAAAAGCTGGTCAGTATAAGGCTTCACCCATTCTTGTTTTCCAAAACGTGATTGGAAACTAATTGCCCATTCATCCTCTTTTAAATGTAAGGCTTCAGCAACTAACTTTGCTGTAATACGACAACGATCTGCATAAGGGTCGCCTTTATCTGCATAAGGCTGTGGAATCCCGTGAAATGACATCAACAGTTTTTCAGGTTTACCATGCTGCTCTTGGTAGGCTAAAACGCTTTCTGCCAATGCTTGAATAAACATAGGATGCTGATAATAGTCTTTAATGATGGTTAGACCCGGCAAGTTCCGCTGAGCTGGAATCCACTTGGCAAATGCATCATATAACGGCGCTGTAGACGTTGCAGAATATTGAGGAAATAAAGGCAATAAAATGACATGTTCTTGTGGGTTAGCCGCCAATTTTTCTAAAACTTTATCAATACCCGGATTACCGTAAGTCATTGCGGGTAAAACCGTTAAATCAAACTGTTTATTTTCTTGTTCTAAATAAGCCTGCACACGTTTGGTTTGTTCAAACACAATTTCGCGCATTGGCGAGTCTGCTGACCATACCGAAGCATAGGCATGCGCTACTCTTTTCGGGCGAAAAGGTAAAACAAACAGATTTAAAATAAGCCACCAAATGAATTTCGGTATTTCAATCACACGTGAATCAGATAAAAACTGTTTTAAAAAACGGCGCACCGCAGGCACAGTCGCCTCATCTGGTGTGCCTAAATTCGCTAAAATGACAGTAACTTTCGGTTTTTGTTCAAACGACATGTGTAAATGCCTTTCAGTTCATCTTATGACACTAATGTAACAGTTTTCAGTGTCATATATAAATTGAATCGCTCTAAGCTTTTAATCGAACGCCTCGATGGTTCCATTTATAACTAAGCAATATCTTTTGGGCTTTAGTGGTTAGTTTCCAAAGGTCATATGATTGCTCAGTTTGTGTTGGGACAATCCAGCCTTGTGATTGCATTTGATTTTTAATTCGAAACAGTGCCTTATGATTAATCTGTGCGCAAGCCACCGCATGCGCACGAGGTAATTCCTGACGAGCATCTTCTAAGCCTGCCTGATTTAAATATTCATTCAGACAAATTCCAAAATTCTCTTCTGGCACCGCTGTTTCAAAGCGCTTTGCCAGCACGCTCAATAACTGAGACCATGTCATTTGTCTCTGTCGTTTAAGCTCTTTAAAGTTGCCATCCTGAAATGCTTGAATCTGATATTCAAATGCAAAAATATCTTGCGGTGCAACTTCCTTTAACTGAGTTGATGGCTCGGTTACTCGCTGTTCTAACTGCAAAATTTTACTTCTTAATAGTCTAATTTCGTCTTCTAACTGCTGAGCTTGATGAGCAGGAACCCAACCTTGTCCCATATGTTGCTCAACCATTAAAGGTATATTTAAACGGACAGCCAACTCCAATTCACGTGGAGTTTTAAAGTAAAAAATATGCTTTGCTTCGTGTAATAACTTTTTTCTAAATGCGAGAAATTTATCTTTAAGTTGTGGATGTGTTTCTTGTAAATCTATTTCGCGACTTTCAGGTTGTTCATGCATGAACACAATAATAGGTTTAGCCTGACTTAACGCATATTCATATTCTAAAGACAGATAACTCACACCAGAAATCGATTGTTCTCCATACTGACTTCCTAAAAGTAAGATTACATAATCACATTCATCAATTTGTCGACGTGCAAGTGTAGTTGTTAAAGGCGTTCGATGTTCTAGCCCCCAAGCAAAGAAACCCATCCCCACCAAGGTTTGAGACAAAACCATTCGCTCTGGCTGCATATCGCGGCCAGACGTTGAAATAAAAATCTGATAGCGTGTATCGAGCATAACAATACCCTTATCGCCTCATGATCTGTATGTGACTTAAAATCAGCCAAGATCATGAACCGCCCCAAATAAAATAATAAATATAAAAAAACACTATTTTCTAAATGATGCTAAAAGATCAGTTCAGATTATGAAGTGTCCAAGTTAACTCTTGTGGAATCATATGTTGTAAAACAGGTTGCAGTGCATCAGCATTATTTCCGCTGACGTAACATTCAATACGTGCAACATTCTGACCTATTTGGTCACATAATAACGCATTTTTTATTAAAATACGGGCTGTTTGTCGGGCAACTGCGAATCCCGAATCAACCAATGTGAATTGGTTATCAAAAAGATGATGAATTGCTTCATTTAAGAAAGGATAATGCGTACAACCGAGCACTAAATAGTCTGCACCTTGCTCAGCGGCAGGCTGTAAAACCGCTTTTAATGCCGTTAAACATGCCTCTCCCATTTGTTGTCCTGCTTCTACACAAGGAACAAGTTCAAGGCTGGTTAAGGTCATCACTTTAACACCCGCCGGAACAGCAAACTTCTCGACAACATCTTTAATGAGTTGCCCACGAAAAGTAGCAGGTGTCGCCAACACAGCAACCACTTTAGAACGTGTCTGTAATACGGCAGGTTTTAATGCTGGAACTAACCCTACGATTGGAAAGTGTTCACCATAATGCTCACGTAAATGGTCAAGACTAAATGCGGAAGCTGTATTACAGGCAACCACCGCAATTTTACAACCTTGGCGGTATAACCAATCAACTGCGCGAGCTGTGAGCTCTCTAATTTCTTCATCAGAACGTGGGCCATAAGGAACGTAGGCTGTGTCGGCATAATACACAATGCGTTCATTCGGCAAATATCTAGCTATTTCTGCTGCAACAGACATTCCCCCAATTCCCGAATCAAAAATACCAATTGGGGCATCTGCTGATGCTTTAGGCATAGGTTCTAGATCGGTAAATAGAGGTTGTATGGCGGTCATAGCTGTACTGAAGTGTCAGAAAATTTCACTTCCTAAAGCTTAAACCTCAAGTGCCTAATTGCAAGAGCAAATTACCACTTTTTAACTCTAAAACGGTTTCACCATTCTCTTTTTCGATGAGTGTTCCATAGTTCACTAAGTGATAAAAAGACTGGCGTTGAATAAGCGCATTAATACCAAATCGGACATGCACATAAGGACGTAACTCCCCTGCATATTCACGCATAAAAATTGGATGTTCAGCATCAACTAAAATCACATCTTGATTGGTCGTGGTCAGTTGTAAAAATTGATCACCTGAAATTTCAACTTGATCGACCTGATTGACTAATAAAGGTTCATCTTCAACCTCAATTTCAATTTGTTCTACGGGGGTTTTCAGGTAGAATTTCCCTTCTTCTTTCCATAGGACTTTGGTAAATAGATCTAATAGGGCTTGGCGCTTAATTAATTGACCTTCGTGCCACCATTCTCCATTGGCTTTAACCGTCAAATCCATTTTGCCGCAATGCTTTGGATGCCACTGCTCTAAAGGTGGAATTGACCTTTTGTGACTTTGCTGTACACCTTTTAAGTATTGTGCAATGTTCATTAAGTTTTTATCATCAGATAACGGTATTTTTCCCATATCCGATGGGGAATTATTTTGATTTACCATAGTTTATGCCTTGCTGACGAAAAAATATGACGACTCAGCCAATTGGCTAGATCATGGTTTAAAACTATACTAGCCAAAACGATAAAAGGCACAATAGCATATTTGCGCCTATGGATTAAAACACTCACGGCAGCACCGAATTTCTGAATATGACGGTTGCCACCTTTAAGTATTGAGGAGTCCTACATGGAACACATCGAACGTGAATCGATGGAGTTTGACGTTGTCATCGTAGGTGCAGGACCTGCCGGTCTGTCTGCTGCGATTAAGATCCGTCAATTAGCGATTGAAAAAAACTTACCCGATCTTTCTGTTTGTGTAGTTGAAAAAGGCTCTGAAGTAGGTGCGCATATCTTGTCTGGTGCTGTGCTTGAGCCACGTGCCATCAATGAACTTTTCCCGAACTGGAAAGAAGAAGGCGCGCCTCTTAACGTACCAGTAACTGAAGACAAAACTTTCTTCTTACTTTCAGACACCACTTCTAAAGAAGTACCTCACTGGATGGTTCCTAAAACCATGCACAATGACGGTAACTATGTTATCTCATTAGGTAACGTGGTTCGCTGGTTAGGTCAAAAAGCTGAAGAACTAGAAGTTTCTATCTTCCCTGGCTTTGCTGCATCTGAAGTGCTTTATCATGAAGACGGTACTGTAAAAGGTATTCAAACGGGTGACATGGGTATTGGTAAAGATGGCGAACCAACGCATAACTTTACTCCGGGCTATGAGCTTCACGCTAAATACACCCTCTTTGCTGAAGGTTGCCGTGGTCACTTAGGCAAACGCCTCATTGCTAAATACAACCTCGATAAAAATGTTGATCCACAGCACTACGGTATCGGGATTAAAGAGCTTTGGGAAATTGACCCAGCAAAACATAAGCCAGGCTTAGTCATGCACGGCGCTGGCTGGCCATTGGCTGAAACAGCTTCTTCTGGTGGCTGGTGGTTATACCACGCTGAAAACAACCAAGTGACTTTGGGTATGATCGTGGACTTGTCGTACGAAAACCCACACATGTATCCATTCATGGAAATGCAACGCTGGAAAACACACCCACTCATTAAACAATATTTAGAAGGTGGTAAGCGTATTTCTTACGGTGCACGTGCTGTAGTGAAAGGCGGTTTCAACTCATTGCCTAAATTGACTTTCCCGGGCGGCTGCTTGATTGGTGATGATGCAGGTTTCTTAAACTTTGCAAAAATCAAAGGCTCACACACTGCCATGAAATCAGGCATGTTATGTGGTGAAGCTGTATTTGAAGCGATTGCTGCTGGTGTAGAAAAAGGCGGTGACCTTGCCATTGCGCGCGTTACTGAAGGCGAAGATTTATTCACTAAAGAATTAACTTCATACACTGACAAATTCAACAACAGCTGGTTAAAAGAAGAGCTTTATAACTCTCGTAACTTTGGCCCAGCAATGCATAAATTTGGTCAATGGATGGGTGGTGCATTTAACTTTATCGACCAAAACGTCTTTAAAGTGCCATTCACTTTACATGACTTGAAGCAAGACTTCGCTGCATTGAAAACTGTTGATGCAACCAGCTTTAAGCCAAACTATCCAAAACCGGATGGCAAGCTTACATTTGACCGTTTATCTTCTGTGTTTATCTCAAACACTGTACATGAAGAAAACCAGCCAGCTCACTTGAAGCTTACTGATCCTTCAATTCCAGTGAACGTAAACTTACCGAAATGGGATGAGCCTGCACAGCGCTACTGTCCTGCTGGTGTTTACGAAATTATGGAAGATAATGATGGCTCTAAACGCTTCCAGATTAACGCAGCAAACTGTGTTCACTGTAAGACTTGTGATATTAAAGACCCATCTCAAAACATCACATGGGTAACGCCAGAAGGCGGCGGCGGTCCGAACTACCCTAATATGTAATAAAAAAGCCCCGATTATTCGGGGCTTTTTTATTGGGATTCGCTTATTGAAAAGGCGGTATTTTTGCTACGTTTAAATTGAAGTTCTTTTTATAGAAAATAAATGAGCCTAATAAAAACAGACCAAGAAAACCAAAGTTTCGTGCTAAATCGAAATACCAAACTGATTTCCCAAACAATAAATCAAGAATTAACATGAACCCCATGAATCTTGTATGCAAAATCAGACTCATCTTTATTTTTGGTTTGGGAGCAAAATATGTATTTCTATAGCCCAACAGAATTGAGCCAACAATAATAACAGTAACTAAAATAATGGTAGCAACAGTTTCAGATAACCAAGGGGTTTTTAGATTTAATAAACCAGCAATAGAGAAAAACCAAAGAAAAATAAATAAGCTTCGTTTTACAAAATATTCATTCATTTTTATACGACATTTATATACTTAATTTTATAAATTATATAACGATTCTTATTTGTAAAAAATTATCATTTCAAATTAAATGTGAATTATTAATGGCTTCTAATCGTCTTTATTAGAAGCCTTATTATTCTATTACCCTTTCTTCACCAAATAATGAAATTCTTTATGACCATTTTCATCTAAGCGTTCTTCTTGCAACAACAACTCATGGCCTAAATGCATACAAAATTTAGGAATATCCCACGAGGTCGAATTATCTGTTGCGAAGACTTCAACCACATCCCCAGATTTAGATTTGCGGATGGCTTGATGCAACATCATGACAGGTTCCGGACAACGTAAACCACGCGTATTGAGTTGTACAGTAGGTGAAATGGGTTGCTCTGACATAACAAACTCGAACAAATAGAATTTTCACATTTTAGCATAAACAAATTACTGAGCTGTTAACTGTAACTGGCTTTTACATAACAATATGCGTTTTGTCTTTTAGCTTGTTTTATAGATGCATAAGCATCTTTTCTTCGGTATGATTCAAAGTATTCATTTGATAGATTGAGTCTTTAGGAAAGATCATGCAAGAGGAACCAGGTCCGTCGTGGGGAATGCGCGGCTTACGAAAATGGTTAGGTACAGCACCAGAAACCCGTGATGAATTATTAAAATTAGTCCAAAATTCACGCCGCTTTTTAGAACCAGATACTGTTGCCATGCTTGAAGGCGTTCTTGACCTTCCAGCTACAAAAATTCGTGAAGTCATGACACCACGAACAGCAATGATCAGTTTGCAAGAAGATGATCAGTTACTTGATATTCTTGATGTACTGGTTGAGTCTGCTCACTCACGCTTTCCAGTCTTCTCTTCTGATCAACCTGATAATGTTGTCGGGATTTTGCTCGCAAAAGATTTGTTGCCGTTTCTAACCGAACCGAATACCAAAGTTGATATTCGAGTTCTTATGCGTCAACCCTTATTTGTTCCAGAAAGTGCACGTTCCGATCAGGTACTACGCATGCTGAAACATACTCAGACTCACATTGCTATTGTGATTGATGAATATGGTTCAACAGCGGGTCTTGTGACGCTTGAAGATATTCTTGAAGAGATCGTTGGCGAAATCGAAGACGAACATGACACTGCTGATGAAGATGCTCAGTACATTGTTCCAGACAATGACCATACCGTAGCAAATGCATGGATGGTGCAAGCACTTACACCAATCGAACATTTTAATACTGTTTTAGATGCTGATTTTTCTGACGATGAAGTAGAAACTGTCGGCGGTTTATTGCTTCAAGAGATTGGTCTGGTAAGTGATTTACAAGGTCAAACTGTTGAGCTTGGAAATTGGTTATTTACAATCGTTGAAGCAGATGCACGCACTATTCATCTGATTCGAGCTGTACGTCAATGAGAGCATACTTTGAAAAGCTGTTAGATTCATCGCAACAACAAAAACAGCTTCCTCTAATTTTTCCTTTACTCATTGCTTTATTTTCAGGTGCCGTGTTCAGTTTTTCACTGGCACCTTATTATTGGTGGTGGTTGGCAATTTTATCTCCAGCCCTACTCTATGCATCACTACATAAACGTTCGGCTAAACAAGCATTTGCTATTGGTTGGAGCTATGGCTTCGGCTTATGGTTTGTGGGGGCTTTTTGGCTCTACACTTCCATCCATGTATATGGCGACACCAATGCTGTTCTAAGCGTGGGTATGATTGCTGTTATGGCCCTTGTGATGGGTTTATTTACCGCACTTCAGACTTGGGTTTACCGACGTTTCTTCCCTGAAACACCCCTGACTTTTGCACCACTCTGGATTGTTTTTGAGTGGGCAAAAACTTGGGTATTTACAGGTTTCCCATGGCTGTTTGTAGGTTACGCTTTTACTGAACGTTTACTCGATGGTTACGCACCTCTCTTCGGTATTTATGCAATTTCCTTCGTTGTCATTGTATTAGCATGTGCTTTAGTTGAAGTTCTGCGCAAGCGTATTTTCTGGGTTATCCCATCTGCCCTATTGGTTTTAGGCGCATGGGGAGCATCATATATACAGTTTGTAAAACCTAAAGCTGCCAAACCGCTTAGTGTTTCGCTCATTCAAGGCAACATTCCACAAGATTTAAAATGGCTGACTGAATATCAAGTTAGAACATTAGAAATTTACGCTGGTCTGACTCAATCTGAATGGGGCCGTGACTTAATTGTATGGCCTGAATCATCAATTCCACTCTTCCAAACTGATATTGAACCGTTTTTGGATGCAATGGATGCCCAAGCTAAAAAAAACCACACTGCATGGGTAACCGGAATTCCCTACTGGGATGTTACCAAATCTCATGAAGTTGGTAGCCCGCTGTATTACAACAGTATTATGGCTTCTGGTAGCGACTCAAGCGGTCTCTATAAAAAGCAGCGTCTTGTGCCGTTTGGTGAATATATTCCACTGTCAGGTTTACTCTCATGGGTATTACCAGCCATGCAAAATGATATTAGCATGAGCGGTTTTTCACGTGGGGAGAGTAACCAGAAACCCCTCATGATCAAAGGACATGCGCTTGCTGCTGCGATTTGTTATGAAGTGGCTTATCCGAACCTTACCCGACATAATGCAGAAGACAGCGACTTCTTGGTTACTGTATCTAATGACGCTTGGTTTACGGGTACTGCTGGGCCGTGGCAACATTTACAGATGGTGCAGATGCGTGCTAAAGAAAATGGACGCTGGTTTATTCGTGCAACCAACACAGGTGTAACAGCTTTTATTGATCAAAATGGCCATATCACTGAACAAGCTCCGCTCGATAAAGAGTTTGTCTTGAGAGGTGATTTACCTGCCATGCAAGGTCAAACCCTTTATAACCGTTTAGGTGATTATCCAGTGTTAGGATTTGCAGTATTACTGCTGATTTTAGGTTGGGTGTATCGTCCACGTAAAGTTGACGTTTCTTTTAAATCACGTCGCTAAATTATAATAGCTTTGTACCCAGAGGAACTTCAAACTCTGGGATACAAAGTGCGACATCCCCATCTGCGTTATGAAACCCTGTCACCAAGCATTCTGACTGAATAGGCCCTATTTGTTTTTTAGGGAAATTCACCACAGCAACAACTAATTTACCTATCAAATCTTGTGGCTGATAGAGCTTGGTAATCTGTGCACTTGATTTACGTACACCCAATTCTTCACCAAAATCTACCTGCAAAATATAGGCAGGTTTACGTGCCTTTTCAAAAACTTCAGCTTGAATAATTTTACCAACGCGAAGCTCTACTTTTAAAAAATCATTCCACTCGATTTGTTCCATTTACTTTTTCTCATGTTCTTAAATATCTGATTTGAAGCATATAATATGTACAAATAAAGAAACACCCTCTTTTTATTTCCAGTTAAAAAATAAAACGTAGATGTTGAGTCTACGTTTTATTTAAAAATTTGGTTTTAAAATATCATTAAAAAGCGATAGATAGTTCCAAAGATAAATAAGCAACTAAGCTTGATAAAAAGGCCATTGGGACATAACGATAAGCTTTAAACAGTAATTGCTCATATTGAGTAGATATTTGTTTAGCTTGCCAGACACTCGCTTTTAATGCGGTAAAGAAGCTCACCATCAACCATGCACTCACAATACTTAACGCAAAAAAGCCAATCATAATTTGGCTACTTCCCTCTGTACTCAGCCATAGCTTTAATGAAAATTCAGCAAGCGGCAATAAACCCAAAATCAATAGGACAGACTTGAGCATTACCCAATGAAACTGAGTCAGTTCATCTAATATGAGAAATGCTTTCATTTAATCTCTCCTTTTTAATTGAATAAAGTGCTTTTTATTTATTATGCAAAGCTTTCATTTAAATATATAGCTTATTTTTCTCTACATTTTAACTTTCTTGTAACTATTAAATATGGGAATAATTCTTATTATAAATCTCAAATATCATTATTAATTTTAATTTATATTTTTCAAATATTTATTATATTTTTCTGATTGAGAGAGATTATCAATTCGAATTTATCGGCTTATCTTTTTAACTAAATTGATAATCTCTATTATATTTTCAATTAAGGCTGATAATAAATATCCGCATCATTACCCTCACCACCATCTTTGCCATCTGCGCCAAATGAATACAAATCAAAAGCGCGACCATCTGCCCCAGGAATGACATATTGAATATCGTTTTTCCAACTGTCTTTAGGATAACCACCTTTTACATAGCCACCCGGCATCCAGTTTTTCGCTGTTGCAGGTTGATTAACTAAAGCATCTAGTCCGCCTTCTTGCATGGTTGGGAAATGTCCGTTATCAAGCTTGTACTGATCTAAAGCACCAGCCACACCTTTTAATGTAATTTGGGTGGTATCAATTTTAGCTTTTTCACTACGCCCCATGACATTTGGTACGATTAACGCTGCTAACACGCCTAAAATTACAATCACGACCATCACTTCAATGAGGGTAAATCCTGAGGCACGTTTCATTCGAGCACCGCTCGAACGTGCCGCAAGTCCGAAAGCTGTGCTTGAGGAGCAAACATCTGATTGAGAGTTATGCTCGGAATGGCACGTTGGCTCAAACTGATTTGAAACCGCAGATTCACTATGTTGTTCCATCGCTATTTCGCTTTGAATATTTTTTACTTTCATCATTATCTCTAATATCAAAGTTATTAAATCATATTGTTCATATTTACGATTGGCAGCATAACCGCGATTACAATAACCAGTACAATGCTTGCCATTAGAACCAGCATAAGTGGTTCAAGTAATGCCAGTAAGGTTGAAATAAATGTTGTAACCTCACGATCTTGCATGGTCGATGCACGTTCTAGCATGCGGTCCAGTTCACCTGATGCCTCACCACTTCGAATCATTTGTACCATCATTGGGGGGAAATAACCACTACGCTCAAGCTGTGTACCCAAGTTACCACCTTCGGTAACACGCTCAGCTGCATGGGCAATTGAATCGCGTATGACCCAATTACTGGTCACTGCTGCACCAATCTTTAAGGCATCAACCAAAGGTACGCCTGAACGAGTCAAAATAGATAAAGTACTGGCAAATCGTGCAGAATTAATACCACGTGACAGTTTACCGAATAATGGCAATTTGAGTGTTAATCGATCAAAAGCATAATGCCCAGCGGTCGTTTTTAAAAATCTTACGAATGCGACAATTCCCACAACTGCAAAAATAATAATAAACACCCAAGCATGTCGAATAAAATCACTGGCTTTCATTAAAGCAACTGTAATCCACGGCAAGGCATCTTTACTTTGGTCGAACGTTTTTACAATCTCTGGCACAACATAAGTCATTAAGCCCATCACAATACCAAAAGACATCAGCATTAAAATGATTGGGTAAATCATGGCACCCTGAACTTTCTTTTGCATGGCAAAACGGTTTTCGGTGTAATCCGAGAGCTGATCTAAAATCAGATCTAAATGCCCAGAACGCTCACCTGCTGCGACCGTTGCAATATAGAGGTCTGGAAACCGTCCAGATTGCTGCATGCCTTGTGCGAGTGAATGCCCCTCTAAAACGCGAGAACGGACAGATAATAAAAGGTTTTGCACATGCGGTTTTTCACTTTGCCTGCTGACCGCACGTAAAGCTTCTTCTAGAGGAATGGCCGCTGCAACCAAAACAGAAAGTTGTCTGGTCATGAGTGCCAAATCATAAGCACTGAACTTTTTTTGGAATAACCCCTGACTCTGATGTTTATCTTTTTGTTCAACAGGATCGACACTAATGGGAGTCCATGCTTTATCGCGTAATTGTTGGCGAATTTGGCGCGCTGAGTCTCCCTCAAGCACTCCTTTTTGCTGCTTCCCTGAAGCATCAATGGCAGTAAATTGATATGCAGGCATGGTAATGTTCTAATTTTCCAAAAATAATAGTCGCTGCTGTTGCATCTATGCTACGCAATCATTCATATTCGTTCTATAGCCTGTGTAGAATACCCAACTCCTCTTCACGACGCTATGCCGTTTTTTAAAATTGACGAAATGAGCCTCTATGACCATAACGCCAAAGCCTGATTCAGTTGTTTATCGTGTGCGTGTAGCCGTACCTGTGCATCTGTACGACACTTTTGACTATACACTCACCCAAGCACAATATGAACGGGCTCACGTAGGCTCACGCGTCGCTATTTCATTTGGACGCCAAAACCTGATTGGCATCATTACAGAAAAAGTGAACCCAAATGAATCATTTACAGGTACCTTTCAGCTTAAAGCCATTTCTGAACTTTTAGATGAAGAACCAATTTTAGATGAACAAGTTTTAAGTTTATTGACATGGTCCGCACAATATTACCAATTTCCAATTGGTGAGGTCATGCAAACCGCCCTACCCGCGTTATTGCGTCAGGGCAAACCGATGGATGTTTTGTTTCATCTTTGGAAAATCACACCCTGCGATAATGTTGAAGCACTTCTTAAACGCTCGGTAAAGCAACAAGATGCTTATCAGATTTTAAAATTACACCCTGCTGGAACTACAGAAAATATTCTCAATTTAAGTGGTGTAGAAACAGCCACTCTTAAAGCGCTTCAAAAGAAAGGGCTAATAGATTGCACACTTGAACCGCACGACTTTAGCCCCGCACCTGTTCAATTGGCGCAAATGCCACTCACACTCAATGAAGACCAAAAGAAGGCAACCCAGCACGTCATAAACGCGCAGCATCAGTACCAAGCCTTCTTGTTAGATGGTTTAACTGGAAGTGGTAAAACTGAAGTTTATCTGCACATCATGCACGAAGTGCTAAAGCAAGGTAAGCAAGTTTTGGTTTTGGTCCCTGAAATTGGTTTAACCCCTCAAACCATTTCTCGGTTTAAGTCTCGTTTTAACTGTGATATTGCTCTATTGCACTCTGGCTTAAATGACTCTAAACGTTTACAAGCATGGCAACAGGCACAAACTGGTAAAGCCTCTATTATTTTAGGGACACGCTCTGCCATCTATACGCCACTGCCACGTTTGGGCCTCATTATTTTAGATGAAGAGCATGACTTGTCTTATAAACAGCAAGAAGGCTTCCGTTACCATGCACGTGATGTCGCACTGTACCGCGGTCACTTGCAAAGCTGCCCTGTTATTTTAGGTTCAGCAACACCAAGTATTGATAGTTATTATTTGGTCGAGACTGGCAAATTAACTACACTGCAACTCAACAAACGTGCTGGACATGCACTTTTGCCTAAAATGCATTTGATAGACCTTAAAATTGTCAAAAAACAGCATGGAATTAGCCAGCCCCTTATTGAACAAATCAAACATACATTAGCTAGAAAAGAACAGGTTTTAATCTTTTTAAACCGTCGTGGCTATGCACCTGTACTGGTTTGTGAAAGCTGTGGATGGCAAGCAAATTGCCCGCATTGCGACGCGCATTTTACTTTGCACACTCAGCCTTATTCTTATTTACATTGTCACCACTGTGGGACCATTCATCGCTTGCCAGATCATTGCCCTGAATGTCAGCAAAAAAGCTTAAAAACTTTAGGTGCAGGAACCGCTAAGGTTGAAGAGCACTTACAAGAACTATTTCCAGATCATGATGTCATTCGGGTCGATCGTGACAGTACCAGTCGCGTCGGTAGTTGGCAAAAAATCTATGATCGTATTCATCAAAACAAACCAACAATTTTACTCGGTACTCAAATGTTGGCAAAGGGCCACCATTTTCCGCATGTCACATTAGTTGCCATTTTAGATATTGATGCAGGTTTACTCAGTGTAGACATCCGTGCACCAGAGCGTACGGCGCAGTTGATTGTACAAGTCGCTGGTCGTGCAGGTCGTGGTGAACACAAAGGCCATGTTTATTTACAAACCTTAAGACCTGACCATCCATTACTCACCACGCTCATCGAAAAAGATTATCGCGCGGTTGCCAAACAAACGCTGGCTGAACGTAAAGTAGCTTTGCTGCCGCCTTATCGCTATGCAGTACTAATACGTGCAGAATCTAAAGATCGTGACTATACCTTACAATTTTTAAATGAAGCTGCCGAGCAACTTCGTCACGTGGCTGGTGAGATTGTTGATATTTGGGGACCTATTCCAGCGCCGATGGAACGTAAAGCGGGACGCTACCGTGCCCACATGGTAATTTTATCTGCCGACCGTGCTCGCCTACATTTTTACTTAAGACAATGGTGGTCTCAATTGGTTCATGCACCAAGACAGCATCAACTCAGGCTATCAATTGATGTCGATCCGCAAGAATTTAATTAGATGATTTGAATATCATGGTGTGAAGAAGCCTTTTTGGCTTTACACTTAAAAGAGACTAATACATTCGAGGCAATGAATGTCATTCCTACTGCAAGCAACAATCTTTCTTGGAGCTTCTCTGATTTTAGTCCCTCTTGGCAAACGCCTAGGGATAGCAACAGTTTTAGGTTATTTATTTACAGGAATACTTCTAGGTCCTAGTGTTTTAAATATTGCACATGACCCTGAAGCAATTATGGAACTTGCCGAATTCGGTGTCATTTTATTGATGTTCCTGATTGGTTTAGAACTAAGACCACAGCGGTTGTGGGAAATGCGTGACTCTATTTTTGTAATGGGAAGTCTGCAAGTCCTCATTAGCGGTGGCGTACTTATGCTGATCATACTATTACTCTTTAAGCAGCAGCTTTCTGTTAGCTTTGTCATTGGTTTTGCCCTTGCACTGTCTTCTACCGCTTTTGTATTACAGCTTCTGACTGAAAAGCAGCAACTCAACACGACTTATGGTCAGCAGTCTTTTTCGATTTTGCTCTTTCAAGATATAGCGGCGATTCCCTTACTTGCCATCATTCCATTATTGGCAGGAACAGAATCAACCCATCATGGGATTGCTTATTTTGCGGCGATTATTGCAACCTTTACTGGATTGTTTTTGTTTAGTCGCTATGTGATGCGTCCATTCTTCCGCTTTGTTGCCAAAAGTGGCGCGACTGAACTTATTACAGCAGTAGGATTATTTATTATTCTTGCTGTTGTCTTGCTTATGGATACTTTAGGAATTAGCACGACGTTAGGCGCGTTCCTCACAGGTGTATTATTAGCAGATTCAGAATTTCGTCACGAAGTTGAAGCGAGTATTGCACCATTTAAAGGTTTACTACTTGGCTTATTCTTTATGACCGTGGGTATGACTACTCAACTGTCATTACTGATTGAAATGCCTTTACTTATTATTGGTGGAGCAATCGGCTTATTGCTCATCAAAACACTGATATTGACTGCCATTGCCCGCTATAAAAAATACAGCTGGAACAATAGTTTGCTTTTGGGTACTTGCTTGGCACAAGGCGGAGAATTTGCTTTTGTAATTTTGAGCCTTGCGAAAAGTGAGAAGATTTTAACTCAAGCTCTATTAGAGCCAGTGACCCTTATTGTGACGTTGTCGATGGTACTTACCCCAGTGATTTACTGGATTATGGCAACCAAGGTCATTCCTCTGTTTAATAAGGAACGCCCACCTGAGTACGATGAAATTCCTCAGCAGGATAACCCGATTATCATTGCTGGTTTTGGCCGATTTGGACAAATTATCGCGCGTATTGCCCGTCTGCAACATTTAGGCTTTACCGCAATCGATAATAATCTTCATCAAGTGGACTTTGTTCGTCGATACGGCGGTAAGCTTTATTATGGCGATGTGACCCAGCCAGATTTATTGCGTTCGGCGGGTATTGAAAAAGCCAAAGTATTTATTTTAGCGATTGATGATGTTGAAGATTCAATGAATGTCGCTCGCCATCTTAGATTAAATTATCCAAACTTAAAGCTGTTGGCTCGTGCTCGTGACCGCCACCATGTACATCTTTTAAGAGATTTAGGCGTTGAATACATTTGGCGTGAGACGTATTTATCTTCATTAGGAATGGCTTATCGCGCCTTACGAGAACTCGGTATCTCAGATGAACAAGCTTATAACAATATCGAAATCTTTCGGGATTATGATGAGAAATTGCTCATACAGCAGCAAAGTATTTATACTGATGAACAGAAGATCTTTGAAACTCATCGTAATGCTTTAGCCGAACTTGAGCACTTGTTTGAAAGTGATGCGCAGCAACAAGCCACTTCAAAACATGATGTGAATTTAAAGCGTCATTTACAGCCAAATCGCATCGACATTACAAGAGATCATCTCGAATAACTTGAGATTTCGAAAAATGGCTATATTAAGGACTTATTCACATTGCCTAAATAATTGGACAATGGGCACAAAGCTGCCCCTGTCCAGCTTGCGGCTTCGCTGCATTTCCTAAGCTTGATTACAACGAAATAGTTATACTTGCTTAGGGCCCTGGAGAATATTATGTCTGATTTACGCCAACGCTTTTATATTGAGAACTTTCCGGTTCGTGGGGAAGTAGTTCATCTAGAAGAGGCACTACAAACTATCTTAGCTCAACGTGACTATATGCCTGCGGTTAAAATTCTGCTAGGTGAAATGTTGAGTGCGACTGCATTACTTGCAAGTACACTAAAAATCAAAGGCCGTATCAGCTTGCAAATCCAGGCTAGCGGCACTTTCAAGTGGGCAATGGCTGAATGTAATCATTTGGGTGAAGTACGTGCTTTAGCTGATTATGAAACAGACCCACGTTTCATTGAAGCAACAGACAGTAGTACAGTTCTTGGCGCTTTAGTTAATCCAGTTTTATTTATTAATATTGAACCTGAATTTGGCGAGCGTTATCAAGGGATTGTTCCTCTTGATCAAAAGACTTTAGCTGGCTGTTTAATGCAGTATTACGATTTGTCTGCACAAATTCCAACTCGCATTGTGTTAGCAAGTACAACTAAACGCTCTGGTGGTTTACTGATTCAGCTTTTACCACGTCATGATGAAGAAGAGCAAAACTTGGTCGATGAAGATTTATGGCCACGCTTGACAATGTTGACCGAAACATTAAAGGCCGAAGAGCTGACCAATTTAGATGCAAACGAAATTTTATATCGTTTATATAACGAAGAAGAAGTTCGTTTACCAGAAATTGAAGCACTAAAATTTGGCTGTACATGTTCAAAAGAACGCTGTGCAAATGCGCTGATTCAAATTGGTGTAGACGCTGTTCATGAAACCTTAGAAGAACAGAACCCTATTCGTATGGATTGTCAGTTCTGTAATACTCAATACACCTTTACTGCTGAAGAAGCTTTAGCATTATTTGGTGAACATTTAAGTTAATTATTAAAATTTATAAAAAGGCGGATATACCGCCTTTTTTATTTACCTTTATTTTTTGATGATAATTTTCAACATGTTAATTTAAATAGGATAAGATAAGGCTACTTTATAGCCTAATAAATAAGATGCCTAAATACCATGAATTATTTTGATTATTTTCTCTTTATTTTTAGCGTAGTTATTATGATTGCGACCCCTGGCCCCGTCATGATTTTAGTTGCAAGCGCTGGACTTAAAGGAGGCTATAAAAAAGCACTTGAAACCATTTTTGGTACAAATCTAGCATCCCTTGTCTTAATTTTTATTTCAGTACTCGTTTTAAAGGGGGTACTGAGCGTTAACGATAGTTATCTCAATATCATTCGTATTTTAGGCTGCCTATATATTGGTTATTTGGGTTTTAGTATTCTCAAAGAAGTCATTCAAGCACCTCACCCAGAAGCAATACAAACAGTTTCAGCACAAAATGGCGGCTTTAAAAAAGGCTTTCTCGTCGGTATTTCAAACCCTAAAGATATTATTTTTTTCTCGGCTTTCTTTCCGCAATTTGTGTCTATTACCCCCCAATTAAATTTAAGTCTAACCATACTAACCCTGACATGGATTGTTTTAGACTTCCTCACTTTATCTTTGGTTTATATATTCTTCCGTCGCCTATCTAACAGTCATTTATACCCAAAAATATTAGGCCTATGCGGTTTATTACTTTTACTTATTGCCCTTTACGGCTTATATCAAAGTTTTATCTAAATCATGAAAGGTATGGGCCTCATTTGCCTATATCTTTTTCTATTAATTTCATTTGGGAATAGAACAACTCTTATACAATCTAGCTTATTGAAAACTCTAAAAATCGTTTCATAATGAAATAAACAACTCCATCGTGATAAAACATTATGGCAAAAAATTATTATGAAGAATTAGGGGTTACACGCAAAGCCTCTGCTGATGAAATTAAAAAAGCTTATCGGAAACTAGCCCGTAAATATCATCCTGACATCAGCAAAGAAAAAGATGCTGAAGAAAAGATGCAGGCGATTAATGTTGCCTACGACACGTTAAGCAATGCAGAAAAAAAAGCTGAATATGACCAGATGTTAGATCACCCTCAAGGTTTTAATAACTTTGGTCAGGGTGCTGCACAAGGTGGTTTTGATGGAGCACAGTTTTATCGCCAAGGCTTTACAGGCGGTGAGCAAGCAGACTTTAGTGGTTTTGAAGATTTATTTGGTCGCTTTGGTGCGGGCTTTGGTGGTGGGCAACAGCAACACCAAAGACAGCAGCGTAGTTATCGCGGTGAAGACCAACATGCCAGCATAGAGGTTGATCTTGATATTGCCTATCATGGATCAACGCAACAAATTACCCTGCAAATCCCGACCATGAATGCTTATGGTGAGCCTGAAGTTCAACGCAAAACCTTGCAGGTAAAAATACCAAAAGGTATGAAAGAAGGTCAGCAAATCCGCTTAAGTGGACAAGGACAAAGTGGTATTAATGGCGGTGCCAACGGCGATCTTTATATTGAAATTCAGTATAAAGATACAGACCGCGTTCATGTTGAAGGTAGCGATGTATATTTGACTGTAGATGTAGCGCCGTGGGAAGCTGCCTTAGGTCAAGGTATTGAAGTAAAAACACCTGCTGGACCTTTAAACGTCAATTTACCTCACAACGCAAAACAAGGACAGCAACTACGTTTAAAAGACAAAGGGATACCAAATAAAACGCCAGGGCATCTGTATTTAATTTTAAATATTGTATTCCCACCAGCACATTCTGAAAAAGAAAAAGAAGCGTATCAGCAATTGGCAGAAGCCTTTGCTTCATTCGAACCTCGTTCATCTCATTAGGGAGCAAGATCATGACAACCATTCATTATCGCGAAATTGTATATGACGGCCATACCTTTAGTGCGGAGGTCGTTGATGAACAATCTACATTTGACCTACAACAATTTGCTCAAGCTTGTGGTCAAAGCCCTGACTGGATTATTCAGTTAATTGAATATGACATTTTATCTGTCGACAATACGCCTGAAGCACATCAGTTTATGGGCGAAGATGTCGCACGTGCACGTAAAGCGTATCGTCTGCAACGTGACTTTGACGCAAGTTTGGCAGCAGTTGCGGTGATGTTAGATTTGATTGATGAAGTACAACAACTTAGAAAACAGTTGAAGCATTTTCATTAAGACTTTTTTCTCAATAACTTTTTCAAAAAGGCATGAGCTAACGTGATGGGCGGCATGGATGCCGCCTTTTGGACTGCGGTAACATGGATGTACCGTCAGTCCAATAAAGGGGTTTTGTTACTTTTGCCCAGTCAAAAGTAAGGATATGCCTATACAAAAAACATCTAATTCATCCTTAAATTTGAGGCAGTACTAACCACTCAAATTTACTGATTTTTGAAAATTCCTATTACTTTAACCGAGTAATCTTCTCTAATTCCTTCACAGTCTGTTTAATCGGCTCATATTCCAAAAACCAAAACAAATTCATCCGATCTTGACGATGCTGTTGAGCCAGTAAATCAATCACACTTTTTTCACCACGCCCAACCAAGTGCTGCCGATAAAAATAGTACAAAAGCAAAATCGTACTCAGTAGCATGACCCCTAACATAATCCAGAAACCAACTGGTGATTTAAGACCAGGAATAAACTCAAAATTCATTCCATAAATGCCCGTTAAAAGGGTGAGCGGCGCAAAAACTGCCGTGATAATTGCTAGAATCCGCATGTTTTCATTGGTTTGGTTTGCAATAGCAGAAAAATGCAAATCAATGGCCGACTGAATTGCGCTACGTAACCGTAAAGTATGTTTCTGAATACGTTCCACATGACTCATTAAATCATTTAAACGAACCAGTAAAATATCTTGTGAATTGCGGATATGTCCACCAACCACATGATGGTAATTTTCTACAATTTCATCTCGAAATTCTTGAAGGGTTTCGATTTGTTCTTCACATAAATTTTCGACCTGTTGAAAGGCCATATTTTCATGGAATAACTGGTGCCATTGTTTAAAACGACGATTACCCTGTAATAGTTGTTGCTGCCAATGCTCGACTCTTCTCGTCAATGGTGAACGGATATCAAGATAACCATCAACCATACTATTTAACAAGCGTAACGATAAATCGACAGGTGAATTCGGTAATTTACGGGTTTTGTTTTGTTCTTCTAAAGTTTTACATAAAATATTTTCGAGACGTTGAATATAGCTTTCAATCGACTTATTGCCCTGCTCACGCACGCTAATCAGTACATCAGGCGTCAAGATAAAACTGATGGGTGTCGTCGCTAATCCAAAAACACTATCTTGGGATTCAGCATGTTTAATTTCATCATCAGGTGTAACCAGCTTTTTAAAAATGAGCAGGTCATATTCTTCAAGGGTGTCAAATGCGCAGGGATGTTCAATATTGGCAATATCCCGCATATGAAACTCATTAATCACTACACCTGAAAGCTGATGAATCCTTTGTTGCCATTCTTCGTTATGATTCACCACATCCGTTCTGACACTATCAATCCAGAAAAACTCCAGAACATGTTCACTATGCTGTTCTCGGCTTAAAAAGACATAGCCGTCAGCTTGATGGCGATAAAAATAATAAACCTGCATACCACAACGATCTGTTTTTATATTACTTGCATCATGCCATAAAAAAAGTCCGCATCAAGCGGACTTTTTCATTTCACTAGAACAATTATGCTTGTTCAATGTCTTTCATAGTCAATTTAATACGACCACGATTATCAACATCAGCAACTTGTACTTTCACTTCCTGACCTTCTTTAAGAACGTCAGTTACGTTCGCAATACGTTCATTTGAAATTTGCGAAATGTGAAGAAGACCATCAGTACCCGGCATGATATTTACAAACGCACCGAATTCTACAATACGGATTACTTTACCGTCATAGATCTTACCTGGTTCAACTTCAGCAGTAAGTGCTTGAATTTTTGCAATCGCAGCACGAGCAGCAGCTTTAGTTTCACCAAATACGCGAACTGTACCGTTATCTTCAATATCAATTGCAGCTTTAGTTTCTTCAGTAATGGCACGAATCGTTGCACCACCTTTACCAATAACATCACGGATCTTGTCTGGATTGATGTTAATCACTTCAAACGTCGGTGCATGAGCACTGATTTCAGCACGAGCACGTGAAATCACTTTATTCATTTCATTAAGGATGTGCATACGACCAGCAAATGCTTGGTTTAATGCAACTTCCATAATTTCTTCAGTAATACCTTCAATCTTGATGTCCATTTGAAGTGCAGTAATACCGTTTGCAGAACCTGCTACTTTAAAGTCCATATCACCTAAGTGATCTTCGTCACCCAAGATGTCAGAAAGTACTGCAAAACGCTCACCTTCTTTCACTAAGCCCATTGCGATACCAGCAACTGGTGCTTTAAGTGGAACACCTGCATCCATAAGTGATAATGATGCACCACATACAGAAGCCATTGAAGATGAACCGTTAGATTCAGTAATGTCAGATACGATACGGATTACGTACGGGAAGCGGTCAGCAGCAGGAAGAACAGCTTGAACACCACGACGTGCTAAACGACCATGACCGATTTCACGACGCTTAGGGCCAGACTCACGACCAGTTTCACCTACAGAGTATGCAGGGAAGTTGTAGTGCAACATGAAGTTGTCAGTTTTAGTACCTGACAATGTATCAACCATTAATGCATCACGAGTATTACCCAAAGTTGTTGTTACCAACGCTTGAGTTTCACCACGTGTAAATAATGCAGAACCGTGAGCGCGGTCTAATACGCCAACTTGAACGTCGATACCACGAACAGTTTTAGTATCACGGCCATCAATACGTGGTTTACCTGACAAGATGTTGTCACGTACTGTACGGTATTTAAGGTCTTCAAATAATTCATTTACTTCGTCAGCAATACCAGTTTCGTCATTTTCAGGAACGAACTGAGCTACAGCTTCTGCATAAAGTGCATCAAGTGCTGCATAACGGTCTTGTTTAACCGCAATTGTATATGCTTCAGAAATTTTAGCTTCGAAAGCTGCTTTTAATTGCTCAAGAAGTGCTTCGTTTTTGCTTGGAGCAACCCAAGTTGATTCAACTGCACCAGCAGCAGCAGCAAATTCTTTAATTGCTTGAATCGCGATTTGCATTTCGTCATGACCGAAAAGCACAGCACCAAGCATTTGGTCTTCTGAAAGCTCTTTAGCTTCAGATTCAACCATTAATACAGCAGATTCTGTACCAGCAACAACAAGGTCAAGATCACTTTCTTTCAACTGTTCAAAGTTCGGGTTAAGAACATATTCACCGTTGATTAAACCAACACGTGCGCCACCGATTGGACCACGGAAAGGAGTACCAGCAATAGATAATGCTGCTGATGTACCAAGCATTGCTGCAATATCAGCATCCATAGTTTTGTCAGAAGAAACAACTGTTGCTGTTACTTGGATTTCGTTGAAGTAACCTTCTGGGAACAATGGACGAATTGGACGGTCAATAAGACGTGAAATTAAAGTTTCAGCTTCAGAAGCACGGCCTTCACGCTTACCGTAACCACCAGGGATACGACCAGCTGCATATTGTTTTTCTTGATAGTTAACTGTTAACGGGAAGAAGTCTTGACCCGCTTTTGCTTTAGGTTGAGCAACAACTGCAACTAAAACAGTTACGCCACCCATTGTAATTAAAACTGTGTTTGCTTGACGTGCAACGCGACCCGTTTCTAAAACGACTTGATGTTGACCGAATTGGAATTCTTTACGAACGATATTAAACATTGACATGTATTGTATTTTCCTAATTTTATTCTAGTGAGACCCCTAAGGTTTGGCATTCAGACTACAACTATTGGTAGATAAATGACAAAGCTTAGAAGCCATCACACTAGGCCAAAAATTTTAAATAATATTAAACGCAAAGAAGGAGCGCACAAGCGCCCCTTCTAAACATCACTTAACCTAAAATTAAGTGAAACTCTCTTTTCAGCGATAAAGCATTGCGACATGCGAAATAGCGAAAACAAAGTGAAAATCGAATTAACGACGTAAACCTAAAGCACCGATCAAAGCAGTGTAACGACCGTGGTCTTTACCATTTAAGTAGTCGAGCAATTTACGACGTTGGTTAACCATACGAATCAAACCACGACGGCTGTGATGGTCGTGTTTGTGAGCTTTAAAGTGACCTTGTAAATCATTGATTTGAGCAGTCAATAAAGCTACTTGTACTTCTGGTGAACCAGTGTCATTTTCAGCGCGAGCAAATTTAGCAATGATCTCTGCGCGGTCTGCATTAGTTAAAGCCATTCGATTTCTCCGAGATGCTTAAAAAAGTAAACGATATGAATCAGTTGAGGCAACTGACTGCCGTGCATCACTACAGCAAGTTGCCTATTTTAAGGTATCTATAGGTGGATTGCAAAATAGTTTTCAGTAACTTGTCATTTTAGACACTGACACGAGCATGCTAACCCTGCACACTAGCTTTGAATAAAAAGAAAGAAGCGCGAGGGACGTGTGAAAATTTTTTCAACCAACACTTGTCCAGTACCGGACAATATTGAGCAAGTTATTCGTCGTCAAGATGAAGTTGCTGCTGAACAGGGTGGAATGACTGAGCGCCAGGTTCAAAAAATCTGGAACAGTATAGAAGCACTATATAAAACCGGAAATTATCCACTCATTACCTTCTGCTTACGTAGACAAGGTAAAATTTTGCTGAACAGAAGCATTGGATATGCTCAAGGGAACTCTCCGGCAGGATTACAACAGAATGCTCTGATTGCGACTCCAGATACACCCGTTTGTCTGTTTTCAGCATCGAAGATGATCACGGCCATGCTGATTCATCTACTAGATGAAAAGGGCGAAATCAATTTACTTGATCCTGTGAGCTACTATATTCCGGAATACGGCGTAAATGGTAAGCGCCGTGCAACACTCTTTCATTTATTAGCACATCGTGGCGGCATCCCCTATATTGATGGCGATGTCACGCCCGAACTTCTATTTGATAAAGATGAAATTTTAAAACGTTTATATGCTGCCAAGCCTGTGTCTCCTGCTGGGAACCATCTTGCCTATCATGCGGTTACGGCGGGTTATATTTTAGGAGAAGTTATTGAACGTGTGACTGGGCAAGATTTACGTGAGTTTGTGCATCAAACTATTGAAAAGCCAATGGGAATGCCTTATTTCAATTATGGCTTAAAACCAGAATACCGCTCAAAGGTGGCCTTAAACTGTGCAACGGGTCTACACCCTCGGCTTGGTACCGATCATTATCTGAACCATGTGTTAGGTGGAGGGTTACAACTTGCAGTTGATGTGACTAACGATAGTCGTTTCATGGACACAATTTGCCCAGCCGGCAACATTTATACCAGTGCAGAACAAGCTGGACGTTTCTTTGAAATGCTTTTAAGTGGCGGAAGCTACGGCGGTCAGCAAATATTTAGTGAGAAAACGATTTTCAGGGCAACACTGCCGACCACAGGCGTTAACATTGACCGTACTTTACTCATTCCAATGCGTTATGCCTTAGGTCCAATGTTAGGTAGTAATCCTGTAGGCCTTTTTGGTCCAATGACGGGACAAGCTTTTGGTCATTTAGGGTTCTCCAACATTTTATGTTGGGCCGACCCTGAAAGAGATATTAGTGTTTCTTTATTAACAACGGGCAAATCGGTCGTGGGAACTCACCTACCTGCTTTAGCCAACGTGCTTTATCAGATTTCAACACAATGTCCACGCATTCCTAGAGATCAGCGCCGATCTTTGTTTGGCAGCGACGCTCATGAAACGAACTTAGTGTAAATCAAATAAAAAACCCAAGCATTTCTGCTTGGGTTTTTTGCGCTGTAGTTTTTGTTTATCGTGTTATTTCTATTTTTATTATCGTTGGTGAGATGCTAGTCACATCCTTCTTGTTGTTTTAACTGACTTCCGTTGTTTTGTTTCTATTTCCTTATGTGATGTATTGTGACATATCCAATTATGAAGAAAAGTAGTATTTTTCTTATCATCATGTAAGCAAAAACGTACAGGTCTGTCTAATATTTAATAAATAACGGTTTTTGCCCCATTATCGTACAGTTCTGTATAACATTTAACTTAACAATTCACAGGAAAAATGGGTGTTTAAAAATCATATTACAGATAAATATATTGATATTATTGATATAAATTTTTAAAAGAAATTACACTCAATATTGGCTTAAATCCGAACTTTTCTGATAATTTTTAGAAGTAAATAAAATTGAGAATATAAAAAAGCCCTGTAGTCTCTCCCAAAACTACAAGGCTTAGCGGCTGTAAGTTTCCTCTTTATACACCTACATCATTGTAAGTTCGCAGTCTCTCGACTTAAGCTATTATTATTGTGCGATTTTGCCCGACATTCCTTGCCAAGCTCGTTGTGCGTTTATAATCTCAAAAACGTGGGGTGTACTCTAGCAGCAAATATCTCGAATCTATGTAAGCTTTTTCTTACAAGGGTGAAAATATTAAGTTTGACTTAACGAACTAACCGATTAACTTTCTGAACTAAACCACTTTTTCGTGTCGTACGAACTGTAAAGGACTGTAGTAAAGCTTCGGGATGAACCAAAAGACTCACTACTTTTTTAGCACGTGTAATCGCAGTGTAAATAAGCTCTTGGCTTAATAAATTCTTTGCAGCCTGATCCAGAACAACAGCAGTGTGTGTAAATTCAGACCCTTGCGATTTATGAATCGTTAAAGCGAATGCACTTTGAATACTTTTAGGTAATCGATTTGCAGCGACCCATTTATTCAAACTTGGAAAATATACTTCAAACTGCTGAGGTTGAGTTCTATGTTCAAAACACAGACCAATGTCACCATTTGAAATACCGAGCTGATAGTCGTTATAAGTCATCATTACCGGACGGCCAACATACCATCCTCCTGCTGTCACTATTGAAAGTTGTTGCTGTATCCAACGCTGCGCATATTGATTTAACTGTTGCAACCCAAATGGACCATGACGAACAGCCGTTAAAATACGATAGTCATCAAATGCTTTTACTACGTTTTGGATCTGTTCAATCGAGCGCTCTTCTTTTAAATAATTTTTTAGGCTTTTTACATATCCTTGGAAACCGAGCATGAGCTTCTGATAATAAATTTCGACTTCTGCATGATTCCCTTCTGGCAAATACTCAAGCTGAACCACATCGGGCATATCAACGTCTAAAGGAATTGAACGCAACTCTGAAACCTGAACAATATCAATTTCAAACCGCTGTAAAACCTGCTCATGATTGATCTGACTGGTTTGCATTTGAATAAAACGTGCCACCTGCCCAATCAACGCCCCTTCAGCAAAACGACGACTGGTTTGTAATTGTACCCTGTTGTCAGCGAGTGCCTGTATTTGTTGCAAGTCAGCAAGAACCGCTCCGACGTCGACGGAAGCAAGTTGATTTGCATCTCCTAATAAAATAATTCGACAAGACTCTGGCACTGCTTCAAATAGAAGAGTAGCTAGATTTAAATCCAGCATGGAAGCCTCATCCACAACAATCACGTCATAAGGAAGTGGTTGTTTTTGATTAAACCGTGGTGTTTGGCTATGTCCCATCCCCAATAATCGGTGAATTGTTTGCGTTCCCTGATTCCTTAGTTCTTCGTTCACTAATCCAGACTCAAGTAATTTAGGGTCATTAAACGAGTTCTGTAAGGCTTCTTGCATTCGCTGTGCCGCTTTACCTGTTGGAGCAGCCATCGCCACACGAATATTTGGAATTGCTTGGCTAAGCACAGCAATAATACGTGCAAGCGTATAGGTCTTACCCGTACCTGGCCCACCGGTAATAATACTCAGGCTCTGCCGAGCAACCATTTGTAAAGCCGCCTGTTGATGAGGGTCTGTGAGTAGGTCTAAGTGGTCATCACAAGATACAGGTTGAATTAATTGTTGCTTTAATCGACAAATTTGTTCTGCAAGTCGTTGCTCTAGGTGCCAATATCGGTATAATGCCAACCCCTGCTCATCATAGACGCATGGGGCAACATTTAAGGTTGCTTGATCGGCAGATATAGCAAGCTGACCAAGTGCTGCAATTTGCTCAGAACTGACATCGATACAGCTATCGCCTTGCAAGCTCGCTTCAATAAGCTGCTGCAAGTAAGAAGTGGCTTCTGACACTTGCGATTGCTCAGTAAATGGAGCCTGATTTAAGAAGTTACTCCACGTTGTTAACCAGCTTAAATCGGCCTGTTCAGAGCTATTTAGATTGTCCACACACTTATCCACCTAGTTTTCCACACGCTTGTCCACATGGTTATAGACAGGCTTATCCACATGCCAAATATTTGTTAATATTAAAATTACATACTTTATCAGCATTTTTCATGCAATTTTATCCTCAGCAAAATACCCTAAAATGGCATCAAGACGCAGAATAAACTCAATGCTAGGCTGCCAGTAATAATAGCCCTGCTCAGCTTCACCATTCATGCCACGTAAATAAAGATAAGTTGCCCCACCTAAGTGTTGCTCAATTTGGTAATCCTGCATTTTGACTTGCAAATAGCGATGTAATGCAACGAGATATAAACCAGCCTGTAGCCAATAACTTGCTAAAGACATGCTTTGAGCAATGCTATCACTACGATAATCTGCAAGATCATCACCTAAGTAATTACTTTTATAATCGGCAATGTGGTAACGCTGTCCATCAAAATAAACCAAATCGATAGAACCATTGAGGTAACGCGCTGAACGTGCTTCAAGTAATTCAGGCATATTCAAACCATACTCAGCGAAAAGCTGCTGAATACGTGTCATCGCTAGAACCCGATCTGACAATGCCAAATAAAAAGGAAACTCTGACAAATACTGCTCTTGTTGAAGCTGATTTAGTTGGAAACCTTGATAAAGTGGCGTTTGCAAAATGTCTTTCAGCCACTCTGCAACTGACTGGTAAAGCAGATTTTCGGCATCGTCCTGTTCAGGGAAGCACTCGTTATATTTATTAAGTAAATCTTGCCAAAGACTACTATAGTCATTTTTAAAACGACGACGTATTTCACTTACCCAGTCATCTGAACATTGAAAATCGATATGCTCAAAGATTTCATGTAAGAAATTACCGGCAAGCGTTCCTCGCGGAAAGTTACTCTTGATCCAGTCAATCGGCTGAGCACTGATTGCTTCAGCAGTGTTGATTAAGTCCAACTCATCTTCTGCTAACACAGCATCATTGCTCTGACTGGCCAATAAATCTGTGCCCGCCTTATGTTTTAAATGCTGTGCCAAGTAACTGAAACTGGTTTTCCCTCTCGAATAAAAACGTTGTTCAGGAAACCGTTGTGCTTGTATTTCAACAATACTTGTTTGTTTGGCTAAATGAATTGCCTGTGGAATCTGCTCCAAAACCATTTCATCCGTACAGCAACGGTGTTGAAAAGGCTCAGTCCTATTTTTCCAAAACGCGAGGCCTGATACTGATTTACCATCCACATCTTGTAAAAGTGCATAGACGCGGTGGCTTGCTCGCGTTAAAGCGACATACCAAAGACGATTCTGTTCAGCAAGCGCTCGTTCTTCGTGTTGCTTAAGTTCAACTTCATTCAAATAAGTCTTATCAGCAATCGCAACTACACGTTGAGTCAAGGTCTGACTTGAGTCTGGTTGGACTACATCTTGGGTCGAAAAATTCAGAGTTTTGTTATTTTCTCGAAAGGGCTTGTCTGCACCTAATAAAAATACAATCTTAAATTCCAGTCCTTTTGACTGGTGAATTGTCATGAGCTGAACGCCAGCCTCACTCGACAATTTACGTTCTAACTCCCAATCACGATCAAGAGGAGAACCCAACTGTTTGAGGTACCAATGATAGAGGTTTTGCGCGCCTGAGTATTTCTCACTATGCTGACTCAAAATTTCAGTCAAATGACGCAAGTTCACCACAACCCGTTCATTATCTTTACTTTGGGCAGCGACCAAATTTTGCCATATATCAAATTGGATGAGACATTGCTGCCATGCCACTAAAAAACCTTGAGCGGACCACAACTCTCTAATAGTGTCAAAACCAGTCATAAACTGGCTTAACCCTTCGGCTGTCTGCTCAAGTTGCAAGAGTTGTTTTAAATCCATGGCAAATAGACGGCTAATTAACGCTCGTTTTACTTTTGCCTCATCGTAAGGATGAAGTATGGCGGTCAGCAAAGCCCCCACGTCTTGAGCAATCGAGCAATCGAAAACACTTCGTTTTGATGGCCTGTTAACACGAATTCCTAAACGTTCTAGCTCAAATTGAACTTTATCCAGCCCATCATGATTACGAGACAATACCGCAATATCATCTTCGTTTAAGGTTTGAGTCTGAGCATCTTTTTGAAAATATAGTTGTCCAGCATGTGACTGGTTAAGTAGATCTCGAATCTTCCATGCAACTTGCTGAGCCTCTGTTTCTTTATCTTTGAGCATTAACCAGCGTAAAGGGTGAGGATTATGATTGTTCTGCTCAATTAATACAGGATGAGGCCGAGTTCCTGCTCGAATTGGGTCATATTGAACTTCCTCACCAAAGTCGATTTGCCTTTGAAATAAGGCATCGACCACTTCAACCAGATCAGCAACAGAACGATGGTTATGAATTAACTTATATTCACGACCATGTTTGGCTTGAATATCTTTATAGGCATTTAAGAAGGTGAGCATATCCCCACCGCGGAAACCGTAAATCGCCTGTTTACGGTCGCCCACCATAATCATGCAGCCTTTTTGGTAGCGCTCTGAATGACGCCAAATGCTCGCCAGCATATCGTCTTGATCTTGGTTAGTGTCCTGAAATTCATCGACCAAAATTAAGGGATAACGCGCCTGAACAAATACAGCAAAACGTTGACCCTGCTCACCTTTTAAAGCTTCAGAAAGTGTACGAATTTGCTGAGAAAAAGTAGTTTCACCTTTATTTTGTAAAACCTGTGGTAGACGTTTTTTCACCTCTACACATAAATAAGCTTTTAAATAAATATGAAGCTGGTCGAACTGCTCGGCGTAGTTTTTCAGCACACCAAACAGCTTCTGAATTTGCTGAATACAGGGATGCTGATAGAAACCCTCTGAGATTTCAGCAGGACATTTCTTAAAAACTTTTTGATCGGCAAGTTGGCCTAAAAACTTAAAAACAAGTTCTCGTTGTGCGGCTAATGACCCGTCAAAAACTAAAATAATGTCACTTTGCTTTAGAACTTGTAGTAGCTGCGGTAAACATTCACTAAATAGTTTATTAAATGCCCCATTTCTAAATACTGTCCCGCTCACATGTTTATAGTGCTCGCCATCAAGCAAGTAATATGCTTCTAAAAGGCTAATATCAATTTCTGTCGCTAATTGTTTGAGCTGCGCAAGTTCTTCAAATTGAATGGTTGGTTTTTCGGGAAGTTTAAAATGAGCCGAACTAAAATTAAGTGAGTCTTCGACCAGTTTAACAAAACTATCAACACTCTTAAGCTCACCTGCTAGATATAAAGCATCAATCACGGTTTGAGGTTGAGACTGTATCCATTCACGCAAAACATCATGAATCAGTTGTCGGCTATAGGTTTTGGCATCATCAGTAATTTGAGCGCGTTCAATTTTGCCACTCTCAAAGGCAAACTCACGTAATAGTTTTTGGCTAAAACTATCGAGTGTTCCGACAAATAACTCGTCTAATTGATCGATGACCAATTTTAAACGTTCACACGCATAGGCAATACGCGTCGCAAAACTTTTTAAAATATGTTGGAGTAATAAATCAGGCTCTTGCTCCGCCTGCGTAATTAATTCGTGTTCTGTAAAACTACGCTTGGTCTCTAAGTAACGATACGTTTCGACCAAACGGGCGCGAATACGACTTTTTAACTCAGCAGCGGCAGCACGGGTAAATGTGGTCGCAATGACTTGTCTAGGCAAATGCTTTTCAAGAAAGATACGGACCATCAAACTTGATAAGGTATAGGTTTTTCCTGTACCTGCCGAAGCTTCAATTAAGTGTAAGCCACTAAATTCAATATCAATAATAGGTTGATAAGACACCTGTACTCTTGAGTTCATGCCTTACTCCGAATGTTGAAATTGAAAAACTGGATGATACAGATCATACGCAAACTCATCACAAGCATGTTGAAGCAAAGCTTGCGCATCTTGTTCTTGCAAAATAAAGCTCCAGTCTTGATGCAACTTGCAAGCTTCATTTTGAGTCATATCCATTGTGGTAAATGACCCTGTTTCATTCCAGTATTTTAACAGCTCAGCATAGCTCTTCTCATCCAGTTTTGCTTTTTCTGTCTGATTTGTTGTTTCCCACTGATATGCTTTAGCTTTTTCTAGCGGCTTTAACAATAAGGCTGCTGGTAGAACCAAAGGTTGTTGCTGTGCATGGCGCCAGATTTTAAACCATGGCTGTAAATATTGCCGAGCTTGCTCAGAACTTATGCCACTACAAATTACGGTTTGATCGCTAAAAACCACAATACGGCGTTTTTCAGCCCCTGCACTTCCCTCATTTAAGTAAGCTAACCAAAGTAGATATTCTAACCAGACTTTAGCGCGTCTTTTTGCCCGAGCACTTGAAGGCTCCATACTCACCCAATCCCGAGTTTCAGACTTCGGAACTGTAATATTCATATGAAGCTGTTTAGCAATTCGCCAAATACGCTGAGTCGTTGGTGTTACTGCTGGTGCATAATGGTGAAGACGTTCAAGTAAACATTCTTGCTCAAACACACCTTGTTGCCATGCGCTATATTTGACTTTGCCTACAGGTAACTGATCACTTAATACTTCAGGTTGTGCTTGCTGTTCAGATTGCTGTAAAAAATATCGAATTGTATAGCGCCCTAAACCATCTAATAATAAAGGTTCATTTTGGTCGAGCACTCCGACACTTCCTAAGTTTTCTACCCCTAAAGTTTTCAAATATAACCGTGCAGGGAATGTCACATCTTGTATCCACTGCTGGCTTTCTAAAACCAGGATGTCAGGTATTTGTAGCGGATAGGTCGTGTTCGCCCAAGGCTGACGGTTTCCTGAGACTTGCTGAATTTGTGTAGCGACCTTAAACCAGTGATCTTGATAACGAATAACACGTTTCTCTACAGTAAATCCTTTCGGGTCAAAAGGTTGTAAATCATGAAAGTGATAGAGTTGTTTTAACTGTGAAGGAATCTCAATCCCTTCAACAACTATATTTTCAGGTGCATCATTTTCAGCTTTCACAATTAAAGCAAGATGCTCACGAAACTCTTGAAGAATACTGGAAGGTTCGCGCACTTCGCCATCGTTCACATCAAAGCCGTTATAAAACAGCCATAAATTTTCTTGGGCTAATAATAAAGCATCTAAAAAAGCACCTTGATCATCTTCAAGTCGAGAGCGATCACCTAACTGTTGGCGCAGTGCATCCATTAAATCAAATGGAACATGGGTATCACGGTTTGGAAATTGCCCTGCATCAAGATTTAACATAACCTTTAAGCGATAAGGTAACGGTCGAATATGTCCAATTTGAGCGAAGGTAATCTGCCCTGTCGGTTCAGCTTGTGCACTTTGACTTTCTAAAGTCCGTTGAATTTCTTCAATAATATAAGGCAGAGGCAAGGTAATTTTGCGCAAAGTTCCTGTTTCTGTCTCGGCGTAATAACTTGCGAGTGTCAACATTCGTTCTTGTTTTTTAACAATTTCCCGCACAGCCTTTAAAGCTGCAACACCGACCTGCTCAAATTCAACAATATCTTTGCCTAGCACTTGAAGCCAATATTCAACCGTATAGACTTTCCCTTGTTCATGTAGAGTTAACCAATCACGGCGCTCATTCAAATCTTGATAAATTTGAATGAGTGTACCAATCAACTCAAAATCACCCGGTTGAACTTTGGCATAACTCAACACCTGATTAAATGTCGCATGCACAGGCACGGCAATACCAAGAGCCAATCGCTCTAAGGCAAATTTAAAGCTATATCGGTAATCATCATCACCGTCACACAGACTTCGCTTGAGATGCTCTGCATCAAGCCCTCGTTTAAAGCCTGCATCGGCGAGTAAATTTAAAATTCGCTCAACCTGAACATATTCAAGTTCATAACGTTGCTGGGTCGCATGTAAGCTTAACCAGTCAGCAAAATCATCAAAGCTAAAACGCCCCTGCATCAGTTGAATACGTCCAATCACGGCACGCCATGCATTAAGTGCATCGAGTGATGCAACACCTGCGATTTTCACAGGCAAATGCACACCCTGTTCAGTAGCAGTAGCGGGAAATACACTTCGAATTAGAGGCTCAATATCAGCCAAATTAGGAACTAAAACTAAAATATCGTTTGGACGGCGCGGTTGCTCATGTGGTTTAGCCAGCCAACCAATCAATTGCTCTTTTAATACTTCAAGTTGACGTAAAGTCGAATGACAAACATGAATCTGAATAGAGTCATCATCGGAAGCAAGCTCATATTGCTTAGCTTGCGGCTCCACTAAATGCAAAATATCTGACTGAACTTTACCGAGTAAACTTTTTGGGAAATCATCCACAAAAGCATCAACCCACTTACCTTCTTCGCCCGTAGACAAATTCGATAATAGTGAAAAGTGGTCGCGGGCTTGCTTACCCAATCTGGTTAAAAGCGGATGTCTGGACTCACGCGCTTCAGCATTAAAGTTGAGTGTAAATTTATTAAAGAAATCACTAATTTCAGCATCTGTTGCCTTCGGGTTTTTCGCAATAAAACGCTCTTTTACCCCTAAATCATAACGCTGTTTCCACAGTGGATCGACACTATCAGCCCAATATTCTTGTGAAGGGTTATAGTGCAAAATCAATACATCAATATATTGACCTAAACGGCGCAAGAACTGTAACTGGCTGGGTGGTAAATCTAATAACGTAAAGATCACCACTTGATTAGGTAATCTTGAAATAGCGCGCTTACTACGGTCCGGATGATCTAATTCTTGCCAAAACAACTCATCGATTTGCTGCATCTGCAAAAAGTCATCATGAAAATGTTGTTGCCATAACCAACGCTGCCAACGTTCTAGCTCTTGCGTTTGATGCAATGCAAAAGCAGTCACTTCTTCATCTTTTTGTACAATATATTTTTCAATATCTAGTGATCGGCCCTGCCCCCAAGCAGACAACCAGTTTTCCGGACAGGTGCAACTATTTTCACAACCACGCTGGCACTGTCCCCGATAAATCATATAGTTGCTAAATAGATCGGCAACCTGCTCAGCGACCCAGTACAACATTTTTTGTTTTTTTAATTGTTTATCTATGCCTTGTTCGAGTCGATCTGCGCTGTCATAAATACGCTGAACAATAGAATGTAATGGATGCGACGGGTCGATGCTCATCGTGTCAGGTTGAATAAATTCGTGCAAAGCCTGATGCACCCGCCATTTAAAAATCAAACGCGGGATGTTCGCTTTACGGACCCGCTCTTTATGTGCAGTTAAAACTTGCTGATAGGCAAACCATTGGAAACCTCGTACCCGTTGGTGAAACTGGTAATTGGCACTCATGCCTTGCTGTTCTGCAAGTTTTTGTATCAACCACTGCTCGACCGCAGGACTTGGAACAATAAAATGCTGGGTTTTCAAAACCTGTAATGGATACGTTGAAGCTTGAGATGTAGACGCCAATACACCTTGTAACAACACATCAATACGTTGACTTTGAATAACGTGAATCCCCATTTATTTCATATCCTGCTTGCATAATTTATGCACAAAATCATAAACATTCATTACTATACAACTGAATCTGACTATGTCACGTTGGTTTAAACACAGCATAATCTAACTTTAAGTGTCACTTACACTTGGTTTTGAAGAAGCATCAAGAAACTGATACAGGTAAACATGATGAAAATTGATAATATTCCTGACTATATTGATCCTAGCCTAAATCTGGAACAAATTCGCGATGAGTGTCATGACCTCATCAAAAAAAGAGCTTACATGTCAGCTGGGGCGGCAATTGTACCGATTCCATTTTTTGACGTGGTGGTAGATTTAGGAATTTTGTCGCACCTCATTCCAGATATCAATTCCCGTTTTGGTTTAGCACCTGAACACGTAAGTGTCTATGACCCAAAAACTAAAACAATTCACTGGGATGAGCTACGTAAACGCGGTTTTGAATTTTCAGGCTTTGTAGTGGCACGCACTACCGTTAAAAAAACATTTAATGGCTTTTTTGGCAAAATCGTAACGAAACAAGTCACTAAATTTATACCGCTAGGCGGACAAATTGTAGCAGCTAGTTTAGGCTATTTCATGATGAAAAAAATAGCAGAAACACATCTTACTGACAGTTACAATCTTGCAAAACGTATTCAGCAAAAAAGCCGCACCACCATTGTAAATTAATCTATGCCTTATGGCTGAGAGCTTAATCTGCTCTCAGCTGTTTTAAAACCGCCTTTAATACTTCTAGACGTGCTGTATATTTATCATCAGTTGCAACAATATACCAAGGTGCGTAGTCAGTACTGGTTCGCTCAAACATATCTGCTGCGGCTTTTAAATAATCGTCCCACTTATCACGATTACGCCAATCTTCTGCGGTAATTTTAAAACGTTTATGCGGTGTTTCTTCTCTTGCCTTAAAACGCTGCTCTTGCTCATCTTTACTAATCGCAAGCCAAATTTTTACCACAATGGTTTGGCTATCAAATAAATCTTTTTCAAAGCGGTTAATTTCGTCATAGGCACGCTGCCATTCTAAAGGTGAAGCAAATCCTTCAACACGCTCAACAAGTACACGCCCATACCATGTCCGGTCAAAGATCGTGATTTTCTCGGCTTCATTAATGCGGTTCCAAAAGCGCCATAAGTAAGGATGTCGTGCTTCAAAGCGTTCAGGTGCTCCAATACAGTGAATATCATATTCACGCGGGTCTAGGTTTTTAACAATTCGCTTAATTGCACCCCCTTTACCGGCAGCATCCATTCCCTCAAAAGCAATGACGACATTGCGTTTATCGAAACGCATGGCATCAGCAATTTTTTTGCTTAATTTATCGAGCTCTTTTTTATAGTCAGCTTTTTCAAGTGGTTCATTAGAAGGTTTTAATAAACTCTCTGGAATTTTTGCCTGAGGCCATTTCCCCTTTACTTCAGTTTCATGATCAGGGAGTTGGCGCATATGTTGTAAAAGGTATTGAGCAAAAAATTGATCACGTTGTTTTTCATCTTCCCCATCAATAATGTACCAATCATCGGTAAAGCGACGGCGTAACTTTTGCAAAGTGTCGTATTGTTTTTTATTGCGCCAGTCTAGACCATGGAGCTTATGCCAGTGTTGCTCTGACGGGTCAATTTTGTCTAAACGTTTTTGTAGTGATTTCCATGAAAGATCGAACCAGACTTTAACGACATCGACATAGTTATTTTTTAAATCTTGCTCAAATGCCCGCATATTTTCAACATAAGCATCAAAGCGTGCTTCATCTAAAGGTTCAGACACATGTGTTGCTGTAACGAGCAAATCGCTATACCAATTACCAAACATCACCACAATTTGACCTTCGGTAGGAATAAACTCCGAATAAGATTGCCAAAATGCTTCTGTATCTGTCAGCACACGTGGCGCGTCTGCTTTGACTCGTAAATATCTAGGGTCTAACCACTCACGGAGCTGCTTAACTGCCTCCCCTTTACCTGCCAGCTCAATACCACTCATTAAAATCAGCGTGCTTTTCGCATTGGGTTTTCCCCGACTTTCTTTTAACGCATATTGTGCTTCAATCAAGTCAACTGAAAGCAGTTCTTCATCTCGAATTTCAAATTTTGGTTGTTGTTCACTCATAGTCCACGGCTCTAATATTTTATTGTTTAATTTCGATGATCTTTAACTTATGCGGTTAAATGATGAATTGCTATACAAATTATGTCATTGCGACAAAAATCTGTCTAAGAATTGACGCATGAATCATTTTTTTTACATCTACTCGCCATAGTACAAGGTTACAATGCCTCTTATGATTTTTTACAAATAGCCCAATATTAGAGCCTTAAATGTCTAAACTCGCTGCTTTTGATGAACTTTTACAACAATATAAAACATTTAATTATCACGATAATCCAGTGCTTGCCCAACGTTTGCAAGATGTACAAACATGGCTAAAAGAGCGGATGAAAGATACGCATCACGACTTTTTTAATCTGCCTGAACATAAACTCATGTCAGAGTATTTTTTAAATCGCTTATATGGTGGTCCAGAGTTTAATGCTCTTGCAGCTCAAATTGAACGCTTATTGAAATATGCTCATAAAGCCGAAAAAGTATTGCCTGAAAATGCAATTAAAACTGGCACTAAATCAGTAAGTTTAGCTGTGCTTGCAACTCAACTTGATGAACAAGTGGCTATGCAGCTTCTTGAGGACTATCCGGCAGATACAGTACTCACTGATGAGATTATGCGTTTAACCTTAATCAAGCTTGATCAGGCAGAAGCTCGTTATCAGCAGCTTGCTCTTCTTGATGATTTAGGCGCAGCTCTCGATAAATACATGCGCTCATTTATGATGTTTACAGCTTTTAAAATGTGTAAAGGCATTGCCCAAAAATATCACTTTGAATTGATGTATGATTTTATCCAAGATGGTTTTAGCGCGATGAAACCGTTAAAATCAGCTGAGAACTTTATCAAGACTTTTACTGAAAAAGAACGCCAAATTATTGAAAATGTACATTCAGGGCATCCGAATCCGTTTAGAGTGTGATAAGGTCGGCACAGAGAAAAAATCAACCTTACGAAGTTGAGATTTTATTCATTATATTTGCATGATGATGCCTGTAAAAATAGACAAAATCTGTCATCATGCAGAACTTATTCCGTTTCACTTGAGTTTGAGTCTAGGAGAGACAATATGTCTAACGAAAACCAAAAGCCAACATCTCCAACTGAGCAGGCACAAAGTTCAGACAAAGTTAGCCCATTCCTAAGCTCACCTTTACCGCAAGGTACACCTCAAGGGCAACAACAAACTTTACAGCAAACGCTAACAGATACACCTGTCAGCGGTTCTGTACCAAAATATAATTTACCACGTGGTGCTGGCAATACTGGCAACGTTGGTGAAACCACCCACTTCGGTTATTCAACTGTTAGAACTGAAGATAAAGCTCAAAAAGTTGCAGAAGTATTCCACTCGGTTGCAAGCAAATATGACTTGATGAATGACTTAATGTCATTTGGTATTCACCGCCTATGGAAACGCTTCGCAATTAACATGTCTGGCGTACGCCGTGGTCAACACGTGTTAGATATTGCTGGTGGTACAGGCGATTTAGCGAAAGTATTCAGCCGTGAAGTTGGTCCTCAAGGTCATGTCGTTCTTTCAGACATTAACGAATCTATGCTGAATGTCGGTCGCGACCGCCTAATTGACGCAGGCTGTACCAATGTTGATTTTGTACTTGCCAATGCAGAAACTTTAGAACCTTTTGCAGATAACAGCTTTGACTTACTCACCATTAGCTTTGGTTTACGCAACGTAACAGATAAAGATGCAGCGCTTGCATCTATGTTCCGTGTATTGAAGCCAGGTGGTCGTTTACTTATTCTTGAGTTTTCTAAGCCTGTATTTGAGCCATTCTCAAAACTTTATGACCTCTATTCATTCACTGCTTTACCGATTATGGGTAAATTGGTTGCGAATGACTCAGAAAGTTATAAATATTTGGCTGAATCAATTCGTATGCATCCAGACCAACGCACCTTAAAAGGTATGATGGAAAATGCTGGCTTCCAGAACTGTGACTATCACAACCTTACTGCTGGTATCGTTGCCGTTCACCGTGGCTTCAAACTGTAAGGGATAAAGATATGTGGTCGATTCTGGCACTCGGTGCAGTCGAACGTATCATTCATCATCTGATCGATCTGGATGCGGTTACACGCATTCAGCTTAATCAGTTACAGGGCAAAATGCTGCGTGTTGTGATTGATAGCCCTCAGCTTTCTGTCGATGTATTCTTTGACCAAGAAAAAGTACGTCTTGAACCTACTGCAACAGGGCACAGTGAAAAGCCTTCTATTTTTGAACAACGCCCTTTTGATGCGCAATTCAAAATTTCTGAAGCAACAGCAACTTTGCATGTTAAAGATGTCGTCGAACTGATTAAATTATTGGTCAGCGATCCAGATCAGATTGGCAATATCCCATTGCAAGGTGACTACCATCTGCTACAGGATATTCAAAAGATTATGCAGCAAGCTGAACCAGATTTAGCTGCGCACTTATCAAGATGGGTCGGTCCTCAACTCGCCCACGAAATTGGCAAGATTCAACTTGCACCAAAACATTTAAAACGCTCTCTTCAAAGTCATCTATTTTTTGCAGAAGACGCATTAAAAGAAGACAGCGGTCTATTTGCCCCTCGTTGGGAAATGGATGATTTAACTCAAGCAACTCGCAAGCTTAATCAAGACATTGACCGTCTAGAAGCAAGATTGCAGCAACTCAACATACAACTACAACCCTCTCAAGACTAGGTAAGACCGTATATGATTCCGCACGTTTCACGTTTACTCGAACTTTGGCGTATTGCAGCGCACTATAGACTCGATACGTTGTTCCCTGCGGATGAATTACCAGTTAAAGCTCAACGTGCATTAAGTGTTATTAAAATGCACCCAGCTGCATGGTCTAGTCGCGAACGTAAAAATCCTTTAAAGCTCAAAGAAGCTTTGGAAGAGATGGGGCCGCTTGCAATTAAGCTTGGACAATTACTGTCAACTCGACGTGATTTGATTCCACCTGAAATACTCGCTCAATTGGTCTTACTTCAAGACCAGGTAAAACCTTTTGATAGCAATGTTGCCAAACAACGTATTCAAGAATCATTAAAAGCTGACGTAAATACCTTGTTTGCAAGATTTGATGATCAGCCATTAGCAGCTGCTTCAATTGCACAAGTTCATACTGCTGCTTTGCACGATGGTCGAGAAGTTGTTGTTAAGGTGACTCGCCCTGACATTCGCAACCAAATTTTACAAGACTTTGAGATTTTAGCATGGTTAGGCAACACACTAGAAAGTCGCCTTGAAGCTGCTCGTGCCTTACATCTCTCTGAAATTATTCAAGACTACCGCCAGATTATCTTAAATGAGCTGGACTTAAGTATTGAAGCAGATAACACCCGTCGTATGCGCCATTATTTTACTGGCTCAACCATGATGTATGTGCCTGAAGTCTATATGGACACCAAAGATGTCATGGTAGCAGAGCGCATTACAGGTGTTCCTATTTCAGATACGGCAACCTTTGACCGTCTAGGCATGGACCGCGCACAACTTGCAGAAAAAGGTTTAACCATTTTCTTCACACAAGTATTCCGCGATAACTTTTTCCATGCCGACATGCACCCCGGCAATGTCTTTGTAGAAACAATTAACCCAAGCAATCCACGCTTTATTGCGCTCGACTGTGCAATTATGGGTGAGTTATCTAAGCATGACCAAATGACGATTGCCCGCATGTTGCTTGCTGTAATGAACAGCAACTTTATGCAGCTCATTCAAATTGTGCATCAAGCTGGTTGGATTCCACCGGGTACAGATCAAGATGCGCTATCGCGTGAAATGCGTCGTACCGTTGGCCCAATGGTGTCTAAACCAATGGATCAACTTGATTTTGCTGGTATCTTGATTCAAGTGATGGATATTGCCCGTCGATTCCATTTAGAGATTCCACCACAACTCATGTTGTTGCTAAAAACTTTAGTGCATGTCGAGGGTCTAGGGACCGATCTTTACCCGCAGCTCGACATCTGGAAATTGGCAAAACCAATTTTGACTGAATGGGTCAAAGCCAACATGAACCCAGTCAAAAATATAAAAGAGTTAGGACAGCAATTACCTGACTTGCTTTTAGGTGCTCAAGATTTCCCAAGCTTAATTGTTGATAGTTTAAATGGTTTAAAAAATCAGTCTGCTTGGCAAGACCGTCAGTTACGCGAAATGCAGCAACTTCGTTTACAAATGGAACATCAACAACGCCGCAGTTGGATGTTCGGTAGTAGCATGCTGATTTTACTCACCATCGCGATTATTAGTCCTTGGTTTGTTTCTATTATTTTAATTGTGCTAAGCAGTTTATTAGCGCTTTGGCGTATATTGAAATAAGTTTTAAATCCCTTGCCCGCGCAAGGGATTTTTTATGTGAAAACTTTTAATTTTCAAAAAAATTATAGATCAGCTATTCGTTGATTGTTAAATTGAATCTATAAATGCATCAAAAGAACAAACAATGAAAACACCTCATTTTGCGATTATCGGTGCCGGTACCGCAGGTTTAGCCACTGCGATTTTGCTCGCGCGTGAAGGTAATAACGTTACTATTTTTGAACAAGTTGATGAGTTATCTCCAGTAGGTGCAGGCTTATTACTACAACCTGCAGGCTTAGCAGTATTTGAACATTTAGGGGTGCTCGATAAGGCTCTAACATTCGGAGCAAAAGTAACAGGCTTAGAAGGACAACTTCCCAACAAGCGTCTTTTAGTCAACAGCCATTATCATGAAGCATCTACAAATCTCTATGGTTTAGGTATACACCGAGCCACTTTATGTCATGGACTTACCCAAAAACTTAGTGAATATTCGAGCCAAATTACTTGGCGTATGAACCATTCTGTTGAGAGTTTTGAAGAACATAATGATGAAGTTCGGCTATTCGGAAATCATCAAAATCAAAAGTTTGATGCTCGTTTTGATGCCGTCCTTATTGCCAATGGTGCTCGTAGCAAATTACGCCCCAAAGCATGGGTAAAAGTTGACCAAGCCTATCCTTGGGGTGCGGCGTGGAGTATCGTGCCTGAATGCCAAGTCCTCGATTCTGAAATTCTGCATCAATTTTATGATCGCTCAAATATTATGATGGGAATTCTTCCTACAGGAGCGATTCCAACAGAACCTCAACAGCGCCTTTCAAGTATCTTCTGGAGCTTGCCTACTCCGCAATTACAAAGCTTTCTGCAAGATGAACAAGCTAAACAAACTTGGTTAAAGCAAGTCTCTGAGCGTTGGCCCACAGTTGCAGAATGGCTAAAAGAGATTTTATATAACAGTCAAACTCAACCTAAATGGCTATCTGCAAACTACCGTGATGTCGTCATGACTCAATTTGGTCAAGGTAGAATTGGTGTGATTGGAGATGCCGCTCACGCGATGAGTCCGCAGTTAGGTCAAGGAGCTAATATGGCATTATTGGATGCTTGGGCTTTTTCTCAATCATTGCAACAAGCTCAAAAGAACCAAAATATTGATTGGTCCCTACTCTGGCAGCATTATCACCAGCTTCGCCATTCATCTACACAGTTTTATCAATTTCTCAGTCGTTTACTAACACCACTTTATCAATCTGACCATTGGTGGGCGGGAGGTCTAAGAGATCTTGTTTTCCCTTGGATGTATCAAATCCCCTATTTTCGAAAGGAAATGGCAATCACAATTTCAGGTTTAAAGACTGGTCCATTTCAGCAAATTGATTATGATCAAGTCGCTCAAACGCCTAAAGAAAACAGTGCGTTTCATTTAAAAAGTGAATCTCTATCTGACTTTTAAAAGTAATCGTATTCAACCTACTCATTACGCTGACAAAGACAAAAATGACAAAGAATTTTTCCTAAAACTGACGTTGATGCCGTACACTATACAAGCTATTTTTTAGCATCTTATTGAAATCAATTTATAGTTCCTATTTCTTTGGTGATTCCTCATGAATAACACGCAATGGCTCGATGAAGTAAAATTTAACGAACAAGGTCTTATCCCTGCCATTGCTCAACATCATCAAACCGGACGTATTTTGATGGTGGCGTGGATGAACCGTGAATCACTTGCGCTCACAGCAGAAAAAAATCAAGCTGTTTACTTCTCTCGCTCTCGCCAAAAACTTTGGCACAAGGGTGAAGAATCAGGCCATTTTCAAACAGTTTATGAAATTCGTCTGGACTGCGATGCTGACGTGATTGTGCTACAAATTGAACAACACGGTGGTATTGCATGCCATACGGGTCGTGAGTCTTGTTTCTATCGTAAACTCACACCACAGGGCTGGGAAATTGTCGATGCACAATTAAAAGACCCTACCGCAATTTATGGTGACAAAGCTAAAACTGAAAGCCACGATCATGCTCACACCACTGAACAAGTTGATGTACTTGCTCACTTAGGTCAATTGATGCAAGAGCGTAAGCAAGCTGAAGCAGATACTTCATATGTTGCAAGCCTCTACAAAAAAGGCATCAATAAAATCTTAGAAAAAGTGGGTGAAGAAAGTGTAGAAGCAATTATTGCGGCTAAAGATTTTGCCGCACAAGATTCAGAAGCTCACTTAAACGATCTCGTTTATGAAACAGCAGATTTGTGGTTCCATACTATTGTGATGTTGGGTTATTTCGATCTTAATCCACAACTTATTATTGACGAATTAGCTCGTCGTCAGGGTTTATCTGGTTTAGTTGAAAAAGCTAACCGCAACAAGGTTTAAAATCACTCAGTGTCGAATATTGAAAAACCTAAAGCCACCTATGAACAAGCAATTGCCATAGATAATGCACGCCTTGGGCAATCATTTAAAGTGATTGCCTATGCTGGCACAGGTAAAACCACCACTTTACAAATGATTAGTGATGCCATGCCTGAACGGCGTGGTATGTATCTAGCATTTAACAAAGCTATTGCTGGTGAAGCACAAAACAAATTCCATCGTAATGTAGACTGCCGTACTTTTCACTCGCTTGCTTTTCGTAGTGTACCGCGTGGTGTAACTGATAAATTACGTCTACCACGACTAAGCCCAAGTTTTATTGCTAAAGAATATCGACTAGAACCTATTACGCTGCGACGTATGATGGGTGGACGTTACGAAAAATATGTCTTGATGCCAAGTCGCCTAGCGAGTCTTGTAGCAAATGCAGTGAGCTATTTCTGTTCAACAAGCTCTCAATATCCGGCACCTCGACATATTCAGGCGCCCAACTGGTTGCATCCAGACGATATTATCGAATTACAGAATCACCTTTACCCTGCTGTGGAACGACGTTGGTTAGAGTCGATTGACCAAAACCATCAAGCAGGTATTGGACATGATATTTATCTCAAACTTTGGGCATTGTCTGAGCCAAACATTCCTACTGACTACGTCTTGTTTGATGAAGCACAAGATGCTGACCCACTAATGCTAGGCATTTTGCTTCGCCAAAAAAATACTCAAGTTATTTATGTAGGTGATGCACATCAACAAATCTACGCTTGGCGTGGTGCAATTAATGCCATGCAACAATTGCCCTTGCCAGAATCTCGGTTAACCACTTCTTTTCGTTTTGGCGAAACGATTGCCGATGTAGCTAATGCACTGCTTGGCGGTTTAAATGAAACTGTTCCCTTGCTTGGTAATCCAAACCAAAAATCAAGTGTAGTGAATAAACCGCATACCAAAATGCGTGATGCGATTTTATGCCGTACCAATGCGCGTGCAATGGAACTTTTACTGGCAGGCTTAGTTCACGGCGATAAGGTGAGTTTGCAGGCGGATCATCAAAAACTAAACCGTTTTGTAGACGCCGCAAGCCTATTAAAACAAGGCAAACGAGTTACTGATGTTCCTGAATTAGCATGGTTTAACTCATGGCACGATGTTCATGAATACTGTGAAACCAATGAAGGAAGTGACATTAAACCATTGGTTAAACTGGTGGATGATCACGGCACCGACCCACTAAAAAAAGCACTTGCAAAGATTACTCCACTTGAGCAAGCTGATTATGTCATCTCTACAGCTCATAAAGCGAAAGGGCTAGAATGGAATCGCGTTCATATTGAAGATGACTATCAATTTAAAATTAATGGCTTAGAACACAAGATTAGTGATGAAGAGTTAAGATTACTTTACGTTGCCTGTACTCGTGCTAAAGTAAGTCTAAATATCCATCATCTTTATGATCTGATACAACAATTAAAAGTAAGGGCGCCTTTAAGTCTTCGAAAGTCGGTTGGTTGAAGCGCTCATAATTAGGTGAGCCTATGCAACTTGAATCTATCCAATTTAAACATATTGCTCTGTTTCACGATCTTAAAATACAGTTTCAATATGAAAAACAGCTGATTACCTTAATTTTAGGTGAACAAGCAACGGGTAAAAGTATGTTGCTCAAACATACTTACCATGCTCTAACTTGGTTCCCTGCCCGTTTTAAAGATTTACGTAGTCCTGGTATTGTTATGCCTGACCAAGACATTACTCAATCGCGTCTACAGTCAAAAATCGAAGTGACCCTTCAAGTTCCAGCAGAAATTGGCTCTTTACCAGAAAGTACTTCGGCACAAGAGGTAGATTCTTCACTGTGTAGCTGGAAGCTTTTTAAAACCCTAAATTCAAGTGGCATTGGAATCAGCCAAGTTGAAACTCAGCAACTTGACCAGACTATGGCCCTTTATCAACAAGTCATCAAAAAAGATCCATTACAAGGGTTACCCTTAATCGCTTACTACCCAGCCGAGCGATTTGTAAATGATATTAATCTGCTCAATAAAAATTTACCTGGCATCACTCAAGCCATTTCAGCCTATGATATTAGTCCAGTTCCGTTCACAACCTTCACGCGTTTTTTTGAATGGTTACGTGAAATTAGCGATATCGAAAATGCTCAAGCTGCACATCTCGTACAACGCATTAAATCTAAGCAATTAGATCCAGAAGATCAGATAGAACTATTAAATGAGCTTCAAAAAGAGTTATCTGGGCAGCCTAAACAGCTCACCACACCTAACCTCTACGCTCTTAAAAATGCATTAAATATCGTTTTGCCAGAGCTCAAGGACTTATATTTGCAATATCAGCCTAGGCTTCAACTTATGGCTGACTATGATGGCCAAACCCTACCTTTTCAGCAACTTTCCAACACCACAAAAACATGGATTGCTTTAGTAGGCGATATTGCCCGCAGGCTCTGTTTACTCAATCCGTTAAGCCTAAACCCTTGCCTTGAAGGTGAAGGAGTTTTATTAATTGATCAAATTGACGCGCAACTCGATGCACTCCATTGTGCAGAAATTTTAAACAAACTCCATCAAGCATTTCCGCGCTTACAAATTATTGCAACGGGAAGTCGTGAAGAGTTACTAGAACATGCCTCGGCCTATCAATGTTTAAAATTAGAGCACGGTAAAATTAGTCATCTTGATTTAAATACCACCAAACAACAGCTTGAACACATCTATACATTGCTCCAAAGAAGTGAGTCATTAGTTCCACCTATAGAAGCACAGCTTCCAAGCTTAATAGACCCTACTCCCTCTCCAGCACAGGTTGATGTTTTATTTCAGCAAATTCAGGGTTTAAATGAACAACAGAAAAATGAATTGCTACGAATGATTCATGCAGGAGACACACCAGAAGAAAGCCCTTCTGTTTAAATTTTATGCCACTTTTAGCTCTATTTTTATAATAAAAAGCGCTCCTGCAAAATATACCGCTTCATTAAAATTTTTAGGCATTAAAAATCACTAGATGTTGTTACTACATGTAATAACATCAGATTTTTAATGCTTTTTTAGTGTACAATAAATTTCATTTTGCGTTTTTATTCTTCAAGTTGCGCAATACAACTTGTTTCTCGCTTTATTTTCTAATTTGGTTGGGTTTTCAGAATAACAAAGCCTTGGAACTCTCTTTGAATTCCTATCTATTCTGAAATTAAAAATTCACCTTTAGGTTTCGGCCTAAATCACATATGGATACGAGTGTGCTACCGATAATTATCTTATTACCGTTAATATTAGGCACCACCCTTGTTTCATTGCTTCAACGGTTCTCGCGTGGAGTAACGGCTTTAGGGGCAATTGGAGTCAGTTTAACCAGTTTTGGTTTATTACTGACTCAAGCTAAAACTGTGCTTGGTGGTGCAAGCATTCAACAAAGCTGGGATTGGCTACCTCAATTGGGGATTAATCTTAGCTTCAGGCTCGATGCTCTTGGTTTACTATTCTCTTTACTTATTACCGGTATCGGTACCCTCATTTACATATACGCCTATTACTATCTTGGCCCTAAAAATTCTTTAAGCAAACTCTATGCTTTGCTCATGCTGTTTATGGCAGCAATGCTGGGTATTTCGCTCTCTAATAATCTTATTATTTTATTAGTCTTTTGGGAGCTCACCAGTATTTCATCTTTCTTGTTAGTGGGTTACTGGAGTCATTATGAAGCTGCTCAACGTGGCTCTCGAATGGCACTTACCATCACAGGAATGGGCGGTTTGGCGTTGTTGGGTGGATTTGTTTTATTAGGACAAATCACCGGAACCTATGAAATTAGTGACATCATGGGCATGAAAGACACCATTCAAGCCCATGCTCTATTTATTCCAATGCTATTGCTTATTTTGCTTGGTGCATTTACGAAGAGTGCTCAGTTTCCATTTCATTTTTGGTTACCCAATGCAATGGCTGCGCCAACTCCGGTGTCTGCTTACCTACACTCTGCAACCATGGTAAAAGCAGGTATTTTCCTGCTCGCACGTTTACTGCCAATTTTTGTAGGCGCCGCGCTTTATCACAATATTGTTACCTTCGTTGGCCTATTTACGCTCTGTATGGCAGCATGTTTTGCCATTTTCAAAGAAGACTTAAAAGGGCTATTAGCCTATTCAACAATTAGCCATTTAGGTCTTATTGTCTGTTTACTTGGTATCGGTTCACCTTTAGCAGTTGCTGCCGCTATTTTTCATATTATTAACCATGCAACATTTAAAGCTGCACTCTTTATGATTGCAGGGATCATTGACCATGAAACAGGTACACGTGATCTTCGAAAACTCAGTGGTATTTGGCAATTACTTCCTTTTACTGCCACATTAACCATGATCACCGCCGCCTCTATGGCAGGTGTACCACTCACCAATGGCTTTATTTCTAAAGAGATGTTCTTTACCGAGCTATTAGCAAATCTTTCAGGTTCAGCAGTTATCTTTGCCAGCATCATTGCAACACTTGCTGGTATTTTTGCAGTGAGTTATTCAATTCGTTTAGCACACGGCGTGTTTTTTGACGGTCCAATTGGTAAGCAAGTGCCAAATAAAAATGCACATGAACCGCCTATGGGCATGCGCGCACCAGCCCTTCTTCTTGCTGTGCTATGTATCCTAGTTGGCGTTTTACCTTCTTTGTTGGTAGAACCACTGGTAAATAGCGTAACCAGAGCAAGCTTGATGCAACCAGAATTTGCAGGAACTCATCTTGCGATCTGGCACGGTTTCAATGCTCCTCTTGTGATGAGTATTATTGCTTTAGTCGGTGGCTCACTGTTCTATTTTGCTTTGGCAAAAGATGGCATGATTCGTAAAATTGACCTTGACCCACATCTTGGCAGATTGCAAGGCCGCATTTTATTTGATTTATTTTTAAAACACCTGTTGCTCACCAGCCGAAAAATTAAACAAAAAACTGAAAACGGCTCATTGCAAAGTTACTTGTTCTTGATCATTGCTTTTAGCGTCATCATGGTAACTATGCCGCTACTTAATCAAGGGCTCACTACAGGCACACGTGAACTTACTCATGCCCCATGGATTGCTATCGTTCTCTGGCTAACCCTGTTCTCAGGTTGCTGGATGATGTTGTGGTTCCATCATGAACGTATTAAAGCAGTCCTTATTAGCGGTGCAATTGGTCTAGTGGTAACAATGGTATTTGTCACCATGTCAGCTCCAGATTTGGCACTAACTCAAATTACCGTGGATGTTGTAACCACTGTTCTTTTACTAATGAGTTTATCTTTACTTCCACAGCTAACGCCATATGAATCTCTTCGTTCTAGACGCTTAAGAGATGCTGCTTTAGCGATTATTGGAGGTTTAGGGATAGGCTGGATTGCATGGCTGATTTTAACCCGTGATCATAATTCGATTTCATGGTTCTTTGCGCAGCAGTCTTTACCACTTGGCGGCGGCTCAAATATTGTAAATGTCATTTTGGTTGACTTCCGTGGCTTCGATACATTCGGTGAAATTACTGTATTAGGCATTGCTGCTATTGGTGCGCTATGTCTTATGGATGGTATGCGTGTCCATGGTACAACCATGACCCAAGGCCTCACCTACCGTTTTAATCCATCTCCGCTTATGTTCCGTATTACAGCCTCTTGGGTATTACCGTTAGCACTTGTCGTAAGTGTTTATATTTTTATGCGTGGCCATAATTATCCGGGCGGTGGCTTCATTGCAGGTCTAATCACCTCAATGGCGTTAATCATTCAATATATTGCGCTCGGTCAAGACCAAACAGAACAATTACTTAAAGCAAAATCAGGCCGTCTTTACGAAGTCTGGATTGGTTCAGGTTTAACGATTGCTGGGCTTACTGGTGTAGCTGCATGGTTCTGGTTACGCCCATTCCTGACTAGTGCGCACGTATATGTTGAATTACCAATTTTAGGAAAACTACATCTGGCTTCAGCTGCGAGTTTTGACTTAGGGGTTTATATCACCGTTGTTGGTGCAACGATGTTACTTATCTCGGTATTAGGAGACTCTCGCCACTCAAGCATGGCTGGTCCTGTAGTACCACATCGGGAGGAATCATCATGATCAGTTTAGAATTCTTATTGGCTTCTGCAATTGGTTTACTTGTTGCCACAGGTATTTATCTGATTTTACGTGCTCGTACCTTCCCTGTTGTGCTTGGGTTAGCTGTAATTGGCTATGCTGTAAACCTATTTTTATTTGCTATGGGCCGATTACAAATTAGCTCACCCGCAATTTTAACTGAAACAACAAAAATAACCGATCCACTTCCTCAAGCGCTAGTGTTAACAGCCATTGTGATCGGTTTTGCAACCACCGCTTTTATTGTACAACTGGCACTGCGTAGCCGTTATGAATCAGGTAGTGATCATGTTGATGCTAAAGAAGACATCTCTCCGACATACGACCCACGCGAGGATGAGCCGTAATGTTTGATTTTTTATCTTTCTGGCAAGAACATGCGCCTATTTTTAGCATTCTCATCCCGGCATTTACTGCTTTTATATTATTACTACTTGGCAACCCGGGAGCAGGTGCTTTAAAAGATGACTGGCGACAACCATGGCGTCGTGGCATTAGTCTTGTTTCTGCAATTGCTGGATTAATTACCGCAATTATATATTTAAGCTTTGCCAGCACTGGACAGATTACCATTTACCAGTTGAGCGAATGGTCAGCGCCATTTGGTATTGTGCTTGTGTTAGATCGCCTTTCTGCTTTTATGCTGGTGCTGACTTACGCATTAGCAGTACCAGTTCTATGGTATGCAAGCGACAATTGGGATACCCGTGGTCGCTATTTCCATGCCATGGTGCATTTCTTATTAATGGGTATCTGCGGAGCATTTTTAACAGGCGATTTATTTAACCTTTTTGTCTTTTTTGAAATCTTGTTGATGGCTTCGTATGTTTTGCTTTTACATGGGCAAGGCAAACCACGTTTTCAGCTTGGCGTTCACTATGTCATTATTAACCTTTTAGCCTCTGCCCTCTTCTTAATTGGGCTTGGTATGATTTATGGCAGTGTGGGTAGCCTCAACATGGCGGATGTATCACGTCTTATACCAACACTTGAAGCAGATCAACACAAATTAGCAGTCGCTGGTTCCTTACTTCTTTTTGTTGTTTTCGGCATTAAAGCAGCAATGCTCCCTGTCGGTTTTTGGCTGCCAAAAACCTATGCCGTTGCAAGTACGCCTGTAGCTGCAATTTTCACCATTATGACCAAAGTCGGGATCTATTCTATTTTACGTGTAAATGGAACAGTATTTGACGATGCGCTTAGCCAAGAAATCTTAAAAAGCTGGTTATTGCCTATTGGCTTAATTACTTCACTCTATGGTGTGATTGCAGCAATTGGAGCAGATCGTTTACGTCGCTTTGTCGGCTTTATGGTACTTTCTTCAATTGGTACCTTGCTCACCGCAATTGCCATGTCTAATACGCAGGCATGGTCTGGTGCTTTATATTACTTAGTGCACAGTACCTTAATCGGTGCAGCTTTTTATCTATTTTGTGGATGGATCACTTCACAACGTGGAGATTTCAAAGATCATTTAAAAGTTGCCCCAAGAATCAAACAAGAAAAAGCGGCTATGGTGACTTATTTCTTGATTGCCATGATGCTTGCTGGGTTACCGCCTTTTAGTGGTTTTCTTGGAAAAGTATTCATTTTACAAGCGACAGTTGAAGCTAGCTATCAAGGCTGGATTATTGGTGTTGTGCTTGTTGTGAGCTTATTAAGTATTATTGCACTCACACGTGTTGGTTTTATCTTATTCTGGCGTGCATCTCCTCCAGAAGAAGATCCAATCCATCCAGCTTATATTCTTTATCGTGCTTTGCCGGAACGCGCACCACCACGTAACGATCAAGTCATTTATCTATTACTGGCTGGTTTAATCGCTTATGTTGTCTTTGCTGCACCAATTCAGCATTACACATTAAGCACCGCACAACAGATTCAAGACCATGCACTTTACCAACGCACTATTCTTAAAGTAGATAAAAATGGGGAAGTTATCAGCGTACAGCCATTTGATCCCGCCTATCTGCCAGAAACTAAATATGGGGGAGAAGTTGAAGATCATAATGCTTATCTTATTCCCGATATTATTTCGAAAGATATGTTCAATGGTGAACATATTTCTGAATATAAACAACGACAAATTCAGCAACAGGACAAACTGCAAACACCTTCCATTGTTGATGAAAGTCAATTGAAACCTATGGAGCCATAACAATGCAGTTATCTCATTTGCTTGAACGTTGGTTTCCACATCCATTTGTTTCGGTTCTGATCATTTTATTTTGGTTGATGCTGGCGCATAGTCTTGATGCGAGTGATCTTTTGACTGCAATGCTTTTGGGCTTAATCATCCCTCGTTTAGTCAAACCATTTATTACCCGTACACCGCATATTCACTGGAAACCTGCGGTTAAACTATGTTTTGTGGTTCTTTGGGATATTATTATTTCTAACTTTAAGGTCGCAAAACTTGTTTTAGGGCCTACTAAAAAATTACACCCTAAATGGTATCGTGTACCTTTAGAGACAGAACATGAGCAGGTCAATACCTTACTAGCGATGATCATTACCACAACACCAGGTACGGTTTCTGCGGGTATTGATCAGGAACGTGGCGATATTCTGGTTCATGCTTTGAGCACAGATAATACCGAATCTGATATTCAAGACATCAAACAACGTTATGAAATTCCACTTATGGAAATTTTTGATGTGAAAAGTAAAACGGAGGCAAGTGCATGACGATCCTACCTTATGCTCTAGGTATTAGCTCAATTGCCATTACAATCTCTATGCTACTTTGTCTCTTCAGATTGGTCATAGGTCCATCAATTGTAGATCGGCTTTTAGCACTCGATACTCTCTTCTTAAATGCAACTTGTCTCATTGTTGTTTTAGGCATTTATTGGATGACGACCTCTTTATTTGAAGGAGCCCTACTGGTTGCGATGCTAGGTTTCGTATCTACGGCAGCCTTAGCACGTTACTTCACAACTGGTCACGTAATCGATTAAGGAGAGATCAAAATGCAGTTCGTAATGGAAGTTATTGTTTCAGTCTTTCTGGTTTTTGGTGCTTTCTTTATGTTAGTCGGCTCGATTGGCATGGTGCGCTTACCTGACTTATTCATGCGCTTACATGCACCCACAAAATCGAGTACATTAGGATTAGGCAGCTTTTTGATTGCGTCTATGATCTTTTTTGCTTTTCAAGGCCGCTTTGGTTTTGCCGAGCTACTGATCACACTTTTAGCTTTTATTACCGCACCAGTTTCAGCAAATTTAATTGCTCAAGCTGCGCTACATTTACGTTTGCGCTCATTGAGTGGAGAAGTTCCTGAGTCAATTGAACGCCCCTTGCCGTGGGACCGTTATAAAATTGGACAGCGTTTCTCGCAAAATAAACCGCCTATGGACCCTCCTAAAGACTAGGAAAAAGCCCACCAATAAAAAAGCCACCCGAAGGTGGCTTTTTTATTTTTTATATTACTGTTCGTCGTCTGAATCGCGTTTCGGCAAATCATTTACCGCTTTTTCGATCAGACCAAACATATAGTTACCATAAGCATTCGTCTTGTCATAATGGAAACGCAATCTTGGCGTAATACGTGTCTTGATACGACGGCTCAATTCATGACGCAAGAAACCAGAAGCTTTATTTAATACCTCTAAAGTTTCTTTATTCGCTGCTTCACTTTGCTCATCGCCAAGCTCACGCCCCATTACGGTGACATAAACTTCAGCATAACCCATGTCTGCACTGACTTTCACCGCAGAGATGGTCACTAAACCACCTAAGCGAGGATCTTTAAGCTCTTGACGAATCAGCTCAGACAACTCGCGTTGAACTGAATCCGCCATGCGCTTTAAGCGTTGGCTACCCGCCATTAAAGACTCCGTTTAATCAATTGAACATCATAGACTTCAATTTTATCTTTCACTTTGATGTCTTTATAACCTTTCACCGCAAGACCACATTCCATACCGGCACGAACTTCTTCAACCACTTCTTTATAGCGACGAAGAGATTCAAGCTCACCTTGGAACACAACCACGTCATCACGTAATACGCGAATCGGTTTATTACGATGCAATACACCTTCAAGTACCATACAGCCTGCTGCTGCACCAAACTTACTTGAGTGGAATACTTCACGTACTTCAGCAACACCCAAGATAGTTTCACGATGTTCAGGAGCAAGTTTACCGCTCATGGCATCTTTCACATCATCAATTAATTCATAGATGATGCTGTAGTAACGAATATCGATACCGTCTTGGTCACTTCTCTGACGAGCAGTCGTATCAGCACGAACGTTAAAACCTAACAATACAGCTTCTGAAGATTCAGCAAGAATCACATCAGACTCAGTAATCGCGCCAACACCCGAACTAATTACACGAACTTTTACTTCATCAGTAGATAATTCATGTAAAGCTGCATTTAATGCTTCTAAAGTACCACGTACGTCTGTTCTTAAAACAACGTTCACTGTAGGAACATCTTTTTTGCCCATTGACGACATGATATTTTCAAGACGCATTGCGCTTTGACGATCAATACGTTTTTGACGTTCACGGTCAGCACGAGCATCAGCAACTTCACGCGCTTTCTTCTCGTCATTTACAACAAGAACTTCATCACCTGCCATTGGAGCATCTGGAAGACCCAGAATTTCTACTGGAATAGATGGTCCTGCTGATTTAATCGGCTTACCATTTTCATCAGACATTGCACGGACACGACCATATGACGAACCTGCAAGAACAAGGTCACCAATGTTTAATGTACCGTTTTGAACAAGAATAGAAGTTACTGCACCACGGCCTTTATCAACACGCGCTTCAATAACAACACCTTGTGCAGCACCTTGTGCAGATGCTTTTAATTCCATCAATTCTGATTGAATAAGAATTAAATCAAGGAGTTCATCAATACCTTGTCCACTGTGTGCAGAAACCTTAGCAATCGGAACATCACCACCCCATTCTTCTGGAACGATTTGTTTCGTTGTTAATTCATTTAACACACGGTCTGGATCAGCAGATTCTTTATCCATTTTGTTGATTGCAACAATAATTGGAGTACCTGCTGCACGCGCATGGTCAATTGCTTCAGCAGTTTGTGGCATTACGCCGTCATCTGCCGCAACAACCAATACAACGATATCCGTTGCTTTAGCACCACGTGCACGCATTGAAGTAAATGCAGCATGTCCCGGTGTATCAAGGAATGTAATAATTCCTTTGTCTGTCTCAACGTGATATGCACCAATATGCTGGGTAATACCACCTGCTTCACCTGCCGCCACTTTCGAACGACGGATACGGTCAAGTAATGATGTTTTACCATGGTCAACGTGACCCATAATGGTAACAACTGGCGGACGAGTTGTTTGCTCACCACGTGCTTCTTCAGCCGCTTCAAGCAAGTTATCTTCCGCTTGTGTATCAGAAACTAAAACAGGGTTATGACCCATTTCTTCAACAACAAGTGCTGCTGTATCTTGGTCAATAGCTTGTTCCTGATTAACCAACTCACCCATTTTCATAAGTGTTTTGATAACTTCACGTACTTTAATCGCCATTTTTTGAGCAAGATCGGCAACAACAATGCTTGAACCAATTTCTACATCATAAACTTGCTTTTTAACTGGTTTTTCAAATCCATGCTTATTCGCTTGACTTGATTTTAAACCACGTTTGTTATGGTTAACAAAGCTTTGCTCTTCTTGACCACGACGACCACCCTTTTTACCCGCACGAGGGTTAGTGGTTGCGCCACCGCGTTTAATTTCACGGTCTTCTTGCTTGAATGAATCTTCATAAGCTTGGCCTACAAGACCTGAAGCAAGTGGAGAATCATCAATCACACGAATTGTGGTAGTAGCTTCGTCACTTGAATACTTAGACGCCATTTTGCGCATTTGTTCAAGTGTACGTTGCTGAGCTTCTTCAGCCGCTTTACGACGCGCAGCTTCTTCAGTTGCTTTCAACTGAGCTGTTTGTGCTTCACGCGCTTTCTTTTGCTCTAATGTTTCTGCTGGTTTTGGTGCAGGTTTTACTGTACCACCACCACGTTTTTTCACTACTACAGCAGCTTTAGGAGCTGTCTGAGCAGCGCTATCTTGTTGATGAGCAGCACGCATCGCATCTAAAGTTGCTTTTGCTTTTTGCTCTGTTTGAAGACGCGCGTTTTGCTGTGCAGTGTCACGCGTTTGCTGTTCTACACGTGCTTTAGCTTCAGCTTCTGCACGTGCTTTAGCTTCAGCTGCAATTTGTTCAGGGTTTGGTTTAGCAAAAACCTGTTTTTTACGTACTTCTACGTTAATTGTTTTTGCTTTACCTGAAGTACTTGCAACTTTAGCGGTACTGGTTGTTTTACGTTTCAACGCAATTTTTCCTGTGTTACCACTTTCCTGACCATGCACTTTTTTCAAATGATTGACTAAAGTATCCTGTTGTTCAGTGGTAATAATGTCGTCTGCTGTACGTTGAGGCAAACCTGCTTCACGAGCCTGTTCTAGGAGCTTCTCAACAGGACGTTCTACACTGAGAGCTAACTCTTTAATCGACTTGTCCGTCATATTTCATCTCCTAGTTAAACCATGATTCGCGAGCTTTCATGATCAATTGACCTGCTTTTTCATGATCAAGTCCTTCAATATCAGAGATATCGTCAGTAGCCTGATCTGCCAAATCATCGACAGTAATAATACCGCGAGCGGCAAGCGAGTAAGCGATCTCAGAAGTCATGCCTTCCATAGTGAGAAGGTCTGCGCTCGGTTCTTGAATATTTTCTTGCTGTTTCAAAGCATCAGTAAGTGCTGCTTCTTTTGCACGACTTTGCAATAACTCAACCAATTCAGCATCAAGCTCAATTTCGTCAAAAGTTTCAGCTGGAACATAAGCAATCTCTTCTAAAGAGGTAAAGCCCATTTCCACCAATGCCATTGCTAAATCTTCTTCAATATCGAGACGTGATACAAACATATCAAGATATTGCTGAGCTTCATTTTGCTGACGAGCACGATACTCTTCTTCAAGCATCATGTCGAGTTTGTAGCCAGTTAAATCAGAAGCCAAGCGAACATTTTGGCCTTGTGAGCCAATTGCACGAGCCAATTGATCGCTGGTTGCAAAAATAATATCGGCACTTCTTGCATCTTCATCAAGCACGATGCCTGAAACATCAGCTGGTTCTAATGCACTTGCAATGTACTGAGCTGGATCATCAGACCAGACCACTACATCAATACGTTCACCGTTTAACTCTTGCTGTACTGCTTGAATACGCGTACCACGCATACCAATACATGCACCTACAGGGTCAATACGATGGTCATTTGTTTTCACTGCAATTTTAGCACGAACGCCCGGTTGACGTGCCGCTGCTTTAATTTCAATAATTTCTTCAGAAATTTCAGGAATTTCTTTTTTCATTAAAGCAATTAACATTTCAGGCTTAGCGCGTGATAACAACAACTGAGCGCCACGACCTTCACGGTTCACATTGTATAAAATAGCGTTCATACGTTGTTTCGGACGAAGAATTTCTTTTGGAATCATTTCTTCGCGCGCAAGGTAAGCTTCAGCGTTGTCGCCTAAATCAATAATAAAGCCATCTTTGGTTTGTTTTTTCACTTCACCGTAAATTAACTCACCAACTTTAGACTCGTATGCATCAGCAACTAAAGCACGCTCAGCTTCACGAATTTTTTGTACGATAACTTGTTTTGCAATTTGTGCAGCGATACGACCAAACTCAATAGATTCTACTTCGAGTTCACGAACATCACCAATTGACCATTTAGATGGGTCAAGGTCAGAAATCGCATCTTGGCAAGCTGGCATTTCATGATCTTCATCTGCCACAACAGTCCATTGACGGAATGTACTGTAATCACCAGTTTTACGATCAATTTCTACACGAAGCTGAGCTTCTTCAGCATGCGTACCTTCGTAAAATCTTTTCTTCGTTGCAGCAACTAGAGCTTGTTCTAAAGCCTCGAAGATCGCTTCACGACTAACACCTTTTTCATTACTAACCGTTTCAACAACGGTAAGAATTTCGCGGCCCATAAGTCACCTACCGATTTCTTATAAAATTTAATAAATTTAATCTTGATAGATCAAGTTTGCTTTATCGATATTGTTGCTGTCGATCTCAAGCACGTGCTTCCCATCAACTTCAACCTGAATTTCTTCATTTTCAAGGTCTACTGCGATAAGCTTTGCTTGAAATTTACGACGGTTTTCTACTGCTGCAATCAAACGCAAAGCAATTTGTTGTCCGATGTAGCCTTGTAACTGTTCTAGTTGAAAAAATGGACGATCCCAACCTGGTGAAGAAACTTCTAATGAATACTCACCCGAAATTGGATCATGAACATCCAGCATTGCGCCAACTTGTTGTGTTACACGCACACAATCTTGTACACCAATACCACGGCCTAGTTCTACTTCACCATCTTCATTAAGTACTGGCTCAGCATCTTCTTCACTTACCGCTTTATCGATATAAATACGCAATAATGAACGTTTACCTTGTGGGAGAAACTCGATTCCCCAAAGGTCGACACCACATGCTTGTACTGCAGGAACAATTAAGTCATGCAATGCTTGGGATTTATTTGATAATTTCATTTACTCTCGTCATTCTCGTGCGATTCAATCGGTTGTTTTAACCGACACAGACCTACTATAGTGAAGCATGACTATTTGACCAATTGATGTCGAAACTACACGATAGCGATACGATAACCAATAAAAAAGGGCGTTAATCGCCCCTATGTAGCACAGAAAACAATAGTCCACTGTGCAAAAAGGCCCACTTGTCTGTGAGCCTCTCTTAAGAAACTTGGTAGCGGGAGCTGGATTTGAACCAACGACCTTCGGGTTATGAGCCCGACGAGCTACCAGACTGCTCCATCCCGCATCAACGTGCAAAAATTATATACAAATATCAAATAAAGTCAATGTAAACTTTCTAGATACTGTCTGATTAAGTTGCACCTTAATCAATTTGGTAGCGGGAGCTGGATTTGAACCAACGACCTTCGGGTTATGAGCCCGACGAGCTACCAGACTGCTCCATCCCGCA
>NZ_JBQUYP010000004.1:0-151256 GCF_056314305.1 Acinetobacter sp. DMC2 | reverse complement strand
CATCAAAAAACTGCTTGCACTCAACTTTCTGGTTCAAAGTTGGTGCGGAAGGGGGGACTTGAACCCCCACGCCCGAAGGCACTACCACCTCAAGGTAGCGTGTCTACCAATTCCACCACCACCGCAGCTTGTGGGACGCATTCTAGTCCTTCCAACTATAAAAGGAAAGCCCTATTTCGAATTATTGACCCGTTTTTGGTGCATTTGGTGAAGTTTCAGGCGATGTTGTTTGAATTGGTGCTGTTGTTTGTACAGATTTCAAACTATATGCCTCAGTCGTCTGTTTTTTTGCAAAAACAGCCAAGGTTAAACTCGTCACAAAAAACAGTGCCGTTAAAATAGCAGTAAGGCGAGTAAGGAAATTAGCTGAACCCGATGCGCCAAATACAGTTGCTGCTCCGCCACCACCGAAAGAAGCACCAGCATCCGCACCTTTACCGTGTTGGACTAGAATCAAGCCAATCATCAGTACCGCTAAAATAATATGTACGATCAGTACAAAAGAGTGCATACCCTATCCTCGTTATTTACTTTGTGCAAAGGCATGTACGATTTGATAAAAAGATGCTGCATTTAACGAAGCACCTCCAACCAACGCGCCATTAATATCTGGACATGCTGCCAACTCGACTGCATTCTCAGCTTTTACACTACCGCCATATAAAATCGCAATGTCTGGACCCGCAGAAGTAATCTGACTTAAACCTTCACGGATTTTAGCATGCATTGCCTGTGCATCTTGTGGTGAAGCAGTTTTACCTGTACCAATTGCCCAGATTGGCTCATAAGCGATTACAATTTGCTTTTGCCATTGCTCTGCAGTCACTACAGGTGCTATATCACAGATCTGTTGCAATACAACCTGCTCTGCCAAATTTTGTTCACGCTGTTCGAGACTTTCACCCACACAATAAATGACAGTTAAGCCTGCATTTAAAGAATTTTGGAGTTTTGCCTTCAAAATTTCAACGTTATCACCTAACAAATCACGGCGCTCAGAGTGACCCACCAATACAAAATTAATTTGGCTATCTTTTAATAATTCTGCACTGACTTCACCAGTATAGGCGCCTGTACCTGCTACACGCGATACATCCTGTGCAACTGTATATACTGTTTTTGCAGCATCTTGCAATTGGGTTTGTACCATTGTAAGTGCAATAGAAACCGGAGCAACTCCGACATGGCAGCTTTCATCTGCAATTTCGTTTTGTTGCAATAGTTGTTTAAATTCTTCTATAAGTTGTTTGGCATTGGCACGCATTGGGTTCATTTTCCAGTTGCCAACTACCCAAGGCGTAATCGTCGAACCCGACATACGGCTCACCTTTCATCAAAAATGCAGCACATTCTACACGCATTTCTACAAATTTCAGATACTTTTCTTTAACGGCTTTGCTCATATCTTTTCTACTATTTGAAAACAGTCATAAAACTTTATTAAGACTAAAGCTCCGCGTTTTAAAAATTAATGAATAAAAACTTCGACTGGTTCAAGCTTTAATATATGGATCAAGACGAGAGCATCATTTTCTCAGGTAGTAATTTTAGATAACAAAAGTATAATTTTTTATATACCAATTATAAACATATGAGCACAGGTAGGCAGATGTCAGTCATACATACATCTCCAAAATTTTCGGGGTTTTTTCGACGATTAGTCGAAGAAAAACATGTGTCGGCAGCGACCATGCAGGCAGCACTAGATGCAGCAAAAAGAGCTAAACAGGATACTGTTGCGTACCTGATTGAAGAGGTTAATCTCTCCCCTTCTTTATTAGCTGAAACAATTTCTATTGAATTTGCTGAGCCATATTTTGATCTGGACGTTTACGATGTCAGCCAGATTCCTAAAGATTTGGTCGACCAGAAACTGATTTTAAAACATCGGATCTTGCCTCTCGTAAAAAAAGGACAGATTTTATATGTTGCAACCAGTAATCCTAGCAATATTGATGCTATTGATGCTATTCGCTTCAACAGCAAGCTTATGGTTGAGCCGGTTATTGTCGAGTATCATAAACTCGAGAAAATTCTGGTACAGCAATTTACTGAAGAAAGTAGTTTCGAGTTTAGCGATGAAGAGTTTGATCTAGATGTAGATCTTGATACCTCAGCTGCTCCAGAAGAGGATGAGGATACTCCACAAGGCGATGAAGCACCTATTGTTAAATATATTAACAAGTTATTGATTGATGCGATTCGTATGGGGGCTTCTGATTTACATTTCGAACCTTATGAGAAATCGTATCGGGTCCGTTATCGGGTCGATGGCGTTTTACGTCAAATTGCAAATCCGCCTTTGCAACTGGCTAATCGTTTGGCTTCACGCTTAAAAGTGATGTCTCAAATGGACATTTCTGAAAAGCGTGTCCCTCAAGATGGTCGTATCAAGCTCAAGCTATCAAAATCTAAAGCAATTGATTTTCGTGTGAACTCTCTTCCGACCTTATTTGGTGAAAAGTTAGTTCTACGTATTCTCGATCCATCGAGTGCCATGCTGGGAATTGATGCACTAGGATATGAAGAAGAGCAAAAAGCACTCTTTATGGAAGCCTTAGATAAGCCACAAGGTATGCTTTTAATCACAGGTCCGACAGGTTCTGGTAAGACTGTATCTTTATATACAGGCCTCAACATTTTAAACACTGAAAGTTCCAATATTTCTACTGCCGAAGATCCAGTCGAAATTAACCTTGAAGGCATTAATCAGGTTAATGTGAACCCTAAGGTAGGTCTAACTTTTTCAGCTGCACTTAAGTCATTTTTACGTCAGGACCCTGACATTATTATGGTCGGTGAGATTCGTGATTTAGAAACAGCTGAAATCGCGATTAAAGCTGCTCAGACAGGTCATATGGTGATGTCCACGCTACATACCAACAGTGCTCCTGAAACACTGACTCGTCTACGCAATATGGGCGTTCCGTCTTTCAATATTGCAACATCAGTCAATCTGGTCATTGCTCAGCGTTTGGCACGTCGACTATGTTCTCAATGTAAAGTACCTACTGACATTCCTAAACAAAGCCTATTGGAAATGGGTTTTACCGAACAAGATCTGATGCATCCCGATTTTCAAGTTTTTCAACCAGTCGGTTGTCCAGAATGTCGTGAGGGCTACAAAGGTCGAGTTGGTATTTATGAAGTAATGAAAGTCACACCTGAGATTTCCAAGATTATTATGGAAGATGGCAATGCGTTAGAAATCGCTGCCGCTTCTGAAAAACTGGGGTTTAATAATCTGCGTCGCTCAGGTTTAAAGAAAGTTATGCAAGGTGTTACTTCTTTACAAGAAGTCAACCGCGTAACCAGTGAATAAAAGACAATTTAAAATAAGGATAATGTCATGACTGTCAAAAAGGCACAATTGATGCCGACTTTTGCTTATGATGGGGTTGACCGTAAAGGCGTAAAAATTAAGGGGGAACTTCCAGCTAAAAATATGGCTTTAGCTAAAGTCACCCTACGCAAACAAGGTGTAACTGTCCGTAATATTCGGGAAAAGCGTAAAAATATTCTTGAAGGTTTATTTAAGAAAAAAGTATCAACGCTCGATATCACGATTTTCACACGACAACTTGCAACCATGATGAAAGCCGGCGTCCCACTAGTACAAGGCTTTGAAATTGTGGCAGAAGGTTTAGAAAACCCAGCTATGCGCGAGGTGGTACTCGGTATTAAAGGTGAAGTTGAAGGTGGTAGTACTTTTGCCTCAGCTTTAAGAAAGTATCCTCAGCACTTCGATAAACTGTTTTGCTCTCTTGTAGAGTCTGGCGAACAGTCTGGTGCGCTTGAAACCATGCTGGACCGCGTGGCAATTTACAAAGAAAAAAGTGAGTTGCTTAAACAGAAAATTAAGAAAGCTATGAAATATCCAGCAACGGTTATTGTGGTTGCTGTGGTTGTTACTATTATTTTGATGGTTAAAGTCGTTCCCGTCTTCCAAGATCTATTTTCCTCCTTTGGTGCAGATCTACCTGCTTTTACACAAATGGTCGTAAATATGTCGAAATGGATGCAGGAATACTGGTTCATTCTGATTTTTGTGATTGGGACAATCATTGCCGCATTTCTGGAAGCTAAAAAGCGTAGTAAAAAATTTCGTGATGGTTTAGACAAACTTGCCCTGAAACTACCCATCTTTGGTGATCTGGTTTATAAGGCGATTATTGCCCGTTACAGCCGTACTTTAGCAACAACTTTTGCAGCTGGTGTTCCTCTCATTGATGCGCTTGAATCAACGGCTGGTGCAACCAATAATATTATTTACGAACAAGCTGTCATGAAAATTCGTGAAGATGTTGCTACAGGTCAACAACTCCAATTTGCGATGCGCATTTCAAATCGTTTTCCATCTATGGCTATACAAATGGTCGCAATTGGTGAAGAATCTGGTGCGCTAGACAGCATGCTCGATAAAGTTGCAACGTACTATGAGAATGAAGTTGATAATGCCGTTGATGGCTTAACTTCAATGATGGAACCTTTAATTATGGCAATTTTAGGGGTACTTGTAGGCGGTCTGGTGATTGCTATGTATCTTCCAATTTTCCAAATGGGCTCAGTTGTATAATGCAAGAAATTATTGCTTATTTTATTCAAAACTTAACTGCACTTTATATTGCAGTTGCATTATTGAGCCTGTGTATTGGTAGCTTTCTGAATGTGGTGATTTATCGCACCCCAAAAATGATGGAACAAGATTGGCAGCAAGAATGCCAAATGCTGCTTAATCCTGAGCAACCCATTATTGACCACGGAAAACTAACATTAAGTAAACCTGCTTCATCATGTCCAGAGTGCCATCAACCTATCCGTTGGTATCAAAATATTCCTCTCATCAGTTGGTTGGTTTTAAAAGGTAAATGTGGCCATTGCCAGCATCCAATCAGTATTCGCTATCCAGCCATCGAACTACTCACCATGCTATGTTCATTAGTAGTAGTCATGGTGTTTGGTACAACCATACAAATGCTTTTGGGACTAGTTCTGACTTGGGTCCTGATTGCCCTCACCTTTATAGACTTTGATACTCAGCTGCTACCCGACCGTTTTACTCTACCTTTAGCTGCGCTTGGGTTGAGCATTAACACCTTTAATATTTACACCTCGCCTAACTCAGCCATTTGGGGTTACCTGATTGGTTTTTTATGTCTTTGGATTGTGTATTACTTATTTAAAGTGATTACAGGCAAAGAAGGCATGGGCTACGGCGACTTTAAATTGCTTGCCGCATTAGGCGCGTGGATGGGGCCATTGATGCTGCCATTAATTGTGTTATTGTCATCTTTACTAGGTGCAATTATTGGCATCATTTTACTAAAATTGCGCAATGATAATCAGCCCTTTGCTTTTGGGCCCTATATTGCCATTGCGGGTTGGGTTGCCTTTCTATGGGGTGATCAAATTATGAAAATCTATTTGGGAGGTTAAGATGGCTTTTATTCTGGGAGTCACAGGTGGTATTGGCAGTGGAAAATCTGCTGCAACACAATGGTTTGAATCCCAAGGAATACAAGTCGTCGATGCCGACATCGTTGCTCGCGAAGTGGTTGAAAAAGGCCAACCTACCCTGCAAAAAATCCAACAAACTTTTGGGGATTGGGTACTTCAATCGGATGGTAATCTCGATCGTCGTGCCCTACGCGAATATATTTTTCAAAATCCTGAAGCAAGACAAACACTCGAAAAAATCACGCATCCAGCTATTCGCCAATCTATTATTCAGCAGTTGCAAAACCCAAAAAGTCCTTATGTGATTCTAGTTTCACCCCTACTTTTTGAAACCAACCAGCATGAATTGGTTAATCACACTCTATTAGTTGATGCGAGTGAACAAACTCAAATTCAGCGTGCAAGCCAGCGAGATGGGCAAAATCAAGAACAAATCCAGAAAATTATTGCAGCACAAATGCCACGTGAGCGTAAACGTGAACTTGCCAATGACATTGTGTTTAATGACGGATTGCTCGAACATTTACATCAGCAATTAGAGCCGTTACATCAAAGCTATTTGAAGCGTACAAACTAATTTGATTTATTTTGCTGCTTAATTTGTTGTGCCAAGCTATCTGGTCGGAACCATCGCCAAGGTTGTAAGGCGCCGATTCCCATTCCAACCAAACCTACAACAATAGATGGGCTTAATGCTTCACCGAGTAAAGGTACAGCTAAAATGGCAGCAATAAATGGCGCTAAAGTTACAATACTTCCTGTTTTAAAAGCGCCAAGTCGCTGAATCGCTGCCACATAAGTCAGAGTTGCAATAATAACCACAAACACACCATGGAAAATGCCCTGTATCGCTAAATGGATAGGACTAACTTCCATGAAATGCTTTGGTAAAAATAGAGCATAGATGGGTAAGTAAATAATTGCAGACCAAATCGCAACACTTGCCATAGAGTGCCATGCAGAAAGTTTCCACTGTTTAAGTAATACAGTGAAAATACCCCACCAGATCGCACTAATAAAAAGAAGTAAATCACCCACGCCAAAAGCAGAAGCATTACCTTGCAACATCAACACGCTCATGAGAGTCAAGGCAGTAATCATAATTACCAGACTCACCCAGGTATGCTTATCAAACGGCTGTCTAAATAAAATGTATGCTGCAAACGCAGTACAAATTGGAATACAACCATTTAAGAAAATTGCAGCATGCGCAGCGGGAGCATAGAGAAAAGCGGTATAGACGGTGAGACAATAAATGACCCCGCCAATCAAGGCTAAAATAACAGCATGCTTACTCCATAAAAAAGCGAGATCTTTTTTATAGATTAGAATAGGCATTAAAATTAGAAAGGCTATAGCGAAACGCAATGCGGCTATGTCCCAAGCACTGATATGCCACTGTGCATTTAAACGGGCAAAAAGCGTAAACCCGCCCCAAATGCACATGGTCACCAATACAAAGAAATAACCTTGCTTACGGGGAGACATATCAAGATGACTTAAAAACTAGAAAGGCAGTGAGATTATACCTCAGAACGCTGACGGCAAGCCTCATAAAGTGCCATACCTGTCGCTACGCTGACATTTAGACTTTGTAGGTTTCCTGACATCGGAATATAAACTTTATGATCACACTGCGCCTGTGTAATAGGACGCAAACCTGTGTCTTCAGCTCCCATTACAATTACAACTGCGCCAGAGAAGTCACACTTTTGAAGTGGCAACGCACTTTCATCAAGCATAGTGCCAATTACGCGTACATGAGTTGTTTCTTTAAGATGAGCCAATGTACGAGCTAAATTCGTAACTTGAATAAATTTAACTTTCTCGGCTCCACCTGCTGCAACTTTACGAGCAGTTGGTGTCAAACTAGCCGAACGATCACGAGGCACAATAACAGCTTGCACGCCCATCGCAGCGGCGGTACGAATGCAGGCTCCTAAGTTATGCGGGTCTGTCACCTGATCCAATGCCAACAACAAAGCATCCGGAGTTTCTCTTAAAATTTGATCGAGGTCTTGCTCATTCAAGACAGGATGTGGACGTACTGCGGCAACTACACCTTGATGAAATGGTAGACCTGCAAGTTTCTCAAGGCTATCGCGGCTTGCTTTTTGTACACTGATTCCAAAAGGCTCTGCCAATTGCAAAATCTTTTGCAAACGCTGATCATCCCGTCCTTTTAAAGTAAACAGGGTTAGCACACGCTCCGGCTCAAGTTCTAACAATGACTCCACTGAATGAACGCCATAATAATATTCCTGTTTTGCCATGCATGACCTCTAACAACGTTTGAGCAAAAAAATAAAAATCCTGCAAAGCCAACTTCACAGGATTTCTTTGAGCATAGTGTACCCGATTTGAACAGGAATTTCTTAGCCTTCTAAATGGCACACATAATCGAGTACTTCGTCAGTTTCGATTTTAAAAAGACTGTTGCCCGGTACATAAAATGATTGACCTGCACGGAACAATTCACTTTCAGTGCTGTCTGCAATTGTTACGCGACATTCACCTGAAATAATTTCCATACGCTCAGGAACATGCGTTTCAAAAGTTAAAGCTTGTTCAGTCGGCAAAATAACACCTAATGTTTTTTTAGTTCCATCTTCAAATTGCACGGTATGGCTGATACATGCTCCACCAAAATAAACGTTTGATTTTTTGATGACCGTTACATGATCAAATTGGGTTGAACTCATGCAGATTCTCCAGATAATGCCGTATTTATATAAATTATGATGAATGTAGTTTAATTGTGCCTAAATAACTAATCAATCAGTTTTCATACGGATAGACTTGTAATTTCCACTGCTGTGCCTGAATTTTTTTGGCAAAAGCATAAGGTAAGTTAATCTCAATATTTCGACTACTCGACACAATTGCATCGTATCTGCAAACTTCGACCTGATTTTCATCTAGGAGTACCCAACACACTCTTTGCGCGGTTGGATGGACAACTGCTGTAGCAATTACCGGTGAACCGTCATTCATCCCTACATGAAAATTTTCACTGTCGTTTTGCATTAACGCCAGATCATAAGCTGGAAAATCGATAGCCTCCGGATCAAATTGCTGACTGTCGTGTATCAACACACTTTGTTTTAAAGTCGGCCAAATACAGTAACGCAAATAATGCTGATCCATCACCCGATTATCTAGATAACGTCCGGTGGCAACATAATCTCTGATATGTGCTTCAATATTATGAAAAATCCCCGTACATCCGCCCCACATTCCAGCCAAAACTAACTCAGTATGAGAATAATTATCGCGCATTAAATGAAACCATTTATCACTTTTGAGCCATGCATCTACAGCCGCCTTTTCGCGGTGCGACACAATAGAATCGGCGTCACGTATTAGAAAACGCTTAATTGTAGGATCATCCATCACAAAAAAGCGCCAAAACAGTCCAGATAGTTGTTTTTGAGGATCTGTAACTTGGATGACTTGCGCGCCCTTTTCTTTTAACCGCTGTTGTACCAGTACTGGCACACTATCATCGACATAAAATCGACACGTCCATTCTGGATAAATCTGTTTGGCTAGCTGAGTATTTAAAATAGAGGTTTCACAATAGCGAGGATTTGCCCCAAATAATGAGAAGGCAATAATATTTTCTTCAGGGTTTGTACTAAATGCTGGTGGTGCATGATCTGGAATCGATAAAATAGGTTCGCTCTTCGCTAGCTCTTTTTTTGTTGTAATGGCTAAGCGTCCAAATTTGATTGTTTCTTCTTTTTTATTTAAATGATGACAAACTTCTGTGAGTCCATCATATAAGTTTGTATTTACATTAGTTCCACTGGCCTGAATCGCTTGTAAATAATGTTGATAGGCCTCGTTATAACGGCCTAAGCGTAATTCGGTATAAGCCAAGTCAGATAAAGCTCCCGGATGCTTAGGAACTAAGCTAACAGCTTGTTTAACATGTTGATAAGCTTTGGCATAATCACCTTGTGCAGCTGCTTGTTTAAATGCATTAAAATGTTGATTTAAAATTTTATTCATTTCCGCAGGATTGTTTTTTTTATGACGATTGACCATCCCTGTGGGTGGTTTCGGTAAGCTGAATGTTTTTTTCATTGTAAATATCCGCAATCTTGCTGTTCTATAATTTCAGTTAGAATAATAGATCACTTGTAGCAAATTCAAAACTTCTCTATCTTTAACCCATAATTTGGCGCGTTGGATGCGTTTATGCTCACACATTTAACTTTAATTAATTTTGCATTAGCTGATCATTTAGCTATTGATATAGAACAGGGATTTAATGTTCTAACAGGTGAAACAGGTGCCGGAAAATCATTATTACTGGATGCACTCTCTGCCTGCCTCGGGGAACGTACAGATACAAATTATGTCCGTTATGGTTCGGACAAAGCGGATATTACCGCGGTTTTCACCTATCAAAATAATAGTCCTGAAGCAAAATGGCTCCAAGACCACGAGCTAGCTGATGATTCTGGGGAAATTCATTTACGTCGTGTTATTTTTGCAACTGGCCGTAGTAAGGCATGGGTTAATGGGCGCCCGAGCAGTCTATCTGAACTTAAAGAGTTAGGGCGTTTGCTGGTTCAACTCTATAGTCAGCACAGCCAGCAGCAGCTACTTGAACCGCCTTATCCAAAGCATTGGCTAGACCGTTATAACAATTTTTATGCTGAAGCTAATGATGTACGTGAAGCCTATAGCTCATGGCAACGTACCATTCGTTTGCACCAAGCAGCCCTAGACGCCCAAGCAACCCGTCTACAACGGATTGGTACTTTAGAGCACCAAATTGAAGAACTCGAAGAGGTCATTCAAACCGACTATAAAGAAATTGAGCAAGAGTTTGATCGACTTAGCCATCATGAACATATCATGCAAGACTGTAGCTTTAGCTTAAATGTCTTAGATGAAGCTGAGCAGAACATTACTCAAGAAATATCTTCGATTATTCGCAGATTAGAGTCCCATGCGGGGCGCAGCGAACAACTTTCTGAGATCTATAATTCTCTACTTAATGCTCAAAGTGAAATAGACGATGCAACGGCAAACTTGCGTCAATTTATAGATCGTCAAAGTTTTGATCCCGAGCGGATGGAAGAACTAAATTCCAAATTGGAAGTTTTCCATCGTCTGGCACGTAAATACCGCACTCAACCAGAAACACTTAAAGAAGAATATGAAGCTTGGCAAAGTGAGCTTGAGCAATTGCACCAACTTGAAGACCCAGAAACATTGGCAGAACAAGTTGAAAAATCGCATGAGGAGTTTTTAGAAAAAGCTCAGCATTTAGACAATATTCGTCGTGAAGCTGCCGCTCCGCTTGCGAAACAATTAACTGAACAAGTGAAACCTTTAGCCCTACCAGAGGCACACTTCGAGTTTAAGTTCGAACCATTAGAGCAACCAGGTGCAGAGGGTTTAAGCTTTATTCAACTTTTATTTACTGCCAATAAAGGCATTCCTCCACAACCATTGGCACGAGTAGCCTCAGGTGGTGAACTTTCTCGTATTGCTCTCGTAATGCAAGTCATGAATGCAGAAAAAACTGAATCTGAAGTTTTGGTGTTTGATGAGATTGATGTCGGGATTAGTGGTGGTACCGCAGAAGTTGTAGGACGTTTACTTGCTGACTTGGCACAACATGTCCAACTCTTATGTATTACTCACCAAGCACAAGTTGCTGCACAATCTGATCAGCATTTATTAGTGAAAAAACAACAAACTGACCCAGCCAGCAGTACAATTGTAGAACTTGATGAAAATCAAATCATTTTTGAGTTAGCTCGCATGTCAGGGGGTGTGGAAATTAATGAAACAACCTTGCAGCATGCTAAACAATTACGCCAACTTAAATTTCAGGCTTCTTCAAATTAATAAAGAAAATGAGAGAAAAAGATTGGCGAAATCCGATTAACTCTTGTATGTTGATAAAAAGAACCTATATAGATAAAAGGGTCGAGAGGCCCTCTAGTGACATTTTTTGAGGGAGAACCGCTTAGGTGACCAAACAATATCTGACTCACCGTTGTCTGATTGCCCCGCCAGAAATGGCAGATGACTTTTTCGCAAACACTGTAATTTATCTTGCCCGTCATGATGAAGAAGGTGCTCAAGGCATTATTATTAATCGTCCTTCTGGTATTCAAATTAAAGAATTACTCAATGATCTCGACATTGAAGCAGACAATGTAAATCCACATGCGGTTTTACAAGGTGGCCCATTACGTCCCGAAGCTGGATTTGTTCTTCATACCGGACAACCAACATGGCATTCATCTATTGCTGTAGGTGAAAATGTTTGTATTACCACCAGTAAAGATATTCTGGATGCGATTGCCCATAATGAAGGCGTCGGTCGATATCAGATTGCTTTAGGCTATGCGAGCTGGAGCAAAAATCAGTTAGAAGATGAGATTACGCGTGGTGACTGGCTCATTTGTGATGCCGATATGGACCTAATTTTTAACCTACCTTACGACGACCGTTGGGATGCAGCTTATAAAAAAATCGGTGTAGATCGTGCGTGGTTAGCTTCTGAAATCGGACACGCTTAATGACCGAGACACTATCAAAATCGATTATGGCTTTTGACTTTGGTACTCAAAAAATGGGAATGGCGATTGGCCAGTCTTCAATTGAAAGTGCCAATCCCCTCCCTCTTTTTGTGATGAAAGATGGTATTCCAAACTGGGATCAGCTGTTAAAAATCGTGAAAGAATGGCAACCTGATTTATTTTTGGTGGGTTTACCTTTAAATATGGATGATAGCGAGTCAGAGCTCTCTACACGTGCCCGCAAATTTGCGAGACGTTTACGTCATCAAACCAACATAGAAACGTTAATGGTGGATGAGCGCTTAACTACACGTGAAGCGAGAGAAGAGCTAGGTTTTTACCAAGAACAGGGCCGCGCAAAAAAGCTCTCGGCAGATAGTTTTGCTGCTGCACTACTCATTCAGAGTTGGTATCGAAATCCCGTTGGATTAACGCCATAAAACAAAAAAGCATGTAATTAAAACTACATGCTTTTTTAATTAAATCACTTCGATTTTATTTTTCAACGATATGCACAGTCGCAGTTCGTCCAGAGACAAATGCAAGTTCATTCTTCGGTGTTTCATCTAATACAATTTTCACAGGCACACGCTGCGCTAAACGAACCCAACTAAAAGTTGGATTTACATTAGCAAGAAGCTTAGAACTGCTTGAGCGCTCACGATCTTCAATACCCGATGCAATACCTTGTACATGACCTTTAATTTTCTGGTTATCACCCATTAATTGAACAGTAGCCTGATCGCCTACATGAATACGATTTAACTTCGTCTCTTCAAAGTAACCCACCACATAGAGCTGTTTACGATCAAGTAATGCTGCAACAGCCTGTCCAACTTGAACATAGTTACCTGGGCGCATATCAAAGTTAGATAACGTACCATCAGCTGGAGCAATTACCGCAGCACGATGCATATTAAGCTCGGCCAAATGCAAATTGCTCGTTGCAACCTCAATGAGGGCCTGTTGTTGCTTAACAGTTGCTTCAGCTTGCTGAATTGCTGCTTGGAGTTGCTCATGTTCTGCAAGAGATTGATCACGTGTGGCAAACACTTGGTCTTGTTCTTGTTTAGAGATAGCGCCATCCATTAGGTTCGAGTAACGACCGGCATTTTTCTCGGCCAATTTGATATTACTCGCCGATTTAATCAAGTTCGCTTTTGCTTGTGCCAAACCCGCCTGCGCTTGAGCAAAGGCTGCGTTTGCTTTTGCTAAATCCGATTTGGCCTGCTCTACATCTAAAGCTCGACGAGAAACATCAATTTTAAAGAGCACCTGACCTTTTTTTACAGTCTGGTTATCTTGAACCAATACTTCTGTGACAAGGCCAGCGACATCCGAAGATACTTGAATAACATCACCACGCACTCGACCATCGCGTGTCCACGGCGCTGCATTATAGTAGTTCCACAAATGCACAATGGTATAGACCGCCACCATTAATGCGACAATCAAAATTACTGGACGGATGACCTTTTTCAAATCCACCTGATTCATTTCACTCACCTAACTCAATCTTTAATTTCGCAATCATCTCTATGCACCCACTCCAACAAAAATTTGATGTATTACCAAAAGCAATAAAAGGTAAAAGCACAAATTGAAAATACTAGGTAATGCGATCCAGCCTTGTGCAATCCACTTGTTGGTCAAAGGACTTAACCCACGAAAACATATATATGCCAAGAGGGCTTGAACGAGCAAAGAAGGCACGTAAATACCATAAACATTAAACTCACCCATTTGCTGTCGCTCCTCTCAAGGTACTGTTCTCATTCATTTGATCTGATGAAACATGACACATGCTATAAGCAATATTGTTAAGTGAAATGAGTAATCTTTGTCGCATCGTCATATCTTCAATATTTGAAGCAAGCTGTTTTAATTCAAATAAACCGTGATGGATTTGCTCAACCAGAGCCACCGTATTATCTACATCATTTTCTTTGGCTCTAAACAGTTCATCCAGATTTTGTTGCAAATTTCCGATGTGATGAGCCAGTTCCGAATTTTGCGGAGACTGATTTGCCAGTTCTTGTAATCTACTTAAATCGACAATACTGCTCGACTCAATCAAAGCTTGATGAATTGAGGTTTTAATCTCATTAGATTGCACTACTTTACTGTTAAGAATTCCAATTCGGTCCAGCATACTGCGCAGATGAACTTTAAAATCAAGACCATAAGGCAAATAGATCGCTTGTCTCATGGCACGATAATGCAAGGCCAGAATACGGCTGGCACTCGTGTCTGGAGACATTGCACGAACAACGTCGATGACAACTAAAGACACTAAGACACCTAAGATCATGGCAAAAGAACCATCAAGATAAGACACCGCATCCATGCTATAAGCATTATGTAGATTTAGGCCCATCATGGTATTAATACCCAAGACCATGCCTACTGGCATAAGCATTTGATTGGCCATCATAGACACAGCAAACAGGAACATCGGCAATAAAACCAATCCAAGTTCCCAGAATGTGGTGACATGAGGGAAAATACCAAATGCATAAACGAAAACTAAAACTGCTGAAGCAATACTGCCCCAGATAAAAATACGCAAAACCGGAACAGGATTATCTAAGGCCGTTAAAATACATGCTGTTACTGCGCCCATTTGCGCCATCATAAATCCAGCTTTCCATCCCGAAATAATCCAGACCCCAGTCACAATAAATGTAATAAGGACTGCACTAATGCCACCTCGAATAGCCACACCATGATCACGATGTAAACTTGGATATTTGGTGGTCATTGGCGTAATGTTGTCAGGGATTTCTTTGTTGCCTTGCTGAATTCTTTGCCACAAGACTTTAACCGCTAAAACATTACTAATGAAATGACGTACATCCATTTTCATAGCTGCGACCAAAACTTGCTGATGTGTCGAAGCCGATTCCATCAAACTCAAGAAATCACTTTCAAACTCATCTGGCAACTGCAAAATATTTTCATCAATAATTAAATCTTTTTGCTCCAGAAAATGAACAACATGCGCTGAGAGCTGTTGCAGTTTTTCTGAATGTGTTTCGATAAACCGAAGTTCCTGAAGCTGCTTAATACGTTCAGATAAAGCGACCAGATTCGCAACGACCATTGAGATTTGATGAAGCATTTCCTGTAAGGGCTTGGTCATGCCATGCAACTCACCCTTCTCATAACTCAAATGTACTGCCAAAGCATGAATATCTGTGGTATCACGAGTAATAGTGGCTAAAAGTTGCGTATTGTTCTTCTGAGGGTCAGCAGTTAATAAATTAGCAAACAGATTTTCTGTATCTTTAAGCGTTTTGATGACGCGCTGCTTAATCGCAGAACCAATGTGCATTGGAAGAATCGTGGCAGAAACCACAGCACTTGAAATCACCCCAATCGAAATCTCAATGACCCGAGCTAAAGCAATATCAAAAATATTGTATTGATCAATATACGTAATCGCATTGAAGACAATCATGGCTGTCGAGTAACCCGCCAGCATAAAAGCATAACTGCGTGGAGTCCGGTCAAGTAAAGATACATAAAGTGCAAACCCTACCCAGAGTGATAAGACCACGGTAAACAACCAAGGTGTATTAATGAGATGTGGCGTTAGCGTTAAGGCAACCACTGCCCCACCCATCGTTCCTATAACACGATAGACACACTTAGAGGACACCATCCCTGAATAAGGATTGGCAATAATCAAGACTGTACCAATCGACCACATCGGGTTAATCAGATCTAATTCAAATGAAACAAATAACGCCAACATTCCGGCAATAAATGTTTTTATTGCAAAGATCAGATCAAGCCTACTCGGGCGAAATGCCAGTATTTGCTTTAATAACATGAACTCATCTCAAATACAGATTTGAACTGATGAGCATGCCCTTCAATGTTAAATTGTCTTTCTAGAGACAACAAAACTTTGCCATTTGCCTAAAAAGCAAATGAGATGAGGAGCATCCTTCAATACAATGATTTTTCCACATCCTGCCTGATTGGCCCAGATGATTTCAATTTGGGCGCTATTTAAACGGCCAAACTTTGGAAAGAAGAGGTATCAAGAAATTCGCCTAGAACGGACTAATTTCTCAATTAGATATTTTGTTTGCCAATTTTTTCAAAATAAAGCAATTTAGTCAACTAAAATATCTCTATTTGATAATTTGATATATTTTTTTATTATCGTATATGATGTATTAGCCAAGAGAAGTTTTCTCTTTGTCAGAGTAAAATACTCAAATCAGACATTTATTTTAGAATTGAGACAAATTCTCTTTTTTTCTGTTATAAAAACTCAAAGATGACTCATTGTTAAAGGATACGAACAAGACACTATGGCAATTTCAAGTTTTGGCAAAATTTTAACCGTACTGGACCTATTTTCAGTTTCGCGTCCAGTCATTAATGTCGATATTATTTGCGAAGAACTTGGCTTGTCTAAACCAACCAGTTACCGTTACCTAAAAGAGTTGGTGTCTACTGATCTATTAAAACGCATTAATGGAACCTCTGGCGATTATACCTTAGGCTCAAAAATTGCAGTTCTTGACTATATATCTCGGACAACAGACCCATTAGTTCAAATCAGCACCCCGTTTATGCGAAATATTGTAGAACGTACCGAACTGTGCTGCTTGCTCACCTATTTAAATGATGACTATTGCATTGACATTCATCATGAAATATTTAAAGACACCGAATTACTCTCGTATGGTCGAGGCTGCCCAAGACCGATTTACGTTGGGTCATCTCCAAAAACGATGGTTTCTCATTTAAGTAAACAACGGATGCAAGATTACTATCATCGTTATCAGCAAGAATTAAAACAATCAGGTTTTGCTGAAGATGAACCGAGCTTTATTCAGCGTATGCGAAAAATTAAAAAACAAGGCTTCTATTTCTCACAAGGTGAGATTGACCCGAATGTTTCTGGGCTTGCCGTTCCAGTACGTTTTTCGAACAAAGAAGTGCCTTTAGCTTTAACTCTAGTTGCCTCTAAAAATCGTTTTGATTTTTTAAATGTTGAAAAGCTCATCGAAATTTTACAAGAAAATGCAGCACTTATTGAGCAGCGTTTTATGGAGTTATCTGAAAAAGGTGAAATCTAAAACTCCACCTTATGATAATTTAACCTTTTCTTACACTTTAAAATATTGAATATCTCATAATATTCTCATATTATGATTTTAGCTCCTATTGGTGATTCTTTTCATCAGCAGCTCATCAATAGAAGCATCCCCCTCAGAGGAATAAGCTCATGTTGCCATCATGGGCTTTTTTCTTGCCCAATTTTTATAAGAACTGAAATTGCCGAAAAGTAAGATTAATACGTGGTTGTAAAATCTTTGTTGAACGATTTAAACGGTGTTGCCAATATTGTTGAGTCTCACCACGCATCACAATGAGTTGACCTGGTTGGAGCCACAATTCAACTTTCTCTTTACTTTGAATATGTCTAAAAGAAAATTTGCGGGTAGCACCAAAGCTTAAAGAAGCGATTGTTGTGGTTTTTGCCAAAGACACATCCGAATCACTGTGCCAAGCCATGCCTTGAGTTCCATCTTCATAGAGATTTGCTAAGCAAGAATTAAATTTCTCTGAAAGTATTTGCTCTACCTGTTGTTTTAATTTGGCGAGTGCTTTGTCCCACGGCAACGAATCACGTGCCACACCCGAATATTTATATTGATAGTAATCATCTCCATACCATCCAACTTTTCGAGCTGTAATAAAGTGCTTGCCATACAACTTAGCCTCGTCATGTTTCCACGCGAGGTGCTGGTAAAGATAGTGAAAATATTGTTCAGCTTCTTCTGGGCTTAAAATACAACCATAGTCCTGAACTTCACCATCGTAGGGTAATAAATTCTCACAAGGCTCTGGAGAAAATAAATCCAAGGTCATACGGTCTCTCCGTGTTGCTTTGACATCTCCCAAGCTAACAATGCCAATTTACGCCCCTTTTGCCAATGATATTCTCCAACCATTCCAGTTGCACGAATCACTCGATGGCAAGGAATCAAATATGCAATCGGATTTTGTCCAATTGCTGTAGCAACGGCTCGAACTGCTTTAGGTTTGCCAATTTGCTCTGCAATATCTTGATAGGTTCGTAATTGACCTTCTGGAATGGTCAGTAAAGCCTCCCAAACTTGCAGCTGGAATGGGGTTCCAGCCAAATTAAGAGGAAGTTTCTGCTGTAAGTGTTCTGAAAAATCTTGTTCGAACCATTCTGCAACTTGTTGATGCCAAATCGTTGACTGATTTTTCAATTGAGCTTTTGGAAAATACTGTTTAATTAAATCTTCAATATTCTCGTGAGTTTCGATAAATCTTATAGAACATATACCCTTTTCACTACTTACCACCAACACCTCACCAAATGGACTGGTCTCAACCGAATAATTAAGAATAACGCCTTCACCTTGCTGTTTATATTCACCAGGTGTCATCCCTTCGAGCTGAATAAACAGATCATGTAAACGACCAGTACCCGACAAACCTGTGTTTAAAGCGGTTTCTAATAAGCTTCGCTTTTGTAGCAGATAATATTTAGCCTGCTGCAAACTCATATATTGGACAAATTTTTTCGGGCTAATCCCCACCCATTCCTGAAACTGACGTTGGATATAACCTGAACTTAAATTCATATGGCTCGCAACATCGTCTAGACTCGGTTGTTGGTCTAGATGTTCATATAAATATTCAATTACATTGGCAATTACAGCAAATTGCCGAGAAGAAAGCATTTGCATGTGTCACCTCCTTAGCTCTCATATCTTACATTAAAGTAGCTAAAGCCCTATGACGACCCGATTCTTGCACTTTTGAAAATAAAAAAGCCTTTCATTATAGAAAGGCTTAATCATTCAATATGTGCTTAAGGTTGCTTTAAATACGGCCAAGCTGCTTTAAGGTAAATAAACATTGACCATAAAGTTAAAATGACGGCTGTATATAACAACGCGTAAGCCAACATTTCTAAAGGTTGCCAATTGAGTAAGAACACACTAATGGCAATCATCTGAAAAGCTGTTTTATATTTGCCTACTGTCGATACAGCCACACTCGTTCTTGCGCCAAGTTCTGCCATCCACTCACGTAAAGCAGAAACTGTAATTTCCCGTGAAATAATGACAATTGCCGCAAAAGCCATTGAAATGGTTGGATTCCACTGCACCAAAACAATAAGTGCTGCCGCCACCATGAGCTTATCTGCAACTGGATCTAAAAAACGGCCAAATGCTGAAGTCTGGTTTAAAGTTCGTGCCAAATAGCCATCAAACCAATCGGTAATAGCAGCCAACACAAAAATAGCCGTCAAGATAATATGACGACTCATATTCCCTGCTTGCTCACCAATACCCATTGCAGGCGGCCAATACGCAATCACCAAAAATACAGGAATAAGCGCGATACGCGCCAACGTTAGGATATTTGGGATATTCAGGATTCGCCCTGTGGTCATAAACACCGCCAATTTAGTCTTCATGCATCTTGTAACAGACAAAAATACATTCTTCAATATTGTATCTATCTGTAACAGCCACTTTATACGAAATATACGAATCGAGGAAGTGGACTGCTTAGGTAAATACCGTAACAGTTTGCCGTAAAATTGCAATTAAATGATCATTTTGGTCCCAAAGATGGGCACATTCCGTGGAATAACCTTCACCAGCATATTCAGTCACCACTTTATATTTAAACCAGTCACATAATTGATGTGGAAATGGATGAACATAGGTAATGTGCCAAGTTAAAGAACTTGCAGGAGCAACTTGTTTAAACATCGGCAATACACCAGGCGGCCAAATATCCATCAAAACAATTAAATCTGGCAATGTCATTTGACGATTTTCATGCTTCTCTGGAGTGAACCTTGACCATCCTCCAAAGTCAGCATACTGACTTCCTGTAACAGGATAATGACCTTCTGCCCAGCATACATCAAAATGTTGATAGCATTCTGGCATTTGTCTAGCAAAAGGAATCGGTTGTAAATCTTCTGGTGGTGCATAAACTGGCACCATAGGTTCTTGCCGTACTTCAATATTCGACGTACGAGGCACACCAAAGCTTGCAACCAAAATGGTTTGTACCGCGCCATCTTGCCATAAACGGGTTTCAAGTGTAGTGACCGATTTCCCTTCCCTTAAAATTTCAACAGTCAATTGAGCAGGCCCCTGCTGTACAGGCCCCACAAAAGTAACACTAGAACTTAATAATCTTTTATTTGGATCTTGAATATTGGCGCACGCTTTTTGCATCAGTAATCCCGCAACAAGACCACCAAACACTGTTCGTCCTTGCAACCACCCTTCAGGTATTTCAATCCATTCCTTTTGTTTTATTTCTTCAAACAATTGCAGCAAAGACATTCCTTTCCCTAAAACAAAAGTGTTATTAGGGAGGATCTTTCATCATTTTGATTGGAATGTGAATGGTCAATCCTTTAGTAATTGGCGAGCTATTTTGTCACTCCGCCTTTAAAACGATACTTATTCATGCAGAATTTTATAAATCGTTCGGGCCATCATTTCCCCAAAACCAGGCACAAGCGTGAGCTCTTTTTCAGAGGCTTTTAAAACACCTTGAATCCCACCAAAATGGGTTAATAAATCTCGACGACGCTTTGGACCCAATCCCGGAATCGCCTCTAAAACCGAAGTGCTACGGCGTTTATCACGTTTAGCTCGGTGTTTAGTAATTGCGAAGCGATGGGCTTCATCACGCACCTGTTGAATTAAGTGCAATGCTTTATGATCTTCTGGTAACTGGATTTTCGTGCCATCTGTAAAATGCAGGGTTTCAAGACCCGGTTTACGTCCTTCACCTTTAGATACTCCCACCATAAAAGCATCGAGCCCAAGCTCTTGCATAACATCCATCGCCATGTGAAGTTGACCTTTACCACCATCAATTAACAACAGATCAGGCAATATGGCTTTTTTATAACGTCGTGTTAAGGCTTGGCGCATAGCAGCATAATCATCGCCTGCTGTAATGTCTTGAATGGCAAATTGGCGGTAGTCACGCTTACGTGCCCCACCTTGGTCAAACACCACACAAGACGCAATTGGAGCTTCGCCCATGGTATGGCTAATATCAAAACATTCAATACGATCGACAGGTCTTCCAATCACTTGCTCTAATTGATGGAAACGTTCATTAAGCTCTAAATGATTACTCAACTGACCCTTAATTGCATGTTGAACATTCATTTCAGCTAGTTCTAGCCACTCGGCACGAGTTTCTCGAACATTATTCTTAATCTGAACTTTTTTGCCAAACTGCTGTGCCAATGCTTCTTCTAATTCTTTACGGTCTGGCAAAGCAATGTTCACGATGAGCTCATTGGGTACTTCATCTGCAACTTGAAAGTAAAAGTTTGCCATAAAGTCACTGAGCATTTGACCAAGATCATCACCAAGCATGTCAGGGAAATAACTTTTTCCACCTAGCATTCGCCCATTGCGCACATACATAATCTGTACGCATGTCACGCCAGCCTGATATGCAATGGCCAGAATATCCGCCTCACCTTTAACTTTAAACACAGCTTGTTGGGCTTGGACTTCACGAAGTAAAGATAGTCGATCACGGTAAAAAACAGCTTTTTCAAATTCAAGTTCAGCTGCTGCTTGTTCCATTTTGGCAATGAGCTCTTGATTGAGCTCCTTCGTATCACCTTGCAAAAAGCGAATACTATTATTAATGTCTTCTTTATAATCTTCAGGTGAAATCAGCCCTACACAAGGTGCAGAACAACGTTTGATCTGATATTGCAAACACGGGCGCTTGCGCTGTGCAAAGTAGCTATTTTCACACTGACGTACATTAAAAAGCTTTTGTAGAACGAGTAAAGTATCACGGGCACTATAGGCACTTGGATAAGGCCCAAAGAACTTACCAATTTGATGCTTCCCTTTGCCGCGACCACTAGCAAGCCGAGGATACGGCTTATCTGCCGATACAAAAATATAGACATAAGACTTATCGTCCCGCAGCATGATGTTATAAGGCGGACGATGTTGTTTAATTAAATTCTGCTCGAGGAGTAGTGCTTCAGTTTCTGAACGAGTGACTAAAGTTTCAATATCATAAATTCTGGCTACTAAGGCCTGAGTTTTAGGATGCTCAATGGTTTTAACAAAATAACTCGATACCCGATTTTTTAGGTTTTTTGCTTTGCCGACATATAACAATTCGCCCTCTTTCCCTAGCATTTTATAAACACCTGGAAGTTGGGTCATGTGGGCTAAAATTTTTTCAATATGGGGACGAGCGTTTTGATTCACTATCGGCAGACATGGCTTAATACTGAATAGCTAATGTGATGTTTTCAACCTTAGTTTTCAAGTGCTTTACTGTGCCAGAACACAAATTTGGAAACGGATTTAGATATGACCCGACAAACTATGTCGTACTCGCTTAAGAATCGAGACGATAGTAGCTATATTTAACGTCTTTTTCTTTATAGACCGCATAGGTTTTTTGGCGAAAATCAGAGAACCACCCATTCCCTGTATATCCCGCAATATGACCATATGTGTGGCCACTTGTTCGCTCAATAATATAAATATCGCCTTCTTGAGGACGATTAAAAGCAGGTTTAATTTTCTTATAACCGTTCTTCTCAAGTGTATGCCCCCAGTCTGAAGCTGCTACCGGATGCTTAGACACATCGGCGCCTGCTGCTTGTAAAGCAATGCGAATATTTTTGGCGCATTTCTCTTTACTATGGTTGGCAGATATACTTTCAAGCTTACTTGAGAACTTATGCAAATTAATATTTTGATCTTCAGATTGATGACTTTTCGTATCTGTTTTTTTATGTTTTTCAGTCGTCGAAGCTGTTTGTCTTAACATCACTTTCATTTTTAAATCATCTTGAGAGCTTTCTTCTTTTCTCTCTGCGATATGATGAACATGTGCATGAACTGCGTGATGAGCATGAGCCATTTTAAAACCTACTTCCGCTAACCAGTCTTCGAAAAAACCGCGCCATTGTAGAATCAAAATTGGTCTTTGGCTTTTAATAGTTGTAACAAATTGCCAGCACTGTGAAATGAGTCACAAAAGCTATTAAGTACTGTAGAGCATAAAAAACGCCCTTTCGGGCGTAATAAAAATACTTATTTATCTATCATTACTGGGTTAAAGATTCACCTTTCCAAGCCTTAAGCATAGCATCAGCAGCATTTTCATTGACAAAGTCACAATATTTACCAGCATAAGGTGGAATATATTCGTCAACACCAGACTTATGATGATATTGTCCGGAATATTCGGTATCGTTTATTGTAAATTTCATCGCTAATAATGTTTCACCACGTGACCAGTTAATACCTTGCCATGTTCCCATTGCAGGCGCAGTAGCATTTGATTCTGTATATAAAGGTGCAGTACCGTCACTAGAGAACCCAATATAATCTTTATTGCTGTAGGTTTTATTAATCATCCAACAGGTTGAACCTTTAGGAAAATTAGCTACATTTTGTTGTAATAATGCATTGTAATAATCTTCAAAAAAGCTCTGTTGACTAAGTGGTAATGACTCATAAATCCATTGGCCTAAATATTTAGTCACTGGTTGACCTGAAATATCAATTTTAACTAAATCTTGATTTAAAAATAAATTATCACCTTTTACTAAGTTGGCTGGCTGATAGTTTAAAGCTGTATCAGAAAACTGGACTTGAGAACCTAACAAATACCATGTGCCATCATTTGTTTTAATCGGATCTAAGGTCACTCCCTGATCAGTGAAATAATGCTGACTAAGTTCATAACCTAATGGATGATTATGGGGATAGCTTATATAAATCTTATTATCCTGAATCTTATAATTTTTCTTCTCAATCATTGGATTCCCAGCGATCTGACTCGCAGAAAAACCGACAAGTCTCACACCTTGTTCCTCTGTCTCCTCATTACATGCCGAAAGGCTTAATATACATAAACATGAAAGTATTAACTTTTTCATTATGTTCCTAAATTATTAATATAATGTAATCTGTATTATCAATGATTTGCTTTTTTTGGCAATGCAAAAATTAAGTAATTCAGATGAGAGGTACTATAGTTTTATTAAAAATTATTCTATAAAACTTAATATCAGAATAACTAAAACGATCTAATTAGATAAGATGACTCACTGCTATCACCTTTTACCCCAATTATTTTATAGTCTTTTTTTTCATTTTTAATTTTAGAAAAGAGAACTAAATTTTTCTATGCTAAATTAATCTAAAAGTCTTCAATATTAAAATTTAATTATTACCATCACGAACCTTTATAAAAGTTTTGTGGTAATTCGAATAACAGGTTAGATCCCATTGAAAAACCCCCTATCCCTACAAGAAATGATATCAAATATTGAATATATTTCTGATGAGCACACTATCTATACTGAACAACCTTGGGGTATTACATCCAAGGCAATTGCTCTATCAAATGATGAAAAGATGGAGGTTATTATCAAAGACAAGTGCTACAGCTATTTTCTTGAAGTATTTATTATCAAAGAGTTAATAGAAGACCTAGATGACTCTTTAAATAATCAAGAGCTTGTATTTAAGATCATTCAATACGCAATAAATGATGCATGATGAATATCATTATTTAAAATAAAAACGCCCTTTCGGGCGCTTTAATTAAAATATATATGGTCGAACAAAAATCAGGAAGAAAATTCCAAGCATCAAGAACCATTTTAAGAAGTAATACAACTTACGGTTTTTAGCTTTTAGTGCTTTGGCTTTAATGCGAATTTGATAAACATAACCAAAAGCTTTATTTAAACCACCTGTTTGGTCACCTGTTTCATTCGGAGAACTTGCAGCAGTCATCACTTTACGACCAAACCAATGATTGAAACGTTCCATCCATTTCACTTTCATTGGTCGTTCAACGTCTGCAAAGAAAATAATACGGTTTTGATCAGTCTTATTTTCAGCATAGTGAATATAAGTTTCATCAAACACGACACTTTGACCATCTCGCCAAGAGTATCTTTCACCATCAACATCAATAAAACAACGATCATCATTTGGCGTAATTAAACCCAAATGATAACGCAGTGAACCTGCATATGGGTCACGGTGTCTTACCAAACGGCTGTCAGGTGCAAGCTCAGTAAACATTGCTGCTTTAATTGTCGGCAATGTTTTAAGAAGAGCTGTGGTTTTTGGGCAAAGCTCAGCAGCAGACGGATGGCTCGATTCATACCATTTTAAGTAAAAACGCTTCCAACCCGTTTTAAAGAATGAGTTAAAACCTAAGTCGTTATATGTACTTGAAGCTTTGATCCCACCTTGATCATATAAAGCTTTCGCTTCATCACGAATCATTTCCCAATTTTCATCCAACACTTTTAAATCTTTAAAATGCTGGGTGTCGATATAAGGTTGATTCGGCACCTTTGAAAAGATGTACATTAAAAAGTTAATCGGTGCGAGCAAGGTTGAATGGTCAAAAAACTGACGATAAAACGAATGCTTTACTTTCCCACGATGCTGAATATACAACGCTGAAATGATAAAAATCGCTAATATGATCCACTTAATCATATAGTTACTCGCATTTAAGTATTTTTAAAGATACTTTGAAGAAATTTGAAATTGGCAGGAATAATAACAAACTCTAGAAGAAAATTCAGACATAGATCGGCAAGTATTATTTTTAATAAATAGAAATCTCAAAAATATTCATTCTTGAGATTTCCTAAACTTAGCTTTTGAATTAGTTTTAATATGCTTGCCAATTTAATGCAGTCAGAGAATCAAGTGCTTTTGCAGCAGTTTCATTGTAGACATAACAACCAGATTTCAATTGTGCAATTCTTAACTGAGCGAGACGGATACGCTCAGGAGTATCGGCATTTTTCAAGAATATTTCCCAATGCTTAATTTCTTGATCAGCCGTCCAGCCAATATTACCCGTATAATCTGCTCTATATGTGTTACCTTGATATTGCACCGCAACACTACTACTCTCACCAAAACCTAAAGTAGTATCATAAATCGTTGTCCATAGAACATTTTGCCATGATCCCTTAACTGCTTTATAAGTAAAGCCGAATGGATTCGTTTGGTTCAAATAATTCAAATACTGAGCGTTTTCAGCATCAAAATCCTCAAAACTTTGATCAATTTCGTGATTTTGATCAACATTAAATGTGAAGGTTTCTTGATTAGATTTTTTTGAAATGAAACGATAACAACTACTTCCTTGAGGGAATTTACTCTGTCCGTAAGTATTAAGAAATATACGCCCATTAGTCGTACTATCATCGCTCACTGGAAAACCTAGCGCTCGATAACCAGGTAAAACTGTATCAAACATATTCTTATCAGACAGATCAACTTTTTGAAATTTCCAATCCTCTTTGACATCTCCAATGACGTCAAATCTCCAATCTGTCATTGAATTAAAATTCATGACATTGATTGCTTTATCAATAGGGAAATAGAGTTTTTTCTCTGTTAACAAATACTCACCTAAAGCTTGATTAGAAGAGCCATCCGTTGATTTTTTATTAAATATTTCAAAATAAGCCTTATCTAACTCATCTGTTTTTCCATCAGTATAGTAATCCATAAAATAATAGCGGGTACCATTAGCAATAGAATCTTGCGAAGTACCACTTTGATTGTTATTCGCTGAATTATTATCACTAGAACCACCACCTCCACATGCACTCAACATAAAAGGAAGGATGGCTAAAATCATAAATTTATTTTTTAACATAATACATACTTTATTGAACATTTTTATAACACAAAGTTTATCCAAAGATAAAAAAATAGACAATACTTTCTGTCTAATAATTCACAAAGAACCTTATTTTTTTATTACTAGTTCAAAAATTAAAGTAATCAACTATCTGCTAGTTTTTCTCACTTCATTATTAGATTCCTGCTAGAAATCAGTTTTTAAATAAAAATGTATTTTTCATATATATAGTTCAAGAAAGTTGTTTAAAAAAAATTGATGACCCTTGCGTCACGGCTTGATACAACTTGTCAGGTTTTTTTTAGATATAGTTATCGTAAGATTAGCGAAGCATAAATGTGTACCAAAGCTGTGCACACGCTTCATAACATCAACTTAGAAGTCCTCCAAAACCAAGGAGATCAGGCATGATCCACGCTGGCAATGCCATTACCGTCCAAATGCTTTCGGACGGAATTGCAGAATTCCGCTTTGACTTACAAGGTGAGTCGGTCAATAAATTTAACCGTGCAACAATTGAAGATTTCCAAGCTGCTATTGCTGCGGTAAAAGCAAATAACGATATTAAAGGCTTAGTTGTTACGTCGGGCAAATCAACATTTATTGTTGGGGCAGACATTACCGAATTTGGTGAAAACTTCGCTCAAGGCGAAAAAGCGATTGTTGACTGGCTTATGCCTGTTCACGAAATCTTCAATAGCTTTGAAGATTTAGAAATTCCAAAAGTTGTTGCTATTAACGGTATGGCGTTAGGCGGCGGTTTTGAAATGTGTTTAGTGTGTGACTATCGTGTGATGTCAGAAGCTGCACAAGTGGGCTTACCAGAAATTAAACTTGGTATTTACCCAGGTTTTGGCGGTAGCGTACGTTTAAGCCGTCTTATTGGTATCGACAACGCGGTTGAATGGATGGCGATGGCTGCTCCTAAAAAACCGGCTGCTGCCCTTAAAGATGGTGCTGTAGATGCGGTTGTAGCTGCTGATAAATTACTTGAAGCTGCAACTGACTTAGTTAAGCAAGCAATTTCTGGTCGTTTGAACTGGAAAGCGAAACGCCAAGAAAAACTTGATGCTGTAAAATTGAACCCACTTGAACAAATGATGGCGTTCAACACAGCAAAAGGTGCTGTACTTGCTAAAGCAAATCCTGCTCAATACCCTGCTCCAAAATTATTACTTGATTCATTACAAGCAGGTGCAAGCCTTGCGCGTGACGAAGCATTAAAAGCTGAAGCTGAAGGTTTTGCAAAAGCTGCGATTACTCCACAAGCTGGTGCATTGATTGGTTTATTCCTCAATGACCAAGTTGTTAAGAAAACTGCTAAAAAACATGAAAAAGGTGCTCACCCTGTAAACCAAGCAGCTGTACTTGGCGCTGGTATCATGGGTGGTGGTATTGCCTACCAAGCGGCAAGCAAAGGCACTCCAATTATCATGAAAGATATTGGTAACCCACAACTTGCACTAGGTATGTCAGAAGCGAACAGCTTGTTAACTAAACAAGTTGAACGTAAGAAAATGAAACCTGCGCAAATGGGTGAAACCCTTGCACGTATCCGTCCTACTTTAAGCTACGATGAGTTTAAAGAAGTTGATATCGTGATCGAAGCGGTTACAGAAAATCCAAAAGTTAAAGAAATCGTTCTTGCAGACACTGAAAAGCATGTTCGTGAAAACACGATTATTGCGTCTAACACGTCTACGATTTCAATTACACGTTTAGCAAAAGCATTACAACGTCCTGAAAACTTCGTTGGTATGCACTTCTTCAACCCAGTTCACATGATGCCACTTGTAGAAGTCATTCGTGGTGAAAAGACTTCTGAAGAAGCGATTGCAACTACTGTTGTTCTTGCTCAAAAAATGGGTAAAACACCAATCGTTGTAAATGACTGCCCAGGGTTCTTGGTTAACCGTGTATTGTTCCCTTACTTTGGTGCGTTTGACCTTCTTGTAAAAGACGGCGCAGACTTCCAACAAGTTGACAATGTAATGTCTAAGTTTGGCTGGCCAATGGGTCCTGCTTACCTCATCGACGTTGTTGGTATCGACACGGGTGTTCATGGTGCAGAAGTCATGGCTGAAGGTTTCCCAGACCGTATGAAGCCAGACTACAAAGGTTCAATCCAAGCAATGTACGAAGCTAAACGTCTTGGTCAAAAGAATGACGTTGGTTTCTACAAATACGAACTCGATAAGAAAGGCAAGAAAGCAAAAACTGTTGATCCAACAGCGTATGAAATCATTGCTCCTTTCGTAACGGGTGAAAAACGCGAGTTTGATAACCAAGAAATCATTGACCGCATGATGCTTGCTTTCTGTAATGAAACAGTTCGTTGCTTAGAAGACAACATCGTTGCAACTGCTGCTGAAGCAGACATGGCAATGATTATGGGTGTAGGTTTCCCTCCATTCCGTGGTGGTCCATGTCGTTATATCGACCAGACAGGTGTTGCTGAATATGTTGCGCTTTGCAACAAATATGCACACTTAGGTAAGGCTTATGAAGCGCCACAAATGTTGCGTGACATGGCTGCTAACAACAAAAAATTCTACGGTTAAGGAGCAACGTGAATGGCTACTTTAAATCCACGTGACGTTGTCATCGTTGATGGCGTACGTTCTGCAATGGGTAAAACCAAAAACGGTATGTTCCGCAATGTACGTGCTGACAGCTTATCTGCTGAGTTGGTTCGTGCACTCGTTGCTCGTAACCAGTTTGACACCAATGAAGTTGAAGATCTGATCTGGGGCTGTGTAAACCAGACTTTAGAACAAGGTATGAACATTGGTCGTAACATCGGCTTATTGGCTGACCTACCAAAAACTGTAGCAGGTCAAACTGTAAACCGTCTTTGTGGTTCTTCTATGCAAGCACTTCATACTGCTGCTGCACAGATTGCAACTAACCAAGGTGATATCTTCATTATTGGTGGTGTAGAGCACATGGGCCATGTAGGTATGATGCACGGCATCGACCTAAACCCAGAAGCATCTAAACACTATGCTAAAGCATCTAACATGATGGGCTTAACTGCTGAAATGTTAGGTCGCATGAACGGCATTAGCCGTGAAGAGCAAGACGCTTTTGGTGTTGAATCTCACCGCCGTGCTTGGGCTGCAACTCAAGAAGGTCGTTTCAAAAACGAAATCGTTGGTGTTGAAGGTCACGATGCAAATGGCTTTAAAATCCTTTGCGACATTGATGAAGTAATTCGTCCAGATGCAAACCTTGAGTCGTTCAAAGCACTACGTCCTGTATTCGATCCGAAAGGCGGTACGGTAACTGCTGCTACATCTTCAGCGTTGTCTGACGGTGCTTCTGCAATGTTGCTTATGTCTGCTGAGCGTGCACAAGCGTTAGGTTTAAAACCACGCGCTGTAATTCGCTCTATGGCAGTTGCAGGTTGTGATGCTGCAATCATGGGTTATGGTCCAGTTCCAGCAACTCAAAAAGCGCTTAAACGCGCTGGTTTAACGATGGCTGATATTCAAACTATCGAGTTAAACGAAGCATTTGCTGCTCAAGGCTTATCAGTAATGAAAGGCTTAGGTATTTATGACAAGCAAGACATCATTAACTTAAATGGTGGTGCGATTGCTTTAGGTCACCCACTAGGTTGTTCTGGTGCGCGTATCACCACTACGTTGTTGAACGTAATGGAACAACAAGATACTCAAATTGGTCTTGCGACCATGTGTATCGGCCTTGGTCAAGGTATTGCAACAGTAATCGAACGTGTTTAAGTTTTAACTACGTAAAAAAGAACCCCGCTTATTGCGGGGTTTCTTTAAATTTATCAATCTCTATTATTAAATTTTCATATAATCTTTTATATTCGTTTACATTCATTAAATCATTTTTTCTATTCGCGAGATAAGCGCTTAATTTATCCAAGTCCAAAATTTGTATTTCATTATTAACAACCTGATAAGGAGATAAAATTGCTAAATCATCCCAATACTCTTTATACTTAAAAAAAAGTTTATCGAATTTTTTTAATAAACCTAACTTGTCATTATTTTGACTCAGATACTCTCTATATACATCGGCAACTTCAAGGTTATAAGTAGGTTGTTTTCTCAAACTCAACCATAGACTTTCAAATATATTCTCCTCCTCATTAGGATAATATGGAGTTTCCTTTTCCCAAACTAAATCACTGTACTTATCATCAGGTTCAATTGATTTACTATAAAACTTCAAACCAACAGTTTGAGGATAATAATTTTCACTTTTAGTAAATTTTAAGGTATAAATATTATATCTTTGCATAACGCAAAAATTATCTAAAGCATACAACATCAATTCTTCAATATATTGTTTTTTCTCCAAAATAATATAATTATTAAATATTTTGACTATATTATCTCTTTTAGTTTGATAATCTTCAGAATCACTACTTATTTCCAATATATAAAATCCATCTTTATTTAATATATCTAATATTTCGTATCCATTTACTCTTTGATTCTCCCATTCTTTAGAGAGTTCAAAATCAATATTATAATCAGCTCCATAGGTTAATTTCAGAAGATCTGTTTCAAAGTTTTTAGTTTGAGAAATATGTTTTTCAAATAATTCCTTTAGATAATCTGCATGTTGACATTCAAAATCCAAATTCCAATAATCTCTACTTATATTTAAAACCTCTTTAGCATTAACACCATATATATCAACCATATAGTCAAAATAGCTATAACTGTACAAACCATAACCTCTGTGGTCATTTATTTCTACTTTTTGCCCTTTGAATAGAAATGCATATCGGCCTTCATCATTATTAGTTTTAGATTTTAGATAAAATGCGACTTGTTTTTCCTTATCCCAAATTACATCTGGTATCAATTCCTTTATGAATCCCACAGTATAAATTGGTGCATTTTCTAAAATTTCCTTATATATTTTTTCCTTCTGATATTCTGCCCATTTTTTTTCAAATACTTCAATATCCATTAAATTAAGATCCTTCCCTCCCTCTATTTCCTCTAAATCAAAATTACATCTAATATAAAATCTTGTATTTGTACCCACTTTTTTGGTTTGACCTATATTTCTTGTTATAAAGCAAAAACCTTGCTTACCTCCTAAAGGTGAATACATTTCAACATCCAAACTATCATGTGTAAAATAGCTATATGTATTAAACCTAATACTTTGCATTTCAGCAGGTAAATCTTTTGTAAGTAGAAATGCACTATGTAAACCTATACCAAACTCCCCCGAAGGTCTCATCCATTTTGGCATCTCATTTATAATTTTCTTCTTATGTATATTTTTGCTTGATCCTGCCATAGTTTGCATATAGCCAAGATCAATCATACTCATCCCAATCCCTTGGTCTATAATCTGAAACTCCCAAATACTATCCAACGTGCCTTCAATATTTTTAATTTTATTAATTTCTAACTGAAGAGGATATTTTTCTAGAATCTTTCGAAAATCCTTATGATATGGGTGTAATTCTTTAAGAGCTTCTTGATCCTCTTCAAGCCATATTCTTAACATTGTCGCATCAATAGAGTTTTGAATAAGCTCACGATAAATACTGAATTCATCACTATACAAATTTGCACCTTGTAATAACTCCATGGCATTTTTTTCATCCAACTTAAACTTCATCGGCTTATTATTTAGGAGTAGTTTTTCCCTCTTAAAACCATTTTCATATTTCACCTCCATTCTTACATCTAATTGTTCGATAGTTGGAAGTGAACCAAATTTTAAATTAGGCACGATCAGATTCCATTGTGACATTTGATTTTGGAATTCTTCACGTATCCAGCCAAACCAATTTTGTGTCTCTACATAAGACATTTCATCTGGACATTCAGCAACAAGCTTTACTGTTCGCTTATCTAGCTGAAATTCACGTAAAGATAAATGCTTATTATGATGATGTTTACTCACTGAAGGCATATTACTGACGTGCTTTGCCATAACAGGGCAAAAACGGTTGTCATCTAAATCAAATAAGTCACCTAAACGAAGTAAACAACCTATAAAACGCGGATGACAATTTTCTGTACCTAAACCAGTCTGTTTATAAGGTAATGTTTCTATTAAAGTATCAAAACTCATACCATGAGAGACACAAATTTGTCCTAAATAACGATAAATTCGGTTAGGTAAAAGTTCGGTTCTAGGGGAAGTTATGCCTAAATCTTTAAAAGGGTCTTCAACAATTTTGCCAACTCGTTTGTCATGTCCACGTCTAAACCACTCAGCAACTAATTGACGATATTGCTCAATGCCATCAAAAGGATGATCTACAGTACCAATTGCCGACAACCAATTTTGTTCAATATAGGCTTGGCAAAATTTTTGAAGATCATGTCCCTTTTCATTGGCAATTGTTTGAATCATAAAATTAAAATCAGGATTAGAATGTACTGCTTTCGCATTTTGAGCATCGATTAGCATCCCAACATCATGCCAATATGCCGCTTCAAGAATTAACCAAGTATCAGTTGCACTTAATAAATCAATATCATTTCCTAAAATACGTTCAATATTGACTAAAATCTGCTGTGAATGTGAGGCATTATGATTACTAAAGTGTGGATAAAATCCCCCAATATTTTCTAAAGCTTTCCCTACAAGTTTTTGATCAAACTCCCACTGAGAAAGTAAAATTTTTACATTGTCATCAGCTTCACATTTCTTTTTTAAATGTGCGATTAATTGAGTGCTCATATCTTTATTTTTAAAAGTATAGTTACCCTGATAATACCGCATCTTTTATTTTTCGATCAAAATAACAGATTCTTTTTAAATAAAAATCCCCGCTCAATGCGGGGATTTTTTTATCGACCAGCTAACCCATTTTCGATTTTCTTCTGTAAATCCATAATGTCATTAAGGTTTACTTTCATCGTACCCTCACGATAAGCATCGACATTACTTCGATTAATATTCAAATCTTTTAACATTACAAAGATACCATTGGTTGGATCAGAAGACTGTATTCCACCCGCTACCGCTAAAATGTATTGTTGTAAGAACGGAGAAAGTTGAGATAAATCAGGCTGAGCCATAACTGGCTGATAATCTACTGTCGTCATGCCTTCCGGGACTAAAGCATTCTGTATATCGTAATGAGTTTTATACTCATGATGTTGTAGCGCCTGACGCACTTTTTTATCTTCTTGGAAAGGTACAAAGCCCACCTCTTCACGTAGCTCAGATTCAGCCATAACGCGAATTGTAGGTAAGGTAGCCACCTCTTCTGCTTGAACAGTCGGTAAACCCATAAAAGCAAATGCAGCAATGAAGGCTGATTGTTTTAGAAAGTTCATAACTTGCTCCAAAAATCAGTCATCCTATTCAAATTAAAAAGATGATGATTAAATTAAAAGTATCTATAAATAGGCTACAACAAAGTCGAATTTGATTCAGTAAGGCTCAGATAAACGGTAAATATAATTAAATTTTTTAAAGTAATAGTAAGGTTCTTCTATTTATTAAAACCGCATTCTAATAAAACACTCTACAACTTGAACAAAATTGTTCAGATTATAGAGTGCGATTTATCTTATAAATTTTATTGGCTCTCTAACATCTCTTTTAGAGAATCAACTAATTGCGGAAATTTTGTATAACCTTCTCTACCTAAAAAGTGTCCGCCATTAGGAACGGTAATGTACGGCGCATCAATTTCTTTAGCGAATTGAATCGTAAGTTTAGGCGGAACCAAATCATCGTTATCAGACAAATAAACGAGTTTTTTCTTTATGTCATGAAAGTAACTCGTATCGACTTTGCTTTTTGTTATATAGGCATCAAGTGGAGAAAAATCTGAAATAGGTCCAGAAAATCCGGATACTAAAATCATTCCTCCAATATTTTGGTAATCATGTCTTTGCAGAAAGTGCAGTAACGTAATTACCCCTAAACTGTGTGCAACAAAATAGGTATTTTCATCCACACTAGGGATCTGTTGATCTAAAACTTTCTGCCATGCTTCCACATCTGGATGCTCAGAATCTGGAAATGGGATTAGAGTGACAGTCGTATATTCATCTTCTATTTGATGTTTTAAATCTAAAAACCAATGATCATCTATAGAAGCAGAGTAACCGTGAAGCACAAATATTTGACGCATGTTCTTCTCCTGAAGTTCAAGTGTTTTGGCATTTGCAACAAATGACATTAATCCGAATAACACCAATAAAATGAGTTTTCTGATCATGGAACAAGTACCATTTTGAAATATACAAACATGCTAAACTATGACACCACTGTTAAGGTCAACCCCATTTTATGAACCTTGCCAAAGTTGCCGAAATCACAAAAGTCAGCCCGCGTATGCTGCGTTATTACGAGAGTTTAGGACTGATAAAGCCTCATCGAGCGAGTAATAACTATCGAAGCTATACACAAAAAGATATTGAAAATATTAAGAAAATTAAAATATTAAATGATGCAGGCATGCATTTAAAAGACATTCAAGCCTTGCTGCCTTGTTTTGATTTAGATGAACGCGTATTTACCCTGTGCTCAGTGGTTCAAGAAAAACTGCAAACTGAACTCATGCATGTGTCTGAACAATTAAACAAACTACAAACTTCTCAAAGTTTATTACAATCTTTTTTAACCAAAGGAAAAACCGAGAGCACCAAACCATAATATTGGATGCTCATGCCACGCTTATTCTTTTAAATCTCCTTCGAGTGCAGCTACATTTTTTTTCTTAATTTTTTCAATTTTTGCATTCAGTTTTAAAACATCTTGGTAAAGCCCATTAAACTTTTTGACCTGAGCATTTTCATGAAAAAGAATCATCTGATCTTTCTTCTGCCATTCATAATTTTTTAGAAGCTTAAACATTTCTTCTGCTTTATCTAAAATTTGTAGCTCAATCATAAAAATTGCATGATCTTGATCTGCTTTTTGTTGAGTTCCCAATTTCATTTCAAGGAGTTGTCTCATCTCTGCATCAACAGATAATTCTTGAACCTTTGCTAAGAAGGTTTTATGAATTTTTTCATATTCAGTTTGATACTGATCCGAAGCTATACGTACATCCGCTAGCATCTTTTCGGTTTCCGCAAATTTTTGCTTTTTATCAATATCTAAACGATCAACATTTAAAAAAGTATCCCATTTGGCTGCTTTGAGTTCTCTCAAATATGCATTTCGTGCATTAATATTTTGAATCCAATAACTTAATAGAAATTCTGAAATTTGCTTATAGTGTCCTGCCAATCGTTTATCGTGAATATTAAGCTCGACGGGTTTAGACCAATCCTGTGCTTGCTCATAAAGCTGGTTCATTTTTTCAGTCATGACCACATCAAACATTTGACTACTGTCTTTGGCCTGTTGCTGTTTGATATGTTGATAGGTGAAAAAAACAATGCTTGTGATAACAATCAGACTTGCTATCGCAATCAAAACTCGGCGCATACACACCTCCTATTTCCCTTCTTATAGTTTTGCTCTTTATAGTTATAAAATAGAGCTTATTCTTCTTTATATGCCATTTATTTCACAATACGCAACACTGTATTCGCTACTCAAAGCTTTAAATCCTTGTGCATCATCCCTATTATGATGGGTAATTAAAATTTATGAGATTCTCCCATGCGTGTTGATGTCTGGTCTGATGTAGTTTGCCCTTTCTGTTATATCGGCAAAAAACGCCTTGAACATGTAGCTGCTGAAGCAGGTATTGAGCTTGAAATTCACTGGCATAGTTTCGAATTAGATCCTGATGCGCCAGCAAAACATGACACTTCAAATACTGAGCGTTTAGCTAAAAAATATGGCCGTACCTATGAAGAAATGGAAGAAATGGAACGCAATATTGCGGCCATGGCTGCCTCTGAAGGTATTGATTTCCAATGGCAAAAGGCGAATTCTGGCAATAGTTTCAATGCACACCGTATTATTCACCTTGCGCAAAGCAAAGGCTTAGGCAATCAAGCAAAAGAAGCTTTTTTCCATGCTTATATGACTGAAGGTCTGGCAATTGGTGAACGTGAAGTTGTAGAAGAAATTGCTTCTCGTATTGGTCTTGATAATGCGGAAGTTGAATTTGTATTGGATACCAATGAGCTCTCTGATTTTGTTCGTCATGACGAAAAGATTGCTAAAGAGCAGTTAAATGTTACGGGCGTACCATTTTTTGTATTTGATCAACGAATCGCACTCGCGGGTGCTCAACCACGTGACGTCTTTTTAAAAGTCTTAGAGCAAGCACAACTGAAAGCAAATGCTGAAGCAGTTGAACAAGATGATGCAGCTGTTTGTAATGATGAATCATGTGATATTCCACAGAAATAAATCAACCCAATTGAAAGTGTGATGAAATCGTATGTTTTATCACCATTTTAGCAATAGAGCGTTCTAAAAAAAGAACTATCTAATTGTTTAAAATCAGTTTATGATTGCGTCTTAGAATATTCGCGCTGTAATGTTCTGTTTTTTATGTGTTTAATGATCGGAATTTGAAGTTTCCTTGATCTATCATCCCCCTTAATTGGGGGATTTTTTTTGGTTAAAAATAATCGCTACTAGCTTAAACTTTTTAATTTATTTCAAATATGTAAAAAAAGTTAAATTTACTTAACTTTTGTGTCGCCCTCTTGATTTTATTAGAAAAATCAACAAAAGTGGAAACAACAACAAAACATAAAGATAGATATGAAAACATTTCACGTAATGCCCTACCGGCAGCTTTTTGCACTTTTAACTATTGGATTCGGTTCGGTATGCATTGCTCATGCAGAAACGAGCTCTTCCACTCAAAGCCAACAAATAGAAGGTTTGTCATCTGGAGTTCAAACCGAAGCTACAACAGATGAAAATCTGTTAGATCAGATTCCACGTTGGGTAGATGCAACCCCAACTATTTTTCCAGAGCAATCTAGTCAACGTATTGTTCCCCCTACCGAACAAACAGAAGATCAAACCTGGGTTGACCGTAAGCAAAAGAAAATTCGTAATTGGGCCGATCGTACTTCTGAAAAAATTGATAACTGGTTTGGTGAAGTCGATCCACAAAAACCTGCTACTGCAACCATTCGCGTAATGGTCGATAACTATTGGAATGAATATGATAATTTTGAAATTAAGCCCAGAATACGAGGCAAGATTAAATTACCAACGCTAGAAAAACGGCTCAGCGTGGTGTTTGGTGATGACTCTCTTGATAATGAATTTAATAACAGCCCGGCCAATATTAATCAAAACCCAAATCAAGACTCCAATAAGAAGCTAAATGGTAAACAAACGCGAGATGACAACAGTTCGATTGCTTTACGTTGGTCAAATTTCTCGAAAAAATTGCCTTTTGAAACAGATGCTGACTTAGGTATTCGTTCTGGAGACGATATTTATGTTCGTTTAAAAGCATCAAGAGATTGGCAACTCCGTAATGATTTTAAGTTCTATGCTGAGCAAATTTATCGTTATGGCATAGACAGCGAAAACTATTTACGTACCAATCTTGAACTTACACATGCCAGACCAAATCAACCGTTTTTATCAAATCAGTTCAGCTTAACTTATGCCGATGATCAAGACGATGATTTAGCTTGGGAAAACAGAACTTTCCGCGAGCACAGTTTCTTTGCAAATAACCGTTTTAACTATGGTATTTATACAAGTGGTTATTACAACGACAATGACTTACGCTTAAACAGTTGGGGCCCGTTTGTTTCATGGCGTCAACCCGTTTTACGTGAATGGTTCTTTGTACAAGGCGATGTAAATTACTTTAATGACCACCGCGAAGATCGCAATCATTTTGTCAGCACCTTCTTACGCTTAGAAGCACTTTTTTAAGCTAGCCAACGTCACCTTGGAATTCTTCCAAGGTGATGAATAATAAAATACTTTTAAATAAAAATTTAAGCTTAGGCTTTTAAAGTACTGTTCTAATTTTTATTTTTGATTCCTTCGCCTTAAAAATGAATCAATTTTCTTCTTTTTCATTTCAAAATAGATCGGCTATCTTCATTTGTATTTATAGTTTGGGTGTATTGACTTTAATTCCGCATACTCAATTTTTTTATAATACGTTCAAGCACCAACGGTCACGGCGTTATCCTTATTCTTCTACGAGTTTTACTAAAGTAAAAAGACAATCACTTTCACTATCTCCTTGTGAAACAGAGACAAATGATGCTTTACCCGATGTCGCCTTAATTCAAGAACTAATGGCTGTATTTGGAAATGATACATTGTGGAGACGAGTGACTCAGCCTGAACAAACTTATAAGGCCTTTGGTAAGAAAAAGAAGAAGAACTCTTCAGCTCAGGTTTCGACAACTAATCCACTGAGTGCAAGCTGGGCGACCATTTCAACTTGGATGCCTTTTGAAAATAATCTTGATTTAGGTGCAAACTCAGAAAACGATGTTTATGTACAATTTTTGGCAAAGAAAAAATGGAATTTAAGACATAACATTAGTTTGGATACCGAACAGGTATTTCGCTATGGTTCTACTAGCCGGAACTACACCGAGACAACGCTAAACTTAACGCAGAAAATGCAAGATAACACTCTTTTCGCTAATAAATTTAATGTGAATAAGAGTGAAAATGAAGATTATAGTTGGGGAAATTGGACTTTCCAGCAGTATCAATTTCTAAAGGATAATCATCTTACTTACGGTGTGTATAGTGGTGGCGTATATACCAAAAATGACATTCGGCTAAATAGCTGGGGGCCTTATATTTCATGGCGGCAGCCTGTATGGCGAGATTGGCTTTTTATGCAAAATGACCTTAACTTTTTTAACCATATTGATGATGATTCGAAACATCAGCTCAGCGTTCAAATGAATCTCGAAGCTAATTTTTAATCAAAAATTATCAAATTGTGGATAACTCTTTCTTTATCCACAAAAAAAAGCCCCTGAAAGTTCAGAGGCTTTTTTTACGCTGAATTACTTCAGCAATAAGCTATTAATACGTTTTACATAAGCTGCTGGATCTTCAGGTAAACCACCTTCAGCAATAACAGCCTGATCGAAAATCACGTTTGCCAAGTCATCAAACTGCTCTGAACCTTCAAGTTTTTTCACTAAAGGATGCTCAGGGTTAATTTCTAAGATTGGTTTGATTTCAGGTACTTCTTGTCCCGCTTGTTTTAGCATCCGGATGAGTTGAGGCGATAACTCACCTTCGCTTGTTACTAAACATGCAGGCGAATCAACGAGACGTGTAGTCACGCGTACTTCTTTAGTTTTAGCTTTCAATGAGTCACTTAGTTTCTCAACAACAGGTTTGAACTGTTCAGCGGCTTGCTCAAGTGCTTTTTTCTCTTCAGCATCTTGCAAATCACCTAAATCAACCGCGCCTTTTGACACATTCTTTAATGGTGTACCGTCAAACTCTTGAACAAAGTTCATTGCCCATTCGTCAACACGCTCTGCCATTAATAATACTTCAATGCCTTTTTTCTTGAACAACTCAAGCTGTGGTGAGTTTTTCGCTGCCGCTAAGCTGTCAGCAGTCACATAGTAGATGGCTTTTTGGCCCTCTTTCATACGTGCCTTATAGTCAGCAAAAGAAGTTGTTACTTCATCATTTGTTGATGTCGCATAACGTAATAATTTTAAAATACGTTCGCGGTTACCAAAGTCTTCGCCCAAGCCTTCTTTAAGTACTGAACCAAACTCACTGTAGAACGTCTTGAATTTTTCTTGGTCTTTTTCGTCTTCTGACTTAGCCATACCATCAAGCAAGGTTAATATGCGGCGTGCGTTGCCTTCACGAATTGTTTTAACATCACGGCTTTCTTGCAACAACTCACGGCTGACATTCAGTGGTAAATCAGCACTGTCCACTACACCTTGAACAAAACGTAGATAATTTGGAATTAAGTTATCCGCATCATCCATAATAAAGACACGTTTCACATAGAGCTTAATGCCCGCTTTTGCTTCACGAGTAAAAATGTCATGTGGTGCTTTACTTGGAATATAAAGTAGCTGCGTATATTCAGTACTACCTTCAACACGGTTATGCGCCCAAGCCAGTGGTGCTTCAAAGTCATGCGTTAAGTTTTTATAGAACTCAACATACTGTTCTTCCGTGACTTCGCTCTTGTTACGTGTCCATAAAGCGCTGGCTGAGTTAATTGCTTCCCACTCGCCAGTTTTGACCATTTGGCCGCCTTTAGGCTCCTCACCTTCAGCAACCTCTTCTTCTTGCCAAACTTCTTTTTGCATTTCAATTGGCAAACTAATGTGGTCAGAGTATTTATTAACGATCTGCTTAACTTTATAAGATTCTAAATAATCAAGCGCGTCATCACGCAAGTGAAGAATAATGTCGGTACCACGTGAAGCCTTATCAATTTGTTGAACTTCAAACTCGCCTGTACCACCGCTAATCCAACGCACCCCTTCAGATGCATCTAGACCCGCACGGCGTGATTCCACGGTAATTTTATCAGCAACAATAAAACCTGAGTAAAATCCAACACCAAATTGACCAATCAACTGAGCATCTGCTTTTTGATCGCCAGTCAATTTTGACATGAAATCTTTAGTACCCGATTTTGCAATCGTACCTAAGTTATCAATCGCTTCTTGCTGATTTAAGCCGATACCATTATCAGAAATGGTTAAAGTTTTATCTTCTTTATTTAAAATAACTCGTACATGTAAATCTGGATCATTTTCATAATATTCAGGATGATTAATTCCTTCAAAACGCAACTTATCACATGCATCTGATGCATTAGAGATCAGCTCGCGTAAGAAAATCTCAGGGTTAGAATAGAGAGAATGCGTCACTAAATGTAAAAGCTGTGCAACTTCCGCTTGGAAACTATAATTTTGTGATGCTTGTTCACTCATAAATCACTCCTTAAATTTTGAAGTCTGTTTGTTCTCGAATGCTTTATGAATGGAGTACTTCTAGAATTTTTCAATCCTGAATATTAAAAATTTTTACTCTAATTAAAATGGACCCTGGCTTAACACTCTATCTTGCAAGATAGAGTCCAACTGCTGTTGTCGTTGTTGGTAAGCTTTGCTAAGACAACTTACACCAGCCGCACAAGCATTTCTTTTTTTCAGCCATTGGTATTGAGCATCTTTCTGGCTATCACGCCCACCCATCGGCAATGCATGCAGGACAATTTGATAGGTTGTTGCCATTTTCACATCAGCATCATTTAAAGAACGATTTTTACAAATACTTTTTTCCGTTTTGGTTTTTGCAGCATCACATGAGAAACTTGCGGCTTGCAAACTCTGTGTAAAAGCAATACCACTAAAAACAGCCAAACACATCGCTAATTTTTTGTTCATGATTTTATTCCCATGTTTTGTAATGAATAGAAATTAGTTTAGAAAAAAACTTGCATAAGATATGTATAAAACTGTCTGTTTTATGCTTTTTTTAGTGCAAATAAAATCCATAAAAAAACCTCACATAAAATATATGTGAGGTGCCTGAGTCTAGGTTTATTATTATATTTTTTCTATTTATTATTATGCTTAAAATTTATAGCTATAACCTAAAGTGTAAACAAACGGATTAATATCTAGATCAAACTTAGTCCCATCATTTAAAGTAACTTCTGGGCTTATATCAGCATAACGAACATCTACAAATACTCCCCAATTTTTAGCATCTGCAGGTTGGAAATTAAAACCAACTTGTCCTGCCACACCAAAATCTTCTTTCACATCTTTTACAATGCCATCTTCATCCCAAGCAATAAATGCTGTTGCACCAACACCAATATATGGCGTAAAACGAGTCGAATTTTTAAAATGATATTTAGCAGTAATGGTTGGTGGTAACTGTTTAAGACTCGCTACCTTATTTCCATTTAGCAACACATCATGGTTAACAGGTGCTGCTAATAATAACTCTGCCGAAAATGGAGACTGACCAAAAAAGTATTCTACCGATGGCGTAAATGCATATTCATGATCTGCTTTAACTACAGTGTTTTCAGCAAGTGTCGTATCTTCCGAAGGAGCGATAACACTACCACCAAATTTCACTTGCCAATTACCAGCAAAAGTAAAAGAAGACATCCCCATTAATGCAACAACCAAAACTTTTTTGAACACTTTAATATCTCCAAACTTATTTATATTTATAATAAACATGTATTTTAAAATCATGCAATACACATTATAAAATTAATTTATCATTTATTTTTAAATAACTGTTTTAAATAAAATTATATATTAACCAACTATTTTAATTGGTTTTTATTCCAACCTTATTAATCAAGATTATTTTATATTACCAACTATTTTAATATACTTTTCAATCCTGAGTATTTTAATATAATTTATTTTAAATACATCTTTTATTTAATCAATAAAAAACCTTCTTAATTTAAATCTAAAGATCATCATTAAGAAGGTTAATAATTTAATATTTTATAAAAAATCTATAAAACCATTGCAGCAATCCAGCCAAAAATTAATAGCGGAATATTAAAATGAATAAATGTAGGTACAACCGTATCCCATATATGGTCATGTTGCCCATCCACACCTAAACCAGCTGTTGGCCCTAAAGTTGAATCAGAGGCTGGTGAGCCTGCATCACCTAATGCTGCTGCTGTCCCAATAAGGGCAATCGTTGCTAATGGTGAAAATCCAAACTGTACGCATAAAGGCACATAAATAACGGCTAATACAGGTACACTTGAGAAAGATGAACCAATACCAATCGTGACAAATAAACCAATACAAAGCATTAAGAAAGCTGCAAGTGCTCGATTATCCCCAATGATTTCAACCACACCTTTTACCAGTTGATTGATATCCCCAGTATGCGTCATGACCGATGCAAAGCCCGCAGCAGAAATCATAATGAAACCTACCAAGGCCATCATTCGCATACCTTGTACAAAGACATCATCTGCATCTTGCCACTTAAAAATTCCAGCAGTAGATAGAACAGCAAAACCGACTAAACCACCCAAAATCATTGAACCCGAATAGAGCTGTGCAGCGAGTGTCAGGCCAATTGCAAGCAATGCCATATAGATTGTTTTCTTTGCAATTACGGGCGCTTGCTCTGCCTCATGCTTTAACTCTTCTGCATCTGCTTTTAAGTCAGCTGTTTCAGCTTGCGCTGTTGCACGAAGAGGTTTATCTAAATCAATCGTTGTAGTTGGTGTAATAGCACGATCAGCATAAATTCTTGGTTTACGGTAGCTAATAAATACAGCAACCAAGGTACCTAAAACCATTCCCAAAACAGGAATAGCCATGCCAATTGACATCATGCCACGCTCTACATGTAAGCCATACGCTGCGCCAACTTTGTTGATATTCCCCATCAAAATTTGTTCAAGGAAAATTGCACCAAATCCAACCGGAAGAAAAATATAAGTTCCGACTAAACCTAGCGTAAGAACACAGGCTGCTGCTCGACGATCTAACTTTAAATGGTTCATTACCCGTAATAATGGCGGAACGAGTACGGGAATAAAGGCGATATGAACCGGAATAAGGTTCTGAGAGAAAATAGCAGCGATGAGTAAAATACCTAACAGTAGATATTTCACTTTCGTTTCGCGGCTTTTTCCAGCTTCCATTCCCAACAAACCAATCAGTTTATGGGCAAGTAAGTCAGGTAAACCAGATTTTGAAAGTGCCAGAGCGAATGCCCCTAACACAGCATAGGCAAGTGCAACTTCAGCACCATCACCAAGACCAGCGTTAAAGGCATCAACGGTTTGAGAAAGGCTTAAACCTGCTACGAGGCCGCCTACAATGGCAGAAACCACTAAAGTCAGTACGACAGAAACGCGTGCCAGTGATAATAAAAACATCACTGCAATCGCAATAACGACAGCATTCATGAATAAATTCAGAGCAAAACAAAAGGCGACATTCTATCAGATTCAGACCTATGAAGCCGAAAATATCGCCTAATTAACAGTTTTATGCAGTCACTCAATGATTAAGCTTGGGCCTTAATAAACTGACGAATATGATCTGCAATTTTTGCCGGCTCACTTAGAATTGCCCAGTGATTTGCTTCAAGCTCTACATATTCAAAATTTTCTACCCACTTTGGCATAGCCTCAGTAATATATTCAGGGCTCACAAAAGTGTCATATTTTAAAATAACGGCTTTAACTGGACATTGAGCATAACGCTGACGAGGGCCAGTTAAACGAGGAATAAAATTTGCCCGATATAAATTAATGCCATATTTACCATCTGCATTAATATTATTATTTAAAGGTAAATTACTTTTTCTCTCCAGCTGAGTCAGGACTTTCCCCCATTTTTCAGGGCTAAAAAGAGACCATACTGTTGGTGCTAACAAAGGAAGATGGAATGCACCGATATACCAAGATTTGGTTAATATTTTTAGGATCTGAGCTGGTGAAGATTTAAATTTATCACGCAAAAATAAAGCTGCATGATCAAGACATGGCCCAGAAATGGTTGTATATGATAATAACCGCCCTTTAAATTTAGGCTCAGTTACCGACTCCCAAGATTGAATTGAACCCCAATCGTGTGCAGCCATATGGAATTGACGATTTGGTAATAACTCATCAACTACTTCTTGTAAATCTAGAGATAACCGCTCTAAACGGTAATCACGTATACGTTTTGGTATAGACGACAAACCCGCCCCACGTACATCATAGGTGACAATGTAAAAGTCATTGATTAAATTTTCAATGATTGATTCCCATACTTCTTGATTGTCAGGATAACCATGTACTAAAACCAACGGTGTATTTTTTTCGTCGCCCCATGTTTTGGCACAAAGCGTTTGTTGGTCACTTGTTGTTACTGTATGAACTTTTGGCTGCATAATCATTTCCTATCTTGTTTTTCAATCGATCATGTCGTTAGTCGGATAGAGCATTGCCATCAATATAAAAAAGATGATACTTATCTAGTATGAATACTGTTTCAATAAAAAAAATTGACTATTATGGCTATTTTAAGAAGACTTCAGAACAATCCTACGATTTCAAAATTTCTATTTAATCACTACCCACCTTATCGTGGTGCAGGGATTTATATTGAAATCATGAATTTAGAACTTTGCCATGTACGTGTGAAAATGCCTCTGACCTGGAAAAACCAAAACTTGGTCGGAACACACTTTGGGGGCAGTCTTTATTCAATGGTTGATCCATTTTACATGATGATTCTGCTGCATCATCTCGGATCAAAATATATTGTTTGGGATAAAGCTGCTGAAATTAATTTTCTTTCCCCTGGTCGAAGTACGGTACATGCAGACATTCGAGTAGATTTAGCTGAGATTGAGCAAATACGTGAGCTTGCTGAAAACTACGAACCTGTTTTAAGAACTTATCATCTAAATATTTTTGATGAATCGGGGGTAAGAATTGCCGAAGTTAAAAAAACGCTTTATATCCGACGTAAAAAAGCAAAACCTTTCCCTCAATGAAATAAGCGCTAAAAAGCGCTTATTTCATTCACTCAATACTGTGTTATCTTTTTTCTTCAATCGCTGCACCAGCACCACCACCTATCGCACCGCCAATTGCAGCACCAGAGTCACCACCCAATATTGCTTTACCTACCACAGAACCGATACCAGCTCCGATCGCACTTTTAGTCGTGGTTTGCTTACTACCGCCTTGGCTATTTGAACCAACACCAGCACCTACTGCTGCACCTAAGCCTGCACCAACACCACCGCCTACATGGTTACCTAAGCCACCACCTAGTGCTCCACCTGCTGCTGCTGCACCAATACGCTGGTCAGACGGACTCATATTTTGACAACCCGTAATCATAAGTGTAGACAACATTAAAGCAGAAACTAATCCTATTGTTTTTTTCATGGCCATACTCCTATTACCTGTTCTAATGAAAAGAATAATCCTCTTTTATGAGTAATTTGATCAGATTGTGTTATTCATCTGTCCTAATCGATTGATATTTTGTAAAGCTCATCTATTTATGCTCATTAAGCAAAATTTTAATTATAAAAAAGACATAAAAAAGAAGCCTCTAACAGGTTAAAGACTTCTAGGTTTAAACATTATTAGGAATACTTTTAGTACTTCCCTTTCTTCTCTTCATAAGCTGCGCCCGCACTACCACCCAGTGCACCACCTGTAGCAGCACCAGCATCGCCACCAATGATTGCGCCACCTAACACCGCACCAACACCGGCACCAATTGCACTATTACGCACGGTTTTACTACTCGATCCTTTTGCATTAGCTGCTACGCCGGCACCGAGAGCCGCTCCTAAACCTGCGCCAATATTACCGCCCACATGTTTACCTACAGCACCACCTGCACCACCACCAATTGCAGCCGAACCAATACGTTTACTTTCTGGGCTTGCATTCTGGCAACCAACAAACAAAGTTGTTGACATCAGGCCAACACTAACAATCGTCATCATTTTTTTCATTAGATTTACTCCAGTCTCCATAAGCATGTAGCCTAATCTGTTTTTGTGGAGCGTTTATCCCGCTTAAGTAATAAAATAATGGCTCTTTAATATGTTTATGTAATTACCACTTTTAATTGTTATAAATAAATATAAATAAAAAAGGCACCCTGAGGTGCCTTTTTTAATACCAGTCTAAACTTAGAATTGTTCTGAGTTTAATGCTTGGCTAAATGCTTGGTCTACTTCGCTGAAGTCATTGTGAAGCTCATGTTCAGCAGCTTCTGCTTCTTGACGACGACGTTCTAAGTGGTATGCAAGACCAGTACCAGCTGGAATCAAGCGACCCACTACAACGTTTTCTTTCAAGCCACGTAAATCATCTTCTTTACCTGTTACAGCAGCTTCAGTTAACACACGAGTTGTTTCCTGGAACGATGCAGCAGAGATGAACGAGTCTGTAGAAAGCGATGCTTTCGTAATACCCATCAATTGACGTTCAAACTTCGCAGGGAACTTGTTCTGAGCCAAGACAGCTTGGTTCTCTTGAACAACGCGGATGTAATCCACTTGCTCGCCTTTGATGAAGCTTGTATCACCACCATCAGTGATATCAACTTTACGCAACATTTGACGTACGATAACTTCAATATGTTTGTCGTTGATTTTTACACCTTGGAGACGGTATACGTCTTGAACTTCGTTCACGATGTAGTTAGTTAATGCAACTTCACCTTTCAAACGTAAGATGTCGTGCGGGTTTTGTGGACCATCAGAAACTGTTTCACCACGGTTCACATGCTCGCCTTCGAACACGTTGATTTGACGCCATTTTGGAATCAATTCTTCGTAAATCTCAGAACCATCATCTGGGGTAATTACTAAACGGTTTTTACCCTTAGTTTCTTTACCAAAGCTTACAACACCTGAAACTTCAGCAAGAATTGCATGTTCTTTCGGTTTACGTGCTTCGAATAAGTCAGCTACACGTGGAAGACCACCGGTAATATCACGAGTACGTGATGTTTCTTGTGGTACACGACCAATTACGTCACCGACACCAATCGTTTCGCCATCGCGAACAGTTACGATTGTGTTTTGTGGCAAGAAGTAGAACTGTTCGCCGCCATCTGTTGTATCCAACACGATTGCAGGACGTAAATCTTTACCAGAAGCAGGACGAGCTGTTACAGGCAAGATTTCAACAGTAGTCATACCAGTTGCATCATCAGTTTTCGATGTTGCAGTTACACCATCAGCGATTTGGCTGAAACGTGCTTTACCAGCAACTTCTGTTACTAATGGATGTGTATGCGGATCCCAAGTCGCTACGATACCGCCAGCTTCAACAGCTTCACCATCTTTCAACAAGATGCTTGCACCGTAAGGAAGCTTATAACGCTCGCGCTCACGACCTAAATCATCGGCAATACCAATTTCACCTGAACGTGAAACTGAAACCAAGTGGCCTTTTGCATGTTGTACAGTTTTCACGTTATGGAAACGTACAGTACCTTTGTTACGTACTTGAACACTGTTCGCAGCAGAAGTTCGGCTCGCAGCACCACCAACGTGGAACGTACGCATCGTTAACTGTGTACCTGGTTCACCAATAGATTGTGCTGCCATTACACCAACTGATTCACCTGGGTTAACCAAGTGACCACGTGCAAGGTCACGGCCATAACATCTAGCACATACACCAAAAGCAGATTCACAAGCAATTACTGAACGTACTTTGACTTCATCCACACCCGCTTCTTCAAGATGAGCTGCGATTTTTTCGTCAATTAACGTACCACGAGGTAATACAACTTCATCATCAGATGCACGACGTACGTCTTCAGCAGTTACACGACCTAATACGCGGTCACGTAATGGCTCGATGACATCACCACCTTGAATGAATGGAGTCATCACCAGACCACCAGCTGTACCACAGTCAGGTTCGGTAATTACCAAATCTTGCGCTACGTCTACAAGACGACGAGTCAAGTAACCTGAGTTCGCAGTTTTTAATGCTGTATCGGCCAAACCTTTACGCGCACCGTGTGTTGAAATAAAGTACTGAAGTACTGTTAAACCTTCACGGAAGTTCGCTTTAATCGGTGTTTCGATAATCGAACCATCCGGTTTTGCCATCAAGCCACGCATACCAGCAAGCTGACGAATCTGCGCCGCACTACCACGGGCACCAGAGTCAGACATCATATAGATGCTGTTGAATGATTTTTGTTTCTCGTCTTCACCTTGTTTGTTTTTCACAAGTGTATAAGACAAGTTATCCATCATCGCTTTAGCAACTTGGTCGTTTGTACGCGCCCAGATATCGACAACTTTGTTATAACGCTCACCAGCAGTTACGAAACCTTGTTCGAACTGTTGTTCGATTTCACGAACTTCTGTTTCCGCTTTATCAATAATTGTGTGCTTAGTAGGTGGAATCAACATGTCTTCCATACCTACAGATACACCTGAACGAGTCGCTTGACGGAAGCCCAAGTACATTAATTGGTCAGCAAAGATAACGGTATCTTTCAAACCAAGTTTACGGTAGCAAGAGTTGATTAACTTCGAGATATTCTTTTTAGTCATCTCAAGGTTGATCATGTCAAAGCTTAAGCCTTGTGGAACAACTTCCCAAAGCAAACAACGACCTGGTGTTGTATCAACAATAATAGTTCCGTGTTCACGTTCACCATTTTCATTGATAACAGTTTGATGCACACGTACTTTAACACGAGCATGGATCGCAACCTGACCAGTTGCAAGTGCACGGTTTACTTCGTGAGTATCAGCAAACACCATGCCTTCGCCTTTAGCATTTACTGCATCACGCGTGATGTAGTAAAGACCCAAGACAACGTCCTGAGAAGGAACGATGATCGGCTCACCATTCGCTGGTGACAAGATGTTGTTTGTTGACATCATCAATGCACGAGCTTCTAACTGTGCTTCAAGTGTCAATGGAACGTGTACCGCCATTTGGTCACCATCGAAGTCGGCGTTAAACGCAGCACAAACGAGTGGGTGAAGACGGATTGCCTTACCTTCAATAAGAATAGGTTCAAATGCTTGAAGACCTAAACGGTGAAGTGTTGGCGCACGGTTTAACATTACTGGATGTTGACGAATTACAGAAGCAAGAACGTCCCAAACTTCTGGAGTCTCGCGCTCAACCATTTTCTTCGCAGCTTTAATGGTTGTTGCTTGACCTGAAGCTTGTAGTTTCGCAAAAATAAATGGCTTGAATAATTCAAGTGCCATTTTCTTCGGAAGACCACATTGGTGAAGACGTAAAGTAGGACCTACAGTAATTACCGAACGACCAGAATAGTCAACACGTTTACCAAGTAAGTTCTGACGGAAACGACCTTGTTTACCTTTGATCATATCTGCCAAAGATTTTAATGGACGTTTGTTAGAACCGGTAATTGCACGACCACGACGACCGTTATCAAGCAATGCATCTACAGACTCTTGTAACATACGTTTTTCGTTACGTACGATGATATCTGGTGCTGCAAGATCAAGAAGACGCTTCAAACGGTTGTTACGGTTAATGACACGACGATATAAATCGTTCAAGTCAGAAGTCGCGAAACGACCACCTTCAAGTGGAACTAATGGACGTAAATCTGGTGGAAGTACGGGAAGTACATTCATCACCATCCATTCTGGCTTGTTGTTTGAATCGTTGAATGCTTCCATCAATTTCAAGCGTTTAGACGCTTTTTTCAACTTCGTTTCAGAAGTTGTTTGAGGAATTTCTTCACGTAAACGTGCGATTTCAGCTTCAAGATCGATATCTTTTAATAAGTCCTGAATCGCTTCTGCACCCATTTTCGCAGTGAATTCATCACCGTGCTCTTCAAGTGCATTGAAGTATTCTTCGTCTGTTAAAAGTTGATACTTTTCAAACGGAGTCATACCAGGATCAGTTACAACGTATGATTCGAAATACAATACGCGTTCGATATCACGAAGCGTCATATCAAGTAATAAACCGATACGAGATGGTAACGATTTTAAGAACCAGATATGTGCAACTGGAGAAGCGAGTTCAATGTGACCCATACGTTCACGACGAACTTTCGCTGTAGTTACTTCAACGCCACATTTTTCACAAATGACGCCTTTGTATTTCATACGCTTGTATTTACCACACAAGCATTCGTAATCTTTTACTGGACCAAAAATTTTGGCACAGAACAAACCGTCACGTTCTGGTTTAAAAGTACGGTAGTTAATTGTCTCAGGTTTTTTAACTTCACCATGAGACCATGACTTAATCATTTCTGGTGACGCAAGACCAATACGGATACGGTCAAACTCAATTGGTGCATGACCATCTGAGTCCGTTTTCTTACGCATGATATCGAGCAAGTCTTTCAATTTTTTTCTCCGTGTGTCGGGAAGCAATGCTTACCCGACTGGGTCACAAATATTGTTTTTTCCTAAAAAATCGTGAGTCTTACGACTTAGTCACCATTTTTCAGTTCAATGTTGATACCTAAAGAACGGATCTCTTTGGTCAATACGTTGAACGATTCAGGCATACCCGGATCCATATAATGGTTACCATCTACAATATTCTTATAGATGCGTGTACGACCTTCAACGTCATCCGACTTAACAGTTAACATCTCTTGAAGAGTATATGCTGCGCCGTAAGCTTCAAGTGCCCAGACCTCCATCTCACCGAAACGCTGACCACCGAACTGTGCTTTACCACCAAGCGGTTGCTGTGTAACAAGTGAGTAAGAACCAGTTGAACGCGCATGCATTTTGTCATCAACCAAGTGGTTCAATTTGAGCATGTACATGTAACCTACAGTTACAGGACGATCAAACTGTTCACCCGTACGACCATCAAACAATACTGTTTGACCAGTACGTGAAATGTCAGCTAATTCAAGTAAGTCTTTAATTTGGCTTTCTTCAGCACCATCAAATACAGGAGTAGCTAAAGGCACACCAGCACGTAAGTTGCCAGAAAGAGCTAAAACTTCAGCATCAGTTAAGCTATCAAGATCTTCTTGCTCGCCACCAACTTTGTTATAAATCTTGTCTAAGAATTCGCGAAGTTCTAAAACTGTACGCTGTTCTTTCAACATTTTTTCGATTTTATCGCCAAGCCCTTTAGCCGCCATACCCAAGTGAGTCTCAAGAATCTGACCCACGTTCATACGAGATGGTACACCCAATGGGTTCAATACGATATCTACTGGTACACCGTTCGCATCGTGTGGCATGTCTTCAACAGGTAAAATGTTAGATACAACACCTTTGTTACCGTGACGACCAGCCATTTTATCACCAGGCTGAATGCGACGTTTAACTGCTAGGTAAACTTTAACAACTTTCAGAACGCCGGTTGTTAACTCATCACCAGTCGAAAGCTTACGTTTCTTCTCTGCAAACTTCTCATCAATTTCTGCACTCTTCTCTTTCAAGAACACTTGAATTTGAGATAAACGTTCAGCAATTGCTTCGTCTGTAGGTTGGATTTCAAGTAAGTCAACAAGCTCTAAACCAGACAACATATCTTCAACAAGTTTGTCGCCACGTTTAGTCGAACCACCACCGTTAGATTCTTGGCCTTTAAGCAAACGAATTACACGCTCACGAGCTGCTTCTTCAAAGATCTTGTATTCTTCTTTCAAGTCTTTACGGTAAGAGTCAAGCTGTGCTTTTTCAATTGCTAACGCACGGTCATCTTTCTCTAAGCCATCACGAGTGAAGACTTGAACATCGATAACTGTACCTTTAGTACCAGATGGAACACGTAAAGATGAGTCTTTAACGTCAGCTGCTTTCTCACCAAAGATCGCACGAAGCAATTTTTCTTCAGGAGTTAACTGAGTTTCACCTTTAGGCGTTACTTTACCAACAAGGATGTCACCAGCAGTAACTTCAGCACCGATATAAACGATACCTGATTCATCAAGTTTAGAAAGTGCAGCTTCACCTACGTTAGGAATATCGGCAGTAATTTCTTCTGCACCTAACTTAGTATCACGCGCTACACATGATAATTCTTGAATATGAATAGAAGTTAAACGGTCTTCTTGAAGTACACGCTCAGATAACAAGATCGAGTCTTCGTAGTTGTAACCATTCCACGTCATGAACGCTACACGCATGTTTTGACCAAGCGCAAGCTCACCCATATCTGTTGACGGACCGTCTGCCAAAATGTCACCGCGAGCAACTTTGTCGCCCAAATTCACGATAATATTTTGGTTAATACAAGTGTTTTGGTTAGAACGTGTATATTTAATGAGGTTGTAAATATCTACACCAGCCTCACCTGCAATCATTTCATCTTCGTTTACACGAATAACGATACGAGAAGCATCTACATATTCAATCGCACCACCACGGTTTGCGATCACACATACCCCAGAGTCACGTGCTACGTTCGCTTCCATACCTGTACCTACAAGCGGTTTATCCGCACGTAGAGTAGGAACGGCCTGACGTTGCATGTTTGAACCCATTAATGCACGGTTCGCGTCATCGTGTTCAAGGAATGGAATAAGCGATGCAGCTACAGATACTACCTGCTGTGCAGATACATCCATATGCGTCACTTTTTCAGGTGGCATACGTACGAATTCACCTTGATGACGAACAGAAACGAATTCTTCTGTTAAGTTGCCATCTTTATCTACAGCAGAGTCGGCCTGTGCAATAACAGTACCCACTTCTTCAATAGCAGATAAATATTCAACTGCATCAGTTACACGACCATCTACTACTCTACGGTATGGTGTTTCCAAGAAACCGAAGTCATTCGCTTTTGCATATACAGAAAGCGAGTTAATCAAACCAATGTTTGGACCTTCAGGCGTTTCAATTGGACATACACGACCATAGTGAGTTTGATGTACGTCACGTACTTCAAAGCCCGCACGTTCACGCGTTAAACCACCAGGTCCAAGCGCTGAAACACGACGTTTATGTGTAATTTCAGATAATGGGTTGTTTTGATCCATAAACTGAGACAATTGGCTTGAACCAAAGAATTCTTTGATTGCAGCTGCAACTGGTTTTGCGTTAATGAGATCTTGTGGAGACAAATTATCTGTTTCTGCTTGGCTTAAACGTTCTTTAACAGCACGTTCAACACGAACTAAACCAACACGGAATTGGTTTTCAGTCATTTCACCAACAGAACGTACACGACGGTTACCCAAGTGATCGATATCGTCGACTTCACCTTTACCGTTACGGATTTCAACTAATGTACGTAATACATCGATGATATCTTCGTGCGATAAAATACCTTCTACTTCACGTGACTTCTGGTCAGTACCAACTTCGTATGGGCGACCCAAACGACGGTTGAACTTCATACGACCTACTGGAGATAAGTCATAACGTTCAGAAGAGAAGAATAAGTTATTAAATAAGTTTTCAGCAGCTTCTTTTGTTGGTGGCTCGCCTGGACGCATTACTTTATAGATTTCAACTAATGCTTCTTCACGGCCAGATGTTGTGTCAGCACGTAATGAGTCAGCAACAAATGAACCACGGTCAATATCGTTCGTGAACAAGATATTGAATTGTTTAACGCCGCCTTCTGCCAGTTTCACCATAACTTCATGGCTTAACAATGTATTTGCAGCAATCACATCACCATTACGTAAAGTAATATCTTCAGCAGTGATACGCTCATACAAGTACTCATCAGGAACTGATAGCTTAGCTAAACCAGAAGCTTCCATTTGACGTACGTGACGTGCATTAATACGTTTACCTTGTTCAACAATGATTTTACCGTCATTGTCAGCGATATCAAATTGCGCCATTTCGCCACGTAGACGATCTGGAACGAGGTCAATTTGATAGCTACCCATATCAAGATATACAGGTACTTTCTCATAGAACAAATTCAAGATTTGTTCATTGTTATAACCCAATGCACGCAACACAACAGTTGCTAATAATTTACGACGACGGTCAATACGTACATAAACTAAATCTTTAGCATCAAATTCGAAATCTAACCATGAACCACGGTAAGGAATAATACGTGCAGAATAAAGTACTTTACCACTTGAATGTGTTTTGCCTTTATCGTGATCGAAGAACACACCAGGTGAACGATGTAATTGAGATACAATTACACGCTCAGTACCATTGATAACAAAGGTACCATTGTCTGTCATGAGTGGCATTTCACCCATGTAGACTTCTTGTTCACGTACGTCTTTAATAGATTTAGTTTCGCGATCTTTAATAATCAAACGAATTTTTACGCGCATTGGTGCTGCATAAGTCGAACCACGTAAAATACATTCACGCACATCAAACTCAGGCTTACCAAGGCTATACTCAACAAATTCTAAAGCAGCATTGCCAGAATAACTTTCTATAGGAAAAACTGAACGAAATGCGGCTTGGAGACCGATATCTTCGCGGTTTTTTGGAGATTTGCCACCTTGCAAGAACGTTCTATACGAATCGACCTGAATCGAAAGTAAGTACGGTGCTTCCATTACTTGGGGCAATTTACCAAAATTCTTACGGATCCGTTTCTTTTCGGTATATGAGTATGCCATCTGGAGTCCTCGGAAAGTAAACCAAGCCCGCCTGCAGAACGGGCTCAGAAGGAATTACACAGGCCGATATGGCCACCACTGTTTACAAATGCTGCAATTTTTAGTGGTATTAAAACGCTTAACAATATTTTTTAAAAAGAAAAATATTGGTAAGCATTTGAAATTACTTTGATTCTTCTGAAATATAACAGTTATTGTACAGAACAAACAAAAATCGAGCCGATTATTGTAACGCAAAAAGGCTGATGACCCAAGAGCCATCAGCCATTTTATGGAGCCGATTTAAAAACCGACTCCTTTTACAATTACTTAAGTGTAACTGTAGCACCAGCTTCTTCAAGTTTCTTCTTAAGTTCTTCGCCTTCTTCTTTAGAAACGCCTTCTTTAAGAACTTGTGGAGCACCTTCAACTAGGTCTTTAGCTTCTTTAAGACCAAGGCCAGTTGCTTCACGAACTGCTTTAATTACAGCTACTTTGTTAGCACCAAAAGAAGTCAACTCAACGTTGAATTCAGTTTGTTCTTCAGCAGCAGCAGCAGCAGGAGCAGCAGCTACAGCTACAGCAGCAGCAGATACGTTGAATTTTTCTTCAAAAGCAGAAATAAGTTCAACAAGTTCAAGAACAGTTTTTTCAGCAACTGCGTTTAGGATTTCTTCGTTTGTTAAAGCCATGAGATTAACTCCAAATGGGTATTGAATGGTGTGGAAGTAGATTTAAGCTTAAGCAGCTTCTGACTCGTTTTTCTCTTGAAGCGCTGTAAGTAAGCGACCCAATTTCGAAATAGGAGCTTGAAGAACAGATGCGAGCATAGTAAGCGCTTTTTCTTGGTTTGGAAGGTTTGCGATAACGCTAACATCAGCACCTTGATAAAGTTTGCCATCAAATGCAGCAGCTTTTAATTCAAATGCTTTGTTAGTTTTAGCAAATTCTTCAAACAAGCGTGCAGCTGCACCCATATCGTCTTCAGAAGTTGAGAATGCTAAGATTGTTGGGCCAACAAGGTTGTCATTCAAGATTGCAAATTGCGTATCTTGAAGAGCACGTTTAGCCAAAGTGTTACGTACAACGCGTGTAGCAACACCTAGTTTACGAGCTTCAACACGAAGAGTAGTTAATTGCTCAACGGTTAAACCTTGATAGTCAGCAACAACGGCAGCGAACGCTGTAGAAGCAGTTTGAGCCACTTCAGCAACGATCTGTTTTTTGCTTTCAATAAGAAGAGCCATTGTAAAACCTCCTAACGGTGATTTATGTACTCAAAAAAGTACACTCCCAATTCGCAAGTCAATAAGGATTTGACTTGCACGCGGAGGAGGAATAAATCACACCACCGCGTCTACGCAGGCTGGGTTATTAAGAAGATATTCAAAAGAAGTCTCTTCGCCTGTGGTCTTTGACGCTGATAAATTTACATTTATCAATTCAAAGTCCGCCTGATGAGTGAGGAAACAAAGCAATACTTTGAATGAGTATAAAAACCTATAATTTTTATACTCTGCCCTCAATCAGGACTTTAAAATTCTTGACCAAGTTTTAAACTTAGTTAGAAACGTTGCTTACATCAACAGTAAGACCAGGACCCATAGTTGAGCTCAAAGTGATCTTTTTGATGTATACACCTTTAGAAGTTGCAGGTTTTAACTTTTTCAAGTCAGCAACTAAGGTTTCAACGTTTTGACGGATAGCAGCAGCTTCAAAGCCTAATTGACCGATCGCAGCATGGATAATACCCGCTTTGTCTACACGGTAACGAGCCTGACCAGATTTAGCGTTTTTAACAGCATTCGCTACATCAGGAGTTACAGTACCAACTTTAGGGTTTGGCATTAAACCACGTGGACCAAGAATTGTACCGAGCTTACCAACAACACGCATAGCGTCAGGAGCAGCGATTACAACATCAAAGTCAAGGTTTCCGCCTTGAATGCTTTCAGCAAGGTCATCAAAACCTACGATGTCTGCACCAGCTTCTTTAGCAGCTTCTGCTTGCGCGCCTTGAGCAAACACAGCTACACGTACAGTTTTACCAGTACCAGCAGGTAATGTAGTCGCACCACGTACAACCTGATCAGATTTACGTGGGTCTACACCAAGATTTACAGCTACATCCAAAGATTCTTTGAACTTTGCAGCAGGTAGGCTGTTAAGAACTTGCACTGCTTCTTCCAAAGTGTAAACTTTGTTTGCTTCAACAGCAGCAGCAATGGCTTTTTGACGTTTAGTTAACTTTGCCATGTCTTATAGCTCCACTTCCAAGCCCATAGAACGCGCAGAACCAGCAATGGTACGTACACGTGCGTCTAAATCAGCACCAGTTAAATCTGGTTCTTTAGTAGTCGCAATTTCTTCTAACTGAGCACGAGTCAACTTACCAACTTTAGTTTTGTTTGGTACAGATGAACCCTTTTGGATACCAGCAGCTTTCTTAAGAAGAATAGAAGCTGGAGGAGTTTTCATGATGAATGTGAACGACTTGTCGTTGTACACAGTAATCACTACAGGAATTGGAAGACCTGGTTCAACTTTTTGTGTAGCAGCATTGAATTCTTTACAGAATGCCATGATGTTTACACCGCGCTGACCTAATGCAGGACCAATTGGTGGAGATGGATTTGCTTTACCAGCTGGAACTTGCAGCTTGATATAGCCGTCAATCTTCTTAGCCATTTTAAAATACCTCTGGGTACGAACGCCGCTAGGCTCCCCAATCTTTACGCAACACTACTGTTACAACAACAATGCCCGATAAAATCGGGCGCTTTTCAACCAATTAAGATTAAATCGTTTTTTCGACTTGGCGAAATTCGAGTTCAACCTGAGTTGGTCGATTAAATACATTAATCGTCAACGTTAAACGTGACTTTTCGTATTGAACTTCTTCCACCACACCTTTAAAGTCTGTGAATGGACCGTCAATAACAAGTAATTCTTCACCAGGCTCAAACATCGTCTTAGGACGTGGTGCTTCACCTGTATTACGTACACGCGCAAGAATCGCATCTGCTTCGCGCTGAGTGATTGGTGCTGGTTTTTCAGGTGTACCACCAATGAAACCTAGAACCTTTGGACATTCTTTAACGATATGCCAAGTATCATCATTCATTTCCATTTCGACTAACACATAGCCAGGAAAGAATTTACGCTCAGATTTACGTTTCTTACCATCCTTCATTTCTACCACTTCTTCGGTAGGAACAAGGACATCACCAAAGCTATCAGCAACAGCGCTACGCTGGATTCGTTCTGTAAGCGAACGCAACACTTGTTTTTCATAGCCAGAGTAGGCATGAATAATGTACCAACGTTTCATAGCTCTTTTACCCGATAATCAACTTAATTAACCAACCCAAACCATAGTCAAAGCACCATAAAACCAATGATGCAACAACTACAACCAATAGAACCTGCCACGATGTAGTGACTGTTTCTTGTTTTGTTGGCCAAGTTACTCGACGCAATTCGACTCGTGCATCTTTTAGCAAACGAACGAAGCCTTTACCTTGATGGGTGGCGTATAATAAACCTAAAGCCACAACGATACAAGCAAAAATTGCCCCAACGCGCACCCAAATATTATTTGCAGGCGCCCAATACGCTGGTAAATACTGATTCACCATAGTAGCTAAAAGCAAGAATGCAATTGCAATCACCCATAGAACAATATCTAAAGGCGAACCAGAACGAACAACTTCAGCAGAATTATTTCTTTGAGGAATTGGCGCGTCGCTCAATGCGTCACGCGATTTATCATTCGACATTTTTGTACTCGTCGTAGAACTCGCGACTTATTATATGAACAACTAAGCCAGCATCAAGCTTTTTATTTCAAAATATGGCAGGTCAGGAGGGACTCGAACCCCCAACATTCGGTTTTGGAGACCGACGCTCTACCAATTGAACTACTGACCTATAATGCAAGTTGAGAGCCAAAGCCCTCAACTTGAGACGTAATCCGTCACTATATTATGCTTATGCAGTTACTTTCGCAACAACACCAGCACCTACAGTACGACCACCTTCACGGATCGCAAAACGTAGACCTGGGTCCATTGCGATTGGGTGGATTAATTCTACTGACATTTCAACGTTGTCACCTGGCATAACCATTTCAACGCCGTCTTGTAATTGGATTGCGCCAGTTACGTCAGTTGTACGGAAGTAGAACTGTGGACGGTAACCGTTAAGGAATGGAGTATGACGACCACCTTCTTCTTTAGAAAGTACGTATACTTCTGCATCGAATTTAGTGTGCGGCTTGATTGTACCTGGTTTAGCAAGTACTTGACCACGTTGTACGTCTTCACGCTTAGTACCACGTAAAAGAACGCCACAGTTCTCGCCTGCACGACCTTCGTCAAGAAGTTTACGGAACATTTCTACGCCAGTTACAGTTGTTTTAACTGTATCTTTAATACCAACGATCTCTACTTCTTCACCAACTTTAACGATACCAGCTTCTACACGGCCTGTTACTACAGTACCACGACCAGAAATTGAGAATACGTCTTCGATTGGCATTAAGAATGCTTTGTCGATAGCACGTTCTGGTTCTGGAATGTAAGAGTCAAGCGCTTCAACAAGAGCAAGAACTGAAGACTCGCCATATTGACCAGCATCACCATTAAGAGCAGCAAGAGCTGAACCACGGATAACAGGAGTGTCATCACCTGGGAAGTCATAAGTAGAAAGAAGTTCACGAACTTCCATTTCTACTAATTCAAGTAATTCTTCATCATCAACAAGGTCACACTTGTTCAAGAATACGATGATGTAAGGTACACCAACCTGACGAGAAAGAAGGATGTGTTCACGAGTTTGTGGCATTGGACCATCAGTCGCAGCACATACAAGGATCGCGCCGTCCATCTGAGCAGCACCAGTAATCATGTTTTTAACATAATCGGCGTGGCCTGGGCAGTCTACGTGAGCGTAGTGACGGATTGGAGAATCGTATTCTACGTGAGAAGTATTAATTGTAATACCACGTGCTTTTTCTTCAGGTGCTGAGTCGATTTGTGAGTAATCTTTCGCTTCACCGCCGTAAGTTTTTGCACAAATAGTTGCAATCGCAGCAGTTAAAGTTGTTTTACCATGGTCAACGTGACCAATTGTGCCCACGTTTACGTGTGGCTTATTACGTTCAAACTTAGCCTTAGCCATGTTTATAGTCCTCGTTTACGTCGAACACAATTCTGAGCAAGACTCAGCATCGACATATCGCCTAAAAAATCAAACACCCAATACTTGAAAAGCAGACTAATAAGCCTGCTTTTTAAATCTTTGTAGAAAATCTACTAAACTGTATCTGGAGCTCTTATCGAGATTTGAACTCGAGACCTCTCCCTTACCAAGGGAGTGCTCTACCACTGAGCTATAAGAGCGATTATCCTTCGATGGAGCGGGAGACGAGGGTCGAACTCGCGACATGCAGCTTGGAAGGCTGCCGCTCTACCAACTGAGCTACTCCCGCACGATGCTGGTATACTTAGCACTTCAATCGAAGTTAATGGTGGTGAGAGAAGGATTCGAACCTTCGAAACTTTCGTAGCGGAGTTACAGTCCGCCCCCTTTGACCGCTCGGGAATCTCACCATATCACACTTATTTCAGTGTTATCCTACATTTAACAACTTCACACTTTAGATGGTGCCGGCACACGGATTCGAACTGTGGACCTACTGATTACAAGTCAGTTGCTCTACCAACTGAGCTATGCCGGCGCTTCTTAGTGTTTCGTACGTTTCGTATCGGAACGGTGTGCAGTTTAGCAAAACTTCCAAACGATGCAAGCAGTTTTTTAAAAAAAATTGCTAAAAACTCATAAAATCAATCCGTTTGACGATAATTCAACCGCTTTGATCACTGCGCGAGCTTTTATTTGAGTTTCATTCCATTCTGATTCTGGATTTGAGTCAGCAACCAAGCCTGCTCCTGCCTGCACATACACTTTTTTATCGCGGATTACACACGTACGGATTGCAATCGACATATCCATTTCACCATGCCATCCTAAATACCCCACTGCCCCACCAAAAACACCTCTTTTCACAGGCTCTACTTCGTCAATAATTTCCATTGCACGAATTTTCGGTGCGCCAGATAAAGTACCTGCTGGGAAAGTTGCCTTAAATACGTCTAGTGCATCGATATCATCACGCACTTCACCTTGTACATTTGAAACAATGTGCATGACATGGGAATAGCGTTCAATCACCATTTGATCAGTCACTTGGACCTTCCCAATTTTGGAAACTCGCCCAACATCATTTCGACCAAGGTCAATCAGCATTAAATGCTCTGCGATTTCTTTTTCATCAGAAAGTAAGTCTTTTTCTAAAGCAATATCTTCTTCTTTAGTTTTTCCACGAGGTCTGGTACCTGCAAGCGGACGTACTGTCGCAATACCATTTTCGAGGCGAGAAAGAATTTCTGGTGATGACCCTACAATATGAAATGGCTTTTTATCTGTAATGGTTTGTCCTTGTACCAAAAATAAATAAGGCGAAGGATTTAAATGACGCAAAGCACGATAAACCTGTAAAGCTTCACCATCAAAATCAGAAACCATGCGTTGCCCAGGAACAACCTGCATCACATCACCCGCACGGATGTATTCTTTAACCTTTTCTATGGTCTCAAGAAATTTCGCTTTACCTGTAATCGATTCAAAATGTGGGGGTGTATGCGGCTTAGCTTGCAAACTAACTGGTGTAGCCAACAACTGTTCCAATTGATCTAATTTTTGCTGCGCATCTTCATAAGCATTTGGCTGTGCTGTATCGGCATGAACAATTAAAAATAGAGTATCTTTAAGGTTATCAAAGACAATGACCGTTTTTGATAGCATTAACCATAAATCCGGCAATGTAATTGGATCAGCCGCAGGAACATTTTTTAAACGTGGCTCTATGTAGCGAACTGCATCATAGCCTAAATAACCAACCAGCCCGCCAGTAAAACTTGGTAAGTCTGGTAAAAGCTCAGCTGGTGGAACTGTAAATTGCTTCTGGAATTCACGAATATATTCAAATGGATCTAGACAATCTTCTTGTGTGATCGAACCATCAACATGCTGTATAGATAAAATGCCTGCATTACATGAAAAAACTGTCGACTCCCCCAAACCAATCATAGAGTAACGCGCCCAGTTTTCACCACCTTCAACCGACTCAAATAAATAAGCTTGTTTTTGCTCCTTAAAACGAGCAAAAACAGATAAAGGTGTTTCCGTATCTGCCAAACGCTGACGATAAACTGGAATAGTGTTGTAACCTGATGCTTTAAGCTGTTCGAATTGCGCTAAAGTAGTCATGAATTTTTCTCTAATATGGTTTCGATTTAAAAGTGTGTTTTTCTAGTTTCGATTTAGACACGCCATCGAAAAACCATACGCTTATTCATGCTGATCTCCATTTCACTCATTAGATAATTAACTCAGCCAAACTATCAACCACTTGCTGAGGCTTGCAATCATAAATATTTTCTCCATGATTATAGCCATAGCTAACCACAATACAATCAATTCCCGCACGACGCGCAGCCTCAATATCATTACTTGAATCGCCAATCATTAATGATTGTGACGCAGATATTTTTAGACTTTGCATACAATGCAACAAAGGCAAGGGATGTGGCTTTCTCTCTGGCAAGCTATCGCCTCCAAGTACAACTTGAAAATAAGAAGAAAGTTCTAATGCATCAAGTAACCCTTGAGCAAGTTGCACAGGCTTATTGGTAACACATGCCATATGTATATTCAAAGTTTTACAATGCTTTAAAAACTCAGTTACACCCGGATAAATTTGAGTATTCACACAAAGTTCCGCACCGTATATGTCAACAAATTTCTGCAAGAGAACTTTATGCTGTTCAGCATCTAATTTTCCAAAAATATGAAGCAGAACACTTTCACAGAGTTTAGACACTCCCTTACCCACCCATGCTCGGATCTGGGCTTCTGTTATTAAAGGCCATTCTAATTCTTGTAAACTTAAATTCATTGATCTATATAAATCAGCAGCAGAATCAACTAGTGTTCCATCTAGATCAAATAAAATTAAATCGCGCTTACTTAATTGTGCAACAGACATCTTCTTCTTCTCAAAATTTAAAAGGCATGCGTTTAGCATGCCTTGATTGTAAAAGCAGCAACGGATTATTTAAAGAATAACCATGCTAATAAAGCTAAAATTACTAAAATAATAATAGTGATTAAACCAACTGAGGCATTCTTCTGTTGCTCTTTTTCTTCAGCAACACGAGAAACAGGCTCCTCAAAGGCAACAGGTGATGGTTGTTTTACATTGACATCCACACCCTCTGGAATAGGTGCAGGCTTTGGTATAGAAACATTCTGTGGCATACCATCGCGACGAACTTCTGTTTCTGCAGCACGCTCTGCAAGACTTGGCATTCCTTGATCACTTAAGTCTTGTGTTAGTGCAGCAGTTTGCACTGGTTCTGCTTCGATTTCGGGTAACTCTAATATTTCTTTTGCAGGCGCTAATACAGAAAATTTAAAGCTAGCAAATTGAACAATATCACCATCATGCAGCTGCTTTTCTTGTTCAATACGAATATCGTTTACAAATGTGCCATTCGATGAATTAAGGTCTTGCACCCATAGCACTTGATCTTTTAGAAGCAATGCAGCATGGCGACGTGAAATTTCAGCGGCTTGCAATAATACATCAGCATCTTGATGGCGCCCAACTAACATATCACGATCAACATTAATTTCTTGGCCAGTAATTTCGCCAGTAATTGCTTGTAATTTCCAAGTCATGCGTATGTCCTATTCATTTTTTATCAATCATAACATGCTACTACGGTGCTGTGCTTGGACGCAGTGTCGTTGTTGTTACGGTATTTTTAGTACGATTAACTTCAGGTTCAGGCAACTGTAAGGTTTGTCTTTGAACCGATGGCTCTACAGCTACAGGTGTTGTTACTGTCGAGCTTTTGCCACCTGAAGGAACTTGCTGATAATTTTTTGGCTGAGAGCTAATACTTGGCGGTGTCATCTTTTGATTATAGACATCATCAACCTGTTCAGGCAATTTGGCAAAATTGCCATTTCTATCCATCGCTAATTGCAAGCTATAAAGTTGACTATAGCGCTGCTGAGACAAACGGCGCACATCGTTTGCATCGCCTACAATCGTTGGGTGGATAAAAACGAGAAGGTTGCGTTTTACATTGCTTCTATTATCTGATCGGAACAATCGCCCAACATAAGGGATACTGCTCAACCCAGGTATGCCTTGTCTTGAAAGTGACGTATCATCCGACACCAAACCACCAAGGACCACTGTCTGTCCATGTTCGGCCAAAACAGCAGTTTTAATAGCACGTTTACTTGTTACCAAGTCAGCTGCTTGCCCGCGACTGTCTTGAACAGCAGAGACTTCTTGCTCTACTTCCAAACGCACTGTACCACCTTCACCGATATGCGGAACAACTTTTAATGTCACACCCACATCTTTACGTTCAACAGTTGTATAGGGATTAATACCTGTACTATTCGTAGTGACTGACCCTGTTACAAAGGGCACGTTCTGACCGACAACAATATAAGCCTCTTCATTATCCATCGTCACAATAGATGGTGTCGAAAGTAAATTTGATTTGGTATTCGTTTTAAGCGCTTGAATTAATGCACCATAAGCCTTACGGGAATTCTCAAAATTACCCAGAGCCAAAGTTGCCCCATTACCTTTATTGGCTCCCCCAGCAATAGCGGATGCTGCCCCAGCCGAGCCACCCGATAAATAACCAGCAGCAATAGAAGATAAACTAGCACCAACATTACTAAAGCTAAGTAAACCAATCCCACTAGATAAATCACCTAGCGCCCATTGGATTCCAAGTTGGTCCGCATCATCCCCTGAAACTTCAATAATTGCAGCTTCAATCAGAACTTGTTGACGTCTAACATCAAGCTGCTGAATCGCAGATTCAATTTCACGCATTAATTGAGGATCGGCCTTAACCACTAACGAGTTTTGGGCATTATCCGCAATAATACTCACACCATTTTGGCTAAAGCTAGAGATACTGTTCTGATTACTATTATTTGAATTACCGTTTAAATTAATAGATGGTGTAGAAATCGAGCCCCCATTTGAACCAGAGGTATTTGAGCTGGAATTTTGGTTATTACCCATCAAATTATTGATCGGATTCGATGAGTTAGAAGAACTATTATTATTTGACGAAGAAACAGCTTGTCCTGTTACGAGGCCTTGCAAAATCTCAGATAAGTTTTTTGCACTTGCATATTTTAATCGAAAAACTTTTAAGCCACCTAAACGGTCTGCTGAAGGCACATCTAACATTTCAATCATATGGCGAATACGTTTACGCGTTTCAGGATCGCCCTTTACTAAAATACGATTCGTTCGGTTGTCTGCAATAATACGGATACGGGCCCCGTTAAAATCTTTAGATGCCCCAGTAGCGCTCATTGCCTCAAGTTGAGTAATGATTTCTTCCGCTTGGCTCGATTGGAGACTTATTGCCTCAATATCATTTTGCCCCGTACCGTCGAGGTTACGAATGATATTTTCAAGTTGGTAGATATTTGCAGCTCGGTCCGACACAATCAGCGCGTTAGTCCCTGCTATCGCAGCCATATGTGCAAATTGCGGCATTAAAGGGCGAAGTGCTGGAATTAAATCATTTGGATTCGTATTTTCAAGCCAAATGACTCGAGTGACAATTTGATCACCACGCAGTCTATTTCTAGAATCGTAAGGGATTCCCGAATTCTTAACATTACTATCTGGCACAAGTTTGATGGTGTTCCCAGAAGGAATTGCCACTACCCCATTTACATTTAAGACCCCAAGAAAGAGATCATAAACTTCATCTTTATTAAGTGGTTTATTCGATATTACTGTGACATTGCCACGCACTCGCGGATCTACTGCAAAGTTTTTCCCCGTAATATCTGCAACTTCATTAATAAATGCAGTTAAGTCAGCATCACGTAAATTGATCTTCCATGTCTGGGCATAAACGCTGCTACTCACTGTCGCAATCAATGGGGCAGCTGCAAGTAATGCCCAAAGTGGACGTTGATGATTCAATAAAGCCATAACTTGCGATAATTCCTAACTCTTATGGTGACGTGTTATCACTAAAAATTTTGTTGTATGGTCATCACTTGATCACCACGTTTTATTTCTAATTTCACTTGTCCAGCTCGACGAGCCTGTTCAAGTAACTGCACATCCGTTTGTCCTTGCCCAACCGTTTGACCGTTTAAGGAAACAATCCGGTCACCCGGCCTTAAACCTAACTTATTTCTAAGCGCAGTGGGTGTACGTTCTGTAACTTCAAAACCTTCGCTTGAGTTCCCGCTTACCCCCATATCTTTGAGGTACTGCTCTCGGTTCCCCTGCATTTGCTGAATAGCCTGTCCTAACGCCTCTTGAGTCGTATTAACTGGTGCCGATGACTGAGGCGCAGTAGCAGCTGGTTGTGAGGCATCTGGCGTCATAGGTTGATATAAACCGTTTGGCAAGCCTTTAAACTGAAGTTCACGCGTACTTCCATTACCTTGACGCAATATCACGTGATCCCAATAAACTTCTGCCAACTGATAAGAGGTAGAACCTATTGTTTCTCCCACCCGATACCGGTCAGCAGTATTATCAAGCTTAATAACAGCCGAAGAAAAACGGTTCGGATAACCCAGCATCACGCCTTGTAATTCTAGGTTGACATTTTCCTGAGCTGCATTGGCTGAAGGTTCATTAAAAAGCGAAAAAGTACTAATGTTAGGAATTTGTGGTTGCTGTGATCCTAACTCTACCCGATCAAACTGCATCATTTGAGGAGGTGCAATCACCCACCAAAATAATGAAGCCAATTTCCAGCACAGCCATAGAATTAAAACGGCAAATACAACCACACTTAACCGATCTAATTTTTGCCATTGTAGATGCTGTAATTTCTCAATCCACACTTTCATTAGTTACCCCCTTGTATTAAGGGCTGACGAGAACTAATGACAAATGTATCTAAACCAGCTTTTCCATCATAAGATGGAATATTCAGTAATAATCTTTGCGTAAGCTGCACATCAAGCATCATGTTGGCATCTAATAAAAGATTCGCCATTTTTTGACTGCGTTGATCACGTATATCAACTTGTAGTTGACCGCTTTGATCTGTTAGTTGCCCAGTTAAAGAAGGCATATTCATCCGATCTTGACGATCACCAATATTATAAATTAAAGCACCGCCACCCCAATGCAATTGACCGTCAACTGCGGCGAAACCCTGCTCTTTTTTATAACTAAAATTAATATCTTTTAACTGGATACTATTTACAGGCCATTGCCAGTTCACAATTTGTTTTAATGTTTCAGGCGCAACCTGACCATTCATAGCTTTTACAATTACTTTTTTACCCACGCCATAGCCCATTACCCCAGATAGTTGAGTATTTCCACTATGGATATCTACATCAGCAGCGAACCGTAATAAAAACAGGTCAAGAGGTCTAGTTTTCCAATGAATCGAGCCTCTCAAAGTACCACGCCGCCAATCTGCTTGGCCTTGCCAGATATTTCCACTTACATTGTGTAGAGTTTGATTATTCTTTGAAAATTTAGAAATTAGCCACGTCGCCGGGATCTGTAAAATAATAAAAATTAAAAATGCAATGAGTGCAAATAACCACCACTTCCATTGCTTAGACTTTTTCTTCATTCAGCCTTACCAACATGCAAATTATCGTCCTTATTTTGAGAGTAGCTCCCTAGTCTGACATTATGCATACTTTTTCAACATCGCCAATTCACTTCATATAAAAAAACCAAGCAATCGGGCTTGGCTTCGGTATTAAGACTATAAGTTGAACGTATGACAAAATCATGAAAACCTAATGCTAAAAGAACTAAATGCAAATTTGATCTCAACAATGTATTTAAAGATGAATTTAAACACTCAATTTCTTAAATAATATTTACAGCACGCTTTAGATATTTTATGCATAAAAAAACCAGACAAATCTGTCTGGCTTTTTAAATCGGCAATACGATTAGATTAAGAAATCTTCAAGTTTTGCGCCTTTTTCAATTTCAGCAACTAACCAGCGTGGTTGTTTACCACGGCCAGTCCAAGTCTCTTCAGAATTGTTTTTGTTGCGGTAACGTGGCTCAACAGATTTACGTGTTGTTTTCTTACGTTTTTGAGCGCCAAACTCAAGAAGTTGTTCAACACTAAAACCTACATTTTCAGCGATCTCGATAATTTGATTATAAGCATCTTCGATTGCTTGATCTTTTTTACTTGCAATTAAAGCTTCCGCTTCTTCTTGTAAGCGTTTTAACTCTTCAACAGATAATTCACTGATATCCGGTTTCATTAATAAATACTCCAGTCTTACAGACAATTCAAAATAATACAGACAAAATTTAAAAACATAAAATCAAGACCAATATTATTTATAATCTATTAAATAAGCAATAGTTTGAAAGCCGTGTTCATCAGAATAACTAAAAAAATTACCTTTTATTTACATTATCAATTATAAATGAAATATATTTTATTAATATTTATTTAAGATAAATGTATTAAGTCATGCCCAACAGATTTTTCTAGCTCAATAATTTTTTGTTTTATTTCCTGAGGTATTTCACATTTTCGTTCTGTTAATTTATCTACGCAGACCATAACTGCTTCGCCAGTAGCCACGATTTGTTGTTGTGTTTCGCTCCATAATATATAAGCCATACGGAATGCACTATTACGGAGCTCTTCCACGCGAACACCGACTTTCAATACATCTGGATAAAAAACTGGCTTTAAATATTTACACTGACTTGAGGCTACAACGGTATATAATTGAGCGGTTAATATATTTATTGCTTCCATATATAAAATACGTGAGCTTTCAATATATCGATAATATTGTACATTATTGACATGACCGAAAGCGTCCATATCTCCCCATGCTACTTTCTGTTCATATATTATCGGGTAGACAGACAGTTCTTTCATTTTTGCCTCATATTTTAAATTTTAAAAAATTCGCATCATTTTCAAAGATTAGGTTTAACTGTTTGATTAACACTTCATCTTCATTAAGCGTAGACTTAATACGCAAATAGCTCATTAAAATATTATCTGGATATAATGATAATAATGTTTCAGCCTCTGCTTGACGTCCAGTTGCCATATAGACATGCCATTTTGCAAAGGTTAAAACAGGTAAATTCATATATTGATTTTCAAACTCGATAATTTTTTCTTCGACATCTGCATAGTCTGGGACTTGTTTAAGCAGTTGTTGCTGAAACCACAGATAAAACACTTCTGGATCGAACTGTTCTTTTAATAAGTGTAGTGTTAGGGCTGCGTGCTGCATACTCATATCAGGCATACGCGCCAATAGTTTAAGCCATAACAACTTACTGCTATAAGGTCGAGTTTGAATTTCAGACTCTAAATCCAGATAACGTTGTTGCAAAGCATGCAGATCATCAACAGAAGCTTCATCAAACTGCTGAAGAAGTTGCTGTAACCATAAATCACGGTGCTCAGCATCTAGCAGACCATACTTCATTGAACGTAAATACACCCATGGGTGTAGCAGCGCCAATTGCCCCCATAACGCGGTTAATCTTTGCTGGTAGGCAGTTTCTATTTCCTGAAGCCAAGGCGACAACTGATGCTGATATAAAAACTCAAGATGAGTTAATGCACGTTCAGCTTCGTTTTGGGCTAAAAAGATTTCGATTCGCTCTAACTCTGCCAATTCAAATGCCATAGGCGGTGATTGATCTAAAGCAGCCAATGCTTTCGGATAGTCCCCACTTAAAACCAAAAATTTGGCATCAATAATATTTTTTAAAAGCGCTGACTGAGTAAACACGCGTTCAATAAATACACGTTGATCTTCAGCGGCCTCTAATAACCAAACAATACCTAATTGTTCATAGGGGTGAAGGTTTTTAAACTGAAAAATGTTTTCACTTTTCCTCTGCTCGCGAGAGGAATAACGTTTAACCCAAAGCCATATAAGTTGAGCAATAAAACTCATGACCACAAAAGAAAGGGTTAATCCCCAGACATTTGTTTGCAACTGCAATTGTCGCCAGTAAATGTAGACATACCCCATTCCATAGCCATAACTCAATAAAGCTAAAGCGGCAAAGAGTATTAAACTAATTACGAAATAAACCGACAGGAGGTGTTTCATATCTCCTCCTTATGAGCCAATTAGACCAAGTGTAGATAATTTAGGAACAGGCACGACAGATAAATGTGCCACTTTAGCAATACGTTTTTTTAACTGCTGACTCGTTGCATCAGGCATTTCATCTAGCTTTTGCATCACAGATTGCAACTCGTTTTGGTACTCTGTCATTTTGCCTTGATTGAGTGCCTGTTCAGCAATTAATAATCTTAATTGCACTTCTTTGAGCACTACACTTCGATTCATCAAATTAATAGACGGCGTTTCTACTTTTTCTATGCGGAACCATTTTTTCCACCAAGATACAGACTCGGATTGATCCATCTCAAGCTTAGGCTGAGCTAAAGCTTGCTGAATATTTTTATCAATTGTCTGTAATAAATCATCGATCAATTGATGGCGCTGATTTTGAGCCAAACTGAATTGTTGAACTGCTTGCTTATCCTGCTCAAGCGATTGGCTCAAACTATGTTGCAATGCTGGAGCAATTTCATAGTGCACGAGAGATAGCTGCAACTGATTTAATTGATCAACTGCATAAATCAATTGCTGCTGATCAATTGCAAATTGAATTAAATCTAACTTTTGTTTAATTAAAACTGTAGGAGCAATACCTGTCGGTGGAGCATCTGGGTGAGCTACCGAACTTAGTTTATCGCCTGTATTTACAGGTTGATTCTGTAATTGTCGCTGTAAAGCAACCAATTGATCATTTAGATTGGCATAGTGCTGTTCTGATTGAAGCAGACTTTGCTTAAGCTCAGGAACAGTACGAGAAATTTGCCACATATCGTAACTGAGCTTAGCCAACCAAGCCATGCCCAGTAAAATGATGATAGAAACAAGTTTTCTCATACGAATCCTTATAATGCCTGAATGTGATGAATCATCCCCGAAGGCGTTAAATTTTCAAGTTGAATAATGTGAAAATGAGCCTGTTGTTGATCGCGATATTCTTTAACAATTTGAAAAAGGCGTGGTCCTAAAACCAGATATACACAATCAGGTTGTACATTATTTTTTGAACAAAGCTCTAACCAATATTTCCAGCTGGCCTCACTGGTAATTAAGACCAGCCATTTGTGTAAATTATAATTTGAATTCTGTGTCAGATGTTTGAATGTAGAATATGAGGTTTCTGGGCATTGCCGATGATATAAAACGAAATTTAAAATCTGAATGCCTTGCTGCTGCAAAGTTTCCATCATAAATTGACGTCCACCCTGTCCTCGCCAGAAAGCGACACTACCGGCCTGCTTCATATTATGAAGAATCGGTAGGTTTAACATTCCCTCAGAAGTTTCCACATCTGGAATATGTGCGTCAATGCCATATTCATAAAGACGATTAGCAGTAGCCTGCCCGACCGCAATCCACTGAATATGTTTTAAATCACTGAGCTTTAGACCGCTTTTTTCTAAATACGTCATGCCCACCTCAACAGCAGTTGGGCTGACCACAACAATAGCTTGAGCTTTTCTTAATTGCTGGTAAAGCTGAAGTAATTGTTCCGAAAAGGGTTTAGCAACAAGTTCTAAAAGAGGTAAAGACTCAACCTGATATCCCTTATTTTGCAAAGCTTCTGTTAATTCAGCTGCACGCGAATCAGGTCGAGTATTAATAAACAACATAGTTTAATAGAGAGCCTTTAATAGCTCGCCCGCACCTTGATCAAGTAAGTTTCGAGCAAGGTTTTCGCCCAGTTGATGAGCATTGCTAGCTTCATCTGTCAGTTCAGCACGTAATAATGTTTGCCCATCAGGACTTCCGACACGGCCTTCAATATGAATTTGTCCATTTTGTAGCGTGGCATAACCTGCAATTGGAACCTGACAACCACCTTCAAGATAGGCATTAAAAGCACGCTCAGCACGTACACAAACATCGGTTTCTTCGTGTAATAACGGTTGAATTAAAGCTAATACATCTTGGTCAGCTGCACGGCATTCCAAGCCCAACGCACCTTGACCCACCGCAGGCAAACTAATGTCTGGTGCTAAACAATGACGGATACGTTCTGACAATCCTAAACGCTTCAAACCAGCACTAGCTAAAATAATAGCGTCATATTGACCATCATCTAGTTTCGCTAAACGTGTGCCAACATTTCCACGCAAGTCAATAATTTGCAAATCAGGACGTTGTTTTAAAATTTGAGATTTACGACGTAAACTTGAGGTACCAACTTTTGCACCTTGAGGTAAGTCGGCAAATTTTTCAAATTGATTTGAAACGAAAGCATCTAATGGATCTTCACGTTCACAAATTACTGCCAAGGTTAGACCTTCTGGCAAAGCCATCGGGACATCTTTCATTGAATGTACAGCTAAATCTGCACGCCCATCTAAAAGTGCTGCTTCTAACTCTTTAACAAACAGTCCTTTCCCACCAATTTTTGCTAAAGGCGTATCTAAGATTTTATCGCCCTGCGTGACAAATTTAACCAACTCCACCGTTAAATCTGGGTGAAGCTCCTGTAATCGGGCACGAATATATTCTGCCTGCCAAAGAGCAAGTGGGCTTTGTCGTGTAGCAATTTTCAAGGTTTTCATAAATTCAAGCATGGGCTGGTCAAACGATACACCCTAAACTTAACTTGATCCCTTAAAATTGCAAGTAAAATCTCGCACACCCAAGATAACTCTTTTTAAGTTTAGAGCTGATGGATCCGCTCTCTAAGCATAGATAAATGTCGACGACTCACTGAAAGTCGCTCATCTAAGCCACGTAAACGAACCTGATATTGCCCAGAGCTAACGAGCTCCAGTCCATCTAAATATGCAACTGCAACCAATGCATTTCGATGAATACGAATGAATTGATCTGCAAATTCGGTTTCAAGCTCTTTTAAAGTTTCATCAATTAATACGCTGCCATTTTGATGACGCACAGTGACATATTTTTGATCGGCTAGAAAATAATAGATATTTTCAACTGGAATTAGCTCAACCCCACGATAGGTTTTTGCAGCAATTTGATGTCGCTGTGTTTTTAGATCATGTAAAAAATCATGTTGTGGTAAAGCATTGAGCTGTGCTTGAGTAAGCTGAGTCAATTGACTAAAAACTTGTTCAAGTTCTAGAGGATCAATTGGCTTAAGAAGATAAGCTTGAGCCTGAGACTTAAATGCTTCCAATGCATGTTGATCATAGGCCGTACAGAATACAATCGCAGGTCGAGGATTTAACTGACTTAGCTGTTCCGCACAGACAAGACCATTCATACCTGGCATTTGAATATCAAGTAAAATTACATCCGGGTGATGAAGCCGCGCCTGTTCCAAGGCTTCTTGTCCATGATAAGCCGTTGATACAACTTCATGTCCCATCTTTGAAACTAAACGTGATAATCGCCCCACTGCAAGTGGTTCGTCATCACAAATTAGCACCTTCATTCATCCTCCTTGTCACCGTTAACTTGATCCATTTTTTTATGGTTAACTCTGACTGACTTATTATTTTGTTTGATATTGATAGCTCATAATAGTGGTATATAAGGCTTCACCTTTATAAACCTGAAATCTAACGGTGTTCCCATAATATGCTTTCAGGCGTTGTTTTACATTTTCAAGGGCGATTCCATGCCCTTTCCTTGAATTTATTGTATCGTCTGTATATGGGTTGGTAATGACTATACTGACTTGATTTTGCAATATTTCAACCAATACCCCTATAGTTGCTTTACCCATCATTGGTTCTACCCCATGAAAAATACTATTCTCTAACAAGGGCTGTAATGTCAATAAAGGAATAGTGATCTGTTTGAGTTGCACAGGTGAAAGCTCAATCTTCCAATCTACTTTTAAACGCTCCCCTAAACGCACCTGCTCAATCATTAAATATTGTTTACTTAGCTCGATTTCTTCATGCAGACTCACCAACTTTAATTCTTGGAAACTCGCACGAAATAAACGTGACAGGCTAATGAGCATGCTTTCTGCTTTATCGGGATCTATCGCAATTAAACTGACTACATTATTTAGACTATTAAATAAAAAGTGAGGGTGAATTCTCGCTTGCATGGCCTGAATACGAGCATTTAATTCTGCATATTGTTGATGCAGCCACTGCTCCCTGACATATAAATAACGTAAGCAGAAAGCTCCCAACAATATTCCATAGCTTAGATATAAAGGTACATTGGTAAAATAAATGCTCCAGTCCTGTGTTAGAGAAGCATGTTTATTTAAAAAACCAAACTGAAAAAAATTACTCATTAAGGTGGTCAAGACAACAATACCTTGCAGCATGACAAAGCCAATAGCCAAAGCAAATTCTTGACGTAAAGTGCTAAAAAAAGCTTGAAAGCGCTCAACCAAGGCAAAAAACGACAATATTACCCAGTTAATAAAAACGATGTATTGAAAAAGCCTTCCCCCGCTCAAGGCTTGCCAAGACTGTGCTTCAGCCAATGCTAAGACCAGAGCCAAAACATTACTTGCGATAATTAATTCGAATAAGTGTTGCCAACGCCCGTTTTTCGTAAAAAAATAGGAGGAATTTTGATTTCGGTATGCTGTAGGAAACAACTTTGTTTGTTGAGCTTCGGCAAGTGATATACTCTTTTTTATTTTACTGAGCCACCATGACCACATCTTCAAATCCCCCTAATTCAGTAACCCCAGACCAAACCTCAGGTATGTGGGGTGGTCGTTTTTCTGAAGCGACGGACGCTTTTGTAGCCGAATTTACCGCCTCTGTTCAGTTTGACCAACGTTTTTATAAACAAGACATCGCTGGTTCGATTGCGCATGCTACCATGCTTGCGAAAGTTGGCGTACTCACAGAAGCAGAACGCGATGACATTATTGAAGGTTTAAGCACCATTCGCTCAGAAATTGAGGCTGGAAACTTTGAATGGCGCATCGATCTTGAAGATGTTCACATGAACATTGAATCACGTTTGACTCAACGTATTGGCATTACAGGTAAAAAACTACACACAGGTCGTAGCCGTAACGATCAGGTTGCAACTGATATTCGTCTTTACCTGCGCGACGAAATTGATGATATTTTAAAATTATTAGAACGTTTACAAAAAGGCTTGTTAGGCTTGGCTGCCAAAAATGTAAATACAATTATGCCTGGCTTTACCCACCTACAAACTGCTCAGCCTGTGACTTTTGGTCATCACTTGTTAGCATGGTTTGAAATGTTGATTCGTGACACTGAACGTCTTCAAGATTGTCGTAAGCGCGTTAACCGCATGCCACTTGGTTCAGCTGCTCTTGCTGGTACAACTTATCCGATTGATCGTGCTTATACAGCAGAACTTTTAGGTTTTGAAGCAGTATCTGAAAACTCTCTTGATGCTGTATCTGACCGTGACTTTGCCATCGAATTTAATGCTGCTGCTGCACTGATCATGATGCATTTATCACGCATGTCGGAAGAACTGATTCTTTGGACTTCTGCACAGTTCAAATTTGTGAACATTCCTGACCGCTTCTGTACTGGTTCTTCAATCATGCCACAGAAGAAAAATCCGGATGTTCCAGAACTTATTCGTGGTAAATCTGGCCGTGTATTTGGTGACTTAATTAGCTTGCTTACGCTCATGAAAGGTCAACCATTGGCGTACAACAAAGACAACCAAGAAGACAAAGAACCTTTATTTGATGCAATCGATACGGTTCGTGGTTCACTCATGGCTTTCGCAGATATGATTCCTGCATTGGTTCCAAATATTGAAATCATGCGTGAAGCTGCACTTCGTGGATTCTCAACTGCAACCGATCTTGCGGACTACCTAGTGAAAAAAGGTGTTGCTTTCCGTGATGCTCATGAAATTGTAGGTAAAGCTGTTGCATTAGGTGTTGCAGAAGAAAAAGATTTATCCGAGTTAACACTTGAGCAATTACAACAATTCTCTGACTTAATTACAGCAGATGTGTTTGATAAAGCCTTAACACTAGAAGCTTCTGTAAATGCACGTGATCATATTGGCGGAACTTCACCAAAACAGGTTGAAGCTGCAATTGCTCGTGCCCATACACGTTTAGAACAGTTATACGCTTAAGGATAAACCATGAGTCGACAAGTATTTTGCCGCAAATATCAAAAGGAAATGGAAGGTTTAGACTTCGCTCCTTTCCCAGGTACTAAAGGCCAAGATTTTTTTGAAAATGTTTCTAAGCAAGCATGGCAAGAATGGTTAAAACACCAAACTACGCTGATTAATGAAAAACGCTTAAACGTATTTGAACCAGATGCGAAGAAGTTCCTAGAAGAACAACGTGAGAAGTTCTTTAACAATGATGAGAGCGTAGAAAAAGCTGAAGGCTGGAAACCAGAATAATCGGTTTGTTTTAGCTTCTTCATCATTAAAAAGGCGGGTCCTATACACATAGACCCGCCTTTTTTTACGTGAAACTTACACAAGCATAAAAAGCCTTACATAGAGCGAACAGGACTCTACATGACATCAAAAAGCAAAAAACTTAATATCAATTCATAGCAAGAAGAACACGATCCCTGTCGTGTTTAAGCACTTGATTTTCTGTCCTGAACTTCCCCCCAAAGTTCGGGACATTTTTTTATCTATTATTTTTAAAAATAAAAAAGCCTTGTTTTAAACAAGGCTTTTAAATATTTCAGCTCAAGATTACTTTTCGTGGACTTTAGCTTCAATTTCTTCAATTTTGGTATGACGAGCATCAAAGCCTTTTGCCATATAAATGACTTGCTCAGCAATGTTACGTGCATGGTCACCAATACGCTCTAAAGAACGTAGAACCCACATGACATTAATCACACGAGCAATATGGCGTGGATCTTCAATCATATAGGTCATTAATGTGCGCGTTGCTGACTGATATTCACGGTCAATGTCAGCATCGGCTAAAAGTACACGTAAAGCTTGATCTGCATCTAAACGTGCAAAAGCATCAAGAGCATCATGAATCATGACACGAACTTGGTTACCAATATGACGTGTTTCCATGTAGCCACGAGGCGAACCACCCTCTTCACAAAGGTTCTGGGCAATACGGGCAATTTTTGCAGCTTCGTCACCAATACGCTCAAGGTCAGTATTGGCTTTACTCATGGCAATAACCATACGCAAGTCAATCGCTGCTGGATGACGACGAGCTAAAATTAGCGTCAGGCCTTCATCAATATCACGTTCATATTGGTTGACTGCATTATCTTTAAATTGAACATCAATCGCTAAATTTGCATCTGTATCAAGTAAAGCATGAATTGCATTGGCAACCTGTTGCTCGACCAAGCCACCCATGGTCATAAACTTTGTGTTTACATCTTGCAAATCTTCATTAAATTGAGAAGAAATATGATGGGTTAACACCGGATTACTTGGACTCAAGGGAAGCCTCCAACATGATGGCGCAGGAATAAAATGATTGAGCATTAAAACACAGCAATCATTAAGTTTTTATGACAAAATTAAATTTCAGATAAAAGCATTTTTATTACTGATACGTTAACCAGCTATTGAGCTCAACCAGATCTTTTTCACCTAATTGACCTACTGCAGCTTTTAAACGGAGCACATTTAATAAATAGTCATATTGAGCATTAAGATAATCCTGTTTTGCAGAAAAAGCATTACGCTGCGCTAATAAAACATCAACCATACTTTTTAAGCCTTCGTTATAACTCGCTTTCGAGGCTTGAGAAACTAAAAAAGATGAATCCATTGCAGCCTTTCTTGCTTCGAGTTTGGCTTGATCGGTATCGACCTGCATAAAGGCACTTTTCACATCAACATCGGCACGGCGGATGGCTGCATCAAGTTGTGCCTGCGCTTTATTGGCTTCTACAGTGGCTTTTTTAATTGATGTTCGAGTGCGCCCACCATTAAATAAATTCCAGTTCATTTCTACCCCAACCTGATCAAATTTTCCATCAGTCGAAATGAGCGTCTCTGGTGTTTGTTTGGTATAGCCATAGCTTGCCACAGCATCTATTTGAGGATAAAGCGCGGCTTTTTCTACACGGCGCTGATCTTCACTATATTGTTGTTGTAAACGTGCTTGCTGGATCTTTAGATTTTTTTGTTGGGCTAAAGAAATCCAATCATTAAGTTCTGCTGGATAAGGTTTTTGAAAACTAAAGTCACTTCGTAATACAGCAAGCTTATCTTGATAAGAACCAATATATTCAGAAAGCTGCTCTTGGGCCAAAAGTAATTGAACATTGGTTGAAATACGATTGGCTCTGGCATTTTGATATTGAGCATTTGCTTCACTCACATCACTACGCGCCACCAAACCTTCTTTAAGTTTGGCATTCATCATATTAAGCTGCTCAAGCAACGCTTTTTCTTCTTGTAGGTATGCCACACTGAGTGCCTGCTGACGCAGAACATTAAAATAGGCTTCTGCTACATTTAAAACATGATCTTGTTTTTGCAGTCTCAAGGTAATTTCGCTTAAGGCAACCGAAGTTTTAACTTGTTTATAACCTTCCCAAGCATCCATTCGAAACAATGGCTGACGTGCTGTTAAGGTCGCTTGCCGAGTCGTTGAAGTATTACTCACCAAAGCATCAGAAAGTCCTTCTTGGTCAACACCCGGAAAGTTTGAACGTTTTACAGTTTGTCGATTACGGGTAATGTTTCCAGACAGTGTAACGGTGGGTAATAACGCTCCCGTTGCCAAGCCTAAATTAAGTTGATCTGCTTCAAATTGTTGTTGATTGGCTTGCCATGTTGGATCATTTTGTTTTGCGCGCTCATAAGTCTCAACCAAATCTAGAGCAAAACTCGAAGATGCAAAACTCCAAAGGCCAACAGCGACCATTAATTTTATTTTCATTGTTCAAATCAACGATAAAACTTGCCTTTAAGACTAAGAAAAATTCGAATCAAACTCAAGCCATTAAAAGTTTTAGTTTTTTTAAGCGTTCTCAGTTTTTGACAATATTAAAATACAAATAAAAATCAAAAGCATGCCTGTCCAACCCAACCATGAAACATGCTCACCCACCAACACAATCGCAAAAATCGCAGCAACTAAAGGTTCAAATAAAGTTAAGGTCGTCGCTTTGCTGGCATTTACTGTTTTTAGACCAAATCCGAAAAGTAAATAACCCAAAAACATAGGAATTAACATCATATAACCAGCCACAAGTAAATTGGTTGAGCTTTGTAATAACCCTCCACCTGTAACCAACAAAGTAGGAAGCAAAATAACTGCCCCACCACCCATAATCATGCCCATTGCAGCTTTAGATTCAACACCCCGATCTATTAATCTTTTTGCAGCCCATGAATAAAGTGAATAAGTTGTAGCTGCGACAAGCCCAAGAAAAATACCGAAGTATTTATTCCATTGATTTGTACTATCTAGAACCGCATGACTTTCACCCATCGACAACATTGTTACGCCAAGCACACCGCAAATAAAACTTAGAAACCAGATGGCAGACAAAGCTTTGCGATCAAAGAATCGCTCTAAAATTGCTGCGATTAGTGGAGCCGAACCAATTGAAACCACGGTGCCAATCGTAATGCCTGCATAATGCATTGAGGAATAAAAAGCCAAAGGATAAATACCAACCGCCACTACACCTAAAAACAGTATTAAAAGATTTTCTCTTATAAATTGTCGGTTTTCACGTATCGCTCGTGATGCAACCAAAGCTTGTAAAAGACCTCCACCGCCCATCGCTACAGCGCCAATAGCAAGTGGGCCAAGTGTCGGTGCAAATGCTGCAGCCGTACCTGTTGTTCCCCACAAAACGGAAGCAACTAAAATCGCAATTGTGCCCCCATAGCTACTATTTTTAATGAGGCTAATCATGTGGACATTCTCTATTTAAAATGTCTTCTGCCATTTGTTTTGCTAATAGAAGTTGACGACTATTTCCTTCTAAGCCTGCTCGTGCCATAGAACCTTCTAAAAGAAAAGAAAGCTGCGTAGCCACATAGCTAATCCGCTGTGACTCTGTGATTAATTTTTTTAAATGTTCAGCAACAATAGCCTCGACTTCTTCTTTATGCTGTCTTACCGAACTTCGCCCTGCACTATTCGCCGGAAACTCAGCCGCTGCATTCAATAACCCGCAACCTCGAAAGCCTTTTTCATAGGCGAATTCCGCATGGTCTTGATAGGCATCAAACACGGCCAAAATAGCTTCTTTAGCTGATTTTATTTTTTCTAAACGCTTTTGGTAGAGATCAAGCCATTCTTGATGACGCGCAGCAATGTAGGCATCGACAAGCTCGCCTTTTGAAGAAAAATTATTATAAAGCGACATTTTAGCAACATCTGCTTTAGCCGTAACCGAGTTAATTCCAGTTGCAGTAATGCCGTCGTTATAAAACAAAGTTGCAGCGGCATCGAGAATTTTCTGTCTTGCAGATTTATCATTCATAGCTTTACTATTAAGTAGACCGATCTACCTAATAATAAAGATTTCTAACAATGATGCAATCTTTTTCCGAGTTATAATTTGAGCAATGTTCACTTCGATAAAAATATAATCATGAAAAAAGTTCTAATGATGAGTATGTGCAGCGCACTACTTTTAGCTGGATGTAATAAAACATCAGAGCAAAATCAGACTGTATCTAAAGAGCAAAAATCAACTGAGCAAAAGGTAACTCAAAAACAAGACAGTAGCTGCTTACAAATTATGGTAGCTATGCACACGATTAATCAGAACAGCAAAATAGAAGACTTAAATCAAATTAATGAAAAGCTTAAAACGTGTGTTCCTTCGTTAAAAAATGATGAACAGCTTAAGCTAATGGATGCATCAACAACCATGTATCAACATTTTATTAAACAAGACTACACTGAAAAAACAGGTAGAGCGTTTGAAGCTTTTGGCTATGCTGTTTTAGAACATAAACAACAAGACCTTAAAAAGGTTATTCAAAGTCAGAAAAAGCTCTTCGCCCAACTGAGCCCGCGTGACCAATATTTACTTCAACATAATGGTGAAGCCTATATTGACCTCCTTTATCAAGGCGAAGGCATGTTTACCTATCAACGTCAGCCAAACTATCTAGTCGATGTTTTTTCTAAAGCCTTAACCGCGGACCAAAAAGAGTTCTTAACTCGTATGGCGAAAGACAATCAGGATATTTTCTATAACGATGGTGCTTTGGCTGTTTCATGGAAAGAACTTACTGAACGAGCGCTGTTTTGGGAAAAATTTATTCAAAAATATCCAAAAAGCCACTTTATTGGTGATGCAAAACTACTCTTTAACGAATATCGCTATTTTATTTTCTTTGGTCTAGATAACACCCCTGTGTCAGATGAATATGCTCCGAACACATGGTTTGATAAAGATGCACTTCAACAAATCCGTTTTCTATCTACACAGAGCCAGTCGAGTTTAGCGAAACCCGCCCAGCAATTTCTTAAATTTATTGCCACGCCTGTAGAGGAGCGTAATAAGCAATTTAAAATAGATTTAACTGAGAAAAATGGCGATAAAAAATCAAATTATCAGATTACTCATGAACAACTTGAGCAGCTATTAAAATTTGATTCGCCATGGAACACAGAAGTCTATCGTGACTGCCATATGGATGCGGTTTGTATAGATACAAATTGACAATGCCAGCCAACCTAAATCATGTTAGTCTGTAATTCGCTTGACGGAGCGCGAGTAATAGCTCGCTGAGATTGTGTAAATTTCGTGTTATCGCAACACAAGTTTGATCACAAGTACCGTTGAACCTGATCAGGTTAAGACCTGCGTAGGAATCAAGCCATCTAAAAACTAAAGCCTCAAATTTATCTAGTAAAGATAAATCCGCCATCGTTTTTGGTCGTGCTTGATTCGTTGATGTTATTCATAAGGATCATGTAATGAACCAGTTAACGAATCTCTCTTCTGTTGAAATTTCAGCGCAACATGAACAAGATGCAAAAGATTTAACTCGCATCTTACCCGCTTCAAAAAAAGTTTATATTGAAGGCTCTCGCCCTGACATTCAGGTTCCAATGCGGGAAATTTCTCTCACCGACACCCCAACCGGACTTGGTGGCGAACATAATCCCCCTGTTATGGTCTATGACACTTCAGGTGTTTATACAGATCCGAATGTTCAAATTGATTTAGACAAAGGTTTACCTTCAGTTCGCCAAAACTGGATTGAAGAACGTAACGATACTGACGTACTTTCTGGCTTAACTTCAACGTTTGGTCAGGAACGTTTAAAAGATATCCGTACCGCAGATATTCGCTTTGCCCACATTCAAAATCCACGCCGTGCCAAAGCTGGCAAAAATGTCTCTCAAATGCACTATGCCAAGCAAGGTATTATCACACCTGAAATGGAATATATTGCAATTCGTGAAAATCAGCGCCAGCGTGAAGGTGTTGATACGCGCCAGCATCAGGGACAAAATTTTGGTGCAAAAAATTTAAAAGAAATTACACCTGAATTTGTTCGCCAAGAAGTTGCTGAAGGTCGCGCAATTATTCCTGCAAACATTAACCACCCAGAACTTGAGCCAATGATTATTGGTCGTAACTTCTTGGTTAAAATTAATGCCAACATTGGTAACTCAGCGCTTGGTTCTTCAATTGACGAAGAAGTTGCCAAAATGACTTGGGCAACCCGTTGGGGTGCCGACACCATTATGGATTTGTCGACAGGTAAAAATATTCATGAAACTCGTGAATGGATTATTCGTAACTCACCTGTTCCAATCGGTACTGTACCAATTTATCAAGCATTAGAAAAAGTTGATGGCGTTGCTGAAGACCTGACTTGGGAAATCTTTAAAGACACACTGATTGAACAAGCTGAGCAAGGCGTTGACTACTTCACGATTCACGCAGGTGTATTGCTTCGCTATGTTCCACTTACAGCAAACCGTTTAACAGGTATTGTGTCTCGTGGTGGTTCAATCATGGCACAGTGGTGTTTAGCGCATCATGAAGAAAACTTCTTATACACTCATTTCGATGAAATCTGTGAAATCATGAAAGCTTATGACGTTTCATTTAGCTTAGGTGATGGCTTACGTCCAGGTTGTATTCAAGATGCAAATGACGAAGCACAGTTCAGCGAACTTAAAACACTAGGTGAACTTACTCATCGTGCATGGGAACATGATGTTCAAGTCATGATTGAAGGCCCTGGTCACGTACCAATGCACATGATCAAAGAAAACATGGATCTTCAGCTAGAAGTGTGTAAAGAAGCACCATTCTATACACTTGGGCCATTAACGACTGATATCGCCCCGGGTTATGACCACATTACATCTGCAATTGGTGCAGCCATGATTGGTTGGTACGGCACAGCAATGCTTTGTTATGTCACACCAAAAGAGCATTTAGGCTTACCAAACAAAAAAGATGTTAAAGACGGAATTATTACCTACAAGCTTGCGGCACATGCTGCTGACCTTGCTAAAGGACATCCGGGTGCTCAAGTTCGCGATAATGCCTTGTCAAAAGCACGTTTTGAATTCCGTTGGGATGATCAGTTCAACTTAAGTCTAGACCCAGACACAGCACGTAGCATGCATGATGAAACCTTACCCAAAGAGGCTCATAAATCTGCTCACTTCTGTTCAATGTGTGGACCAAAGTTCTGTTCGATGAAAATCACCCAGAATGTTCGTGACTATGCCAACAACCTCACTAATAGCAATTCAGAGGTTGAAGAAGGCCTCAAAGCGATGAAAGAGGTTTATCAAGAGCAAGGTCAAAAACTGTATCACAAAGTGTAAATATTCAAAAAAAACACTTGCCTAGCCATGATTCTCGGTTAGGATGAAATAAATAGATTTCGTCCTGACCGAATCATGAGTATTGTTGAACGTCCAAGTTATACATCTAAAGATGTCGAAGTAACATCACGTGAATCTCTATTCCGTGGTTTTATTCAAGTTGAAAAAGTCAGCCTTCGACATCGTCTATTTAATCAATCTGAATATACTCATGTATTGCAGCGTGAACTCGTTCATCGGCCTGAAGCAGCTGGTGTACTACTCTACAACGATCAAAAACAACAGTTTGCACTGATTGAACAGTTCCGTGTTGGGGCTTTAGATGATCCTCAATCACCGTGGCAGCTGGAAATAATTGCAGGCGTGTTAGATGGTGATGAATCACCAGAAAGTTGTATTCGACGAGAGAGCCTTGAAGAATCAGGTTGCGAAGTTCAAAATTTAGAGCATCTATTTAGCTTTTATCCATCTGCTGGTGCTTGCTCAGAGTTATTTCATCTCTATGTTGCCGAAACTGAATTACCCGCTGAAGGGGGTGTTTTTGGCGTAGATGATGAGGGGGAAAATATTCAACTGCACTTATTTAATTATAGTGAAATCCAGACTCTACTCGACAGCGGACGTTTAAGAAATGCTCCTGTCATTATGGCATTACAATGGCTGGCCCAACACAGCAAAACGATAATAAACCCGAAGAGGTAGGACGGTGACTTTTCAAGTCTCAACACTTTCACAAAAAGACCATGTCATTATACAAATTACCGATACCCACCTATTGGAGTATCCGCATTTAGAATTTGTGGGGATGAATCCTGAAGAAAGTTTTCATGCCATTATTCAACAGATCCTAAAAAAACATCCTGAAACTGATGCCATTATCCACACTGGAGATTTGGCTCAAGCACCAACGCCTATTACTTACAAACGTTATATTCAATATATGCAAACCTTAGGTCTGCCATTTTTTCAGACACTGGGCAATCATGATAACGTTGATCATTTTCCATTACATAAAGAAAATCATCAGGAACCTGTGGTCATTTGTTTAGGAAACTGGCGCATTATTTTATTAAATAGTGCAGTAAAAGGTCAGATCAATGGGCACCTGTCGCCAGAACAACTACAAAATTTAGCGGCATTACTCGAAGAATTTTCAGATCACCCTGTTTTATTGGCTTGTCATCACCATCCTTTTGCCATGAAGTCCAAATGGATTGATCATCACAAGTTACAAAACTCTAATGCTTTGCTTACCACATTAGGTCCATTTAAAAATGTAAAAGCTTTACTCTGCGGGCACGTTCACCAAGACTCACTAAACACTTGGCAAGGGATCGAATTTTTCTCGACCCCCTCAACAAGCGTTCAGTTTAAACCGTTTAGTAATGAGTTTGCCCTAGACCAAAATGCTCCCGGCTACCGTTACATTCGTCTAAAAAACGATGGTAGTTTTGAAACAGAAGTCTTCCGTCTTGAAAATTTTCAGGGTCTTATAAATACCAATATTTCAGGCTATTAGCTCTATTTTATATATGCTTATATGCAATTATGACTAGGGTAAACATGTTTTGAAATTATTTACGAGGCGGAATGACTATCATCTTGCAGGAAAAATCTATATGATGACGACCCGATGGGAAAATCCCATCGATGGTTTTCTATAAAAACACTTGCATATCACCATATTTTTTGCGTATAGATAATACGTGTATGATGAGGAATGCCCTATTATGGCGAATGACAACCACAACCAAGTTTTGGATGAACATACAGAAGTTGTAGTGGAAGGTGACAAAGCTTCTGCAAAACGTGCACGTAAAGTGAAACCTAAAACTTCTGACATAGGCACAACTGCAAGTTTATTTGGTATTGCACCTTATCAACCTAAGAAAAATGAAGAGTACATGTCTGAAGGACAGCTCGAGCATTTCCGACAAATTCTGCAAGCATGGAAAGCTGAATTAATGTCTGAAGTTGATCGTACGTTGAATACGATGCAAGACGAATCAACTGCATTGCCAGATGTAAATGACCGTGCCACCCAAGAAGAAGAGTTTGCAATTGAATTGCGTACACGTGACCGTGAACGTAAGTTAATTCGTAAAATCGAACAATCTATGGAAGCAATTAAAAACGAAGACTACGGTTTCTGTGAAACATGTGGTATCGAAATCGGTTTACGTCGTTTAGAAGCACGTCCAACTGCAACGTTATGTATTGACTGCAAAACTTTGGCAGAAATTAAAGAGAAGCAAAATAACGGTTAATATGACCGCTGTAGCTACTCAAGAGAAGCTTAGCTTTTCATACTCAGGCCGGTTTGCGCCCTCGCCAACCGGTCCTTTGCATTTTGGATCACTCATTACCGCCGTCGCTAGTTATTGTGATGCTAAAGCTCACCAAGGCAAATGGCTGGTTCGTGTCGAAGACACAGATATCCCTCGCATTTATCCGGGCAGTGAAGAGCATATACTCACCTCACTGGAAGCCTTCCAGTTCGAACCCGATGCAGAAATCATTTTTCAAAAAAACCGTTTAGACATTTATGAAAGCGTACTAGATCAACTTAAAAAAGAGGGTCTAATCTATGCTTGTCAATGTACACGCAAAATGCTGGGTTCAAATGCCATCTATGCGGGAACATGCCGCAATCTTAATCTTGATTTTAAAGACCAAGCAATTCGGGTAAAAGTTAAAGATCAACAAATCTGTTTTGATGACCGACTGCAAGGGCATCATTGTTCTAATCTACAACATGACCTTGGAGACTTTGTTCTTAAACGCCGTGATGGGATTATTAACTATCAACTTGCTGTCGTCGTGGATGATTATCTGCAAGGCATCACCCATGTCGTTCGAGGCTCAGACCTATTAGATAACACCGAACGTCAGATCTGGCTTGGCGAGCTCTTAGGATACCCTAAACTGAGCTATATGCACCTTCCTCTCGCCATGAATGATCAAGGGCAAAAACTCTCTAAGCAAAACCTTGCTCAAGCACTCGATTTATCTAAAGCGCCTCAATTGCTGCAACAAGCCATACAAGCATTGGGACAGCCTCATGTTGATTTAGACCAGCCTAAAGTTATGCTAAAGCAGGCTGTAGCACAGTGGAATATAGATTTAATTCCACATGGACAAGAGCTCAGCGGAACATACCTATAAATAAAAAAACCCGATATCAAATCGGGTTTTCTCATGCCTAAATGTTCAACTAGAAGTTTGATTCTTCCCTTTCTGGGTTTACTTCTTGGGTTGAAGCATCAATCTTTAAGATCAAGCTAATCATCGCAGCACACATCATTAAAGATGTACCACCATAACTAATAAATGGCAGCGTCAAACCTTTAGTTGGCATCAAACCCATATTCATGCCCGCATTTACCAAGATCTGGAGCAAGAAAATAATACTAATGCCATAAGCCAAATAACCTGCGCGAAGGTAATGATGTTTCAATGCACGATGACCAATTTTGATACAGCATGCCAACATCAAGAAAGACAAACCAATGACAATAGAAATACCAAAGAAACCAAACTCTTCACCTAACACGGCCAACATAAAGTCAGTATGCGCTTCAGGTAAATAAGATAGCTTTTGGACACTATGTCCTAAGCCTGTACCAAACCATTCACCACGGCCAAAGGCCATTAATGCATTTGATAACTGATACCCCACCCCTAATGGATCTGCCCATGGGTCAGTAAACGAAATCAAACGTTGGAAACGATAGGGCTCAAATAAGATCAAAAATACGATACCGGTTACAATCGCACCTAACATAATTAAGAACTGTGTTGGCGGTGCACCAGCTAAAAAGAATACCCCAACCATCATCAATACAATTACGATCGTAGCACCCAAATCGGGCTCGGCAATAATCAAACCAACCGTAATTGCCATGACCCCACTTAAACGTAATAAGCCTTTCCAATGAGTACGAACTTCTTTGGCACGGCGCACAACGTAGTCTGCGGTAAAGATTGCCATCATGACTTTGGCAACCTCGGTTGGCTGTAAGGTAAAGCCACCGATCTTAATCCAACGTGTAGAACCGTTCACTTCTGAACCCACCACCAAAGCAGCAAGCAGCAGAACCATGGTCAACAGCCACAGCGGGAAAGTATTTTTAAACCACGTATTGAGTGATATCCGATAGGTCAAATATGCCACCACAGCCGCAGCGACAATCGAAATACCATGACGAATCACATAGTGAAACGGGTTTTCATGCATATATTCAGCATAGGGCATCGAAGCAGACGCCACCATCACTGAACCGATACACAACAATGCAACGACACAGAAAATCAGGACATTACGTGGCGTCACTTCCGCTGGCCATTTAGGCAATATCCGTTCATACCAATGATTGATTTTCTGGATTGTGGTCTGAGCTAAGCCTGCCATACTACATTCCTAATCATGTTTTCTTTAAACCAACGAATTGACGCAGGCAACAAACTGCTGACCACGGTCATTATAACTTTTAAACATATCAAAACTTGCACAGGCTGGTGATAACAACACCACATCTTCAGCTTGTGTTTCACGTTGACACAGCTCTACAGCTTCTTTAAGCGTTGCTGAATGCAAAATTTTGGTTGCGCCTTGAATAGCCTGCTCGATGACAGGTGCATCCTCACCAATCAATACCACAACTTTGGCATATTTTTCGATAGAAGAACGTAATGGAGCAAAATCCTGACCTTTACCCTGCCCACCTAAAATCAAGGCAACCTTACCTTTTTTAACCTCAATTGCAGCACCTAAACCGTCAATTGCTGCAAGTGTAGCACCAACGTTGGTTCCTTTAGAGTCATTGTAGTAACGCACATCATGTACCGTTCTCACATATTCACAGCGGTGCTCTAATCCTTTAAATTGTTTTAACGTTTCAAGCATAGATTCCATAGGCAAACCAATTGCTTCACCTAATGCCAAACAAGCTAAAGCATTGGCTACGTTGTGCATGCCTTGAATATACAAATCTGAGCTTTTAATTAAACGCTGCAAACCACGTGCAAGCCAAAGCGTGCCATCACCATCTCTTAAAACACCATACTGGTTTAAGTCTGGTGCATTTAGACCAAAGCTCTGCATTGGTGTTGTATCTGGAACAAGAGGGCGACTTAAAGCATCATCACGGTTAAATATTACTTTTTTAACGCCTTGGAAAATACGGTGTTTTGCTTGGTGATAACCCCACATATCGCCATGACGATCTAGGTGATCTTCACTCATGTTAAGGACCACAGCAACCTCAGCATTTAAATGTGAGGTGGTTTCCAACTGAAAACTTGATAGCTCAAGTACAAGCAACTCTGGTTGATCTTTTAGTAAATCTAGGGCTGGGCGTCCTAGGTTTCCACCCACAGCAACTTTTTTACCCGCATCTTTAGCCATTAAACCAATTAGAGTCGTTACTGTACTTTTGGCATTAGAACCTGTAATAGCCACAATAGGCACTTCGGTCGCACGGCGTAATAGTTGAATGTCGCCTACCACTGAAATCCCTTGAGCAATAGCTGCCTGAATTTCTGGTAATTGTGGTGCTAGGCCTGGGCTTAAAATAATTTCTTCTGCTTGTAATAATAATTCCTGGTCAAGTTGACCAAAACTGGTTTTAACGCCGGCTGGAATCTGGTCATAACCAGGAGGGGTTGGACGAGAGTCCGTTACTGCAACTTGGTAGCCTTGTTCATACAGGAAATTAACAGCAGAAACGCCTGATATTCCTAAGCCTGCGACAACTTTTAATCCACCACGTTGTATTAACATTTTTGCCCCACAATTTATCAATCGACAGAATGGCAAAAATGTTAGCACTTTGCTGTTTTGAATGCTTTTTCAGTTTGAACTTTATTCATCTTTTTTTGTGTCAGTGCGTAAAAAAGCCATCAATATGATGGCTTTTTAAACGAAACAGGAAATACTAAATTTATTGCCATTTAATCGGCTTGATTTCTTGAACTGTATTGGTAGGTTTATCTTCGCTTGAACAACCACAACCACCAGCACAACCAAAGGTCATTTTTGGTTTAAGCCATTTTGCCAAGGTTGTCCAACCCTGCTTTTCACAAAATACAGAGAGTGAAGAAAAGACTGAATTTGCTGTTTTTGGAAATACTTTCTTAAAAACAACAACTGCACTCCAACTCACTAAAACCGCAATAATCAGATATTGAATCATATACAACCTCCTTTCTTGCTTTAACCCCAATAGTGGGAAGCAATTTGATAGGTAACAAACGATGCCAAATAAGCCAAACCGAACAGATATGCAGTCATGGCAGCAACATGTTTCCATGAACCTGTTTCACGTCGTACTGTTGCCAACGTAGCCAAACAATGTGGGGCATAAATAAACCACACTAAAAGCGATAAGCCTGTTGCCAAAGACCAACCAGTACCATCTGCACTAATCAGATGTGACAAACCTTGAGCTACAGCATCGTCACTCGTTGCAGACAAGGCATAAACCGTACCTAATGCTGCAACCACAACTTCACGCGCTGCCATTGCTGGAATTAAAGCAATACAGATTTGCCAGTTAAATCCAATTGGAGCAAATAAAGGTTGAATAAGGTGTCCGAGCATACCGGCAAAACTATAATCTATAGCAGGTAATGTCGCCCCTTCTGGTGGTTGTGGGAAAGTACACAAAAACCAGAGCAAAATAGAGAGCGCAAAAATGATTCCGCCGACGCGTTTCAAGAAGATTTTTGCACGGTCGAGCAAACCGATTCCCACACTTTTTAAATCAGGGAAACGATAACTTGGCAGCTCTAGCAATAAAGCATGCTGTGACTTATCTTTTTGCAAAAATTTCATTAAAAATGAAACACAAAGAGCGCTCACAATACCAGCCATATACAGACCAAATAACACCAGACCTTGTAAGTTGAAAAGCCCCCAGACCATTTTCTCTGGAATAAATGCAGCAATCAGCAAGGCATATACAGGTAAACGTGCCGAACACGTCATTAACGGCGCAACCATAATGGTTGTAAAGCGATCACGAGGGTCACTAATACTACGCGTTGCCATGATTCCCGGTACTGCACAAGCAAAGCTTGAAAGTAAAGGAATGAAGGCACGGCCGCTTAAACCAGCTTGAAACATTAATTTATCAAGCAAAAATGCTGCACGCGGTAAATAGCCAGATTCTTCCAATACTAAAATGAAGAAGAACAAGATAAGAATTTGTGGCAAGAACACAACTACGCTACCTGCACCTGCAATAATTCCGTCAACAACCAAACTATGCATTAGAGGCTGTGTAATCACAGTTCCCACGACTTCACCTAACCAGCCAAAGAAGCCTTCAATGCCATCCATGAACGGAGCTGCCCAAGCAAAAACTGCCTGAAACACAATAAACATCATGAGTGCAAGGCTAAGCAGGCCTAGAACTGGGTGTAAGAAAATTCGATCTAGAAAATCAGTACGCTTATCTCCCTGATCGACATATTGAACAACATCTTTAAAAATCATATCGATTTTTTGATGATGAGTTCCAGTTAAACCACTCAGTTCTGTCTGTGGCACACTGTATTTTTCTTGATCAAGAGCATGTAATAGATTTTCAATACCCGCATTACGGACAGCAACTGTTTCAACAACGGGTACGCCCAAACGTTGAGACAACTTTTGAGTATTGATTTGAATGCCGCGACGTCGCGCTTCATCCATCATATTCAATACAATTAAAATCGGACGGCCAAGCTCGATCATTTCGAGCACTAGTCCTAAATGCAATTTTAAGTTAGTGGCATCAACCACACACAAAAATGCATCTTGCTGCCCTTCTTCTGCAATCTTACCCAAACAAACGTCACGAGTAATAACTTCATCAGGACTGGTTGCATTTAGACTATAGGTACCCGGTAAATCGAGTACACGTACTGCTCGACCTGACGGTAACTGAAAATGACCTACTTTACGCTCAACAGTTACGCCCGCATAGTTTGCAACTTTTTGTCGAGTTCCAGTTAAATGGTTGAAAAGAGAGGTTTTACCGCAGTTAGGGTTTCCCACAAGGGCAATACGTAACGCATCACTCATGCGGGTACTCCTTCTTCTACTAGAATTTCAATTTTTTCCGCTTCTGCTTTACGTAAAGCGAAACGAGTAAAGCCAATTTGGATCAAGATCGGATCACCACCAAAAATACCTTTGGTAATCACTTCCACTCGTGTGCCTGGTACAAAGCCCAGACTTTCCAAACGAATTGCGACCAAATCTTGCTGCTCGGACTCTACTTCTATCCGATTCACTTTGGTGATGGTCGCCGCTTGCTTCACTTTTAAAGCTGATAAACGCACCGCATCCGATCCTAAACCTTTTTTTCTAGTATACATATAAATGAGAATAATTACCAAATAAGGTTAAATTTCACTTCTTATTCAGTTTAATCGACAAACCTTAAAGTTTCTTTTACAGTACAGAGGTTTAGAGGATCTAGTGTATGTTGAATAAAAAACCGCGTATTCCAAGCCCAGTTCAAATTCCTGAACATTTAAGCTTTTTACAAGGTTTTCGCGACTATTTAGTTGCACAGACAGTAAGTCCTCATACACGAAATGCTTATTTATCAGACCTTATTCAATGCAGTGAACTTCATAAAAAAACAGCTCTTCCACAGTGGACAAGTGATGATATTGCTGATGTTTTGATTGAGTTGACCAAAGTTGGGAAAAGCCCCCGCTCGATTGCCCGCTGCTTATCTGCTCTACGCCAGTTTTACAAATTTTTACGTGAACAGAAATTACGAAGTGATAATCCTGTAGCAACCCACCATTCTCCAAAAATTGGACGAGCCTTACCTAAAGATCTATCTGAAGAGGATGTTGAAGCACTGATTCAAGCACCTGATATCAATACGGCACTTGGCTTACGTGATCGGGCAATGTTTGAAGTACTTTACGCCTGCGGTTTACGTGTTTCAGAACTACTTAACTTGCGATTAGAGCTTATTAATTTAAAACAAGGCTATTTACGTGTTACAGGTAAAGGCAATAAAGAACGTTTAGTTCCGTTAGGACAATTCGCCTGTGAATGGGTAGAACGCTATTTGAGTAATGCTCGGCCTCAGCTCTACAAAAGCTCGACTGACTATCTTTTTTTGACTCAACATGGCGGAATTATGAGCCGTCAGAACTTTTGGTATGCTATTAAACGCTACGCGCTTCAAGCCAATATTCAAGCTGAACTTTCACCTCACACCTTACGTCACGCCTTTGCGACACACTTACTTAATCACGGCGCTGATTTACGCGTAGTACAAATGTTACTGGGTCATAGCGATTTATCTACTACACAAATCTATACGCATGTTGCACAAGTGCGAATGCAACAATTACATGAAAAACATCACCCTAGAGGATGATAAAGCTTTAAAGCCCCAAGCAAGCATTTCATATCAATCGTTTGATTTCGTTCACAAAGGTTAAGAAAGTTTTAACAATACACATTAGATTTTTTGTTATGCTTAGCAGCTTCTGACTATAAATACTGATGAAATAAGGGTTATCTATGTCTTTTACCCGCTCTCAAATTTTTCTTGCCTGCGCTCTGGCATCTAGCCTTTTGTTCAGTGCTTGTTCTAAAGAAAACAAACCACAAAAAGAAGATGCGCTCACAGCGACTGCACCTGCTACTGGGGAAGCTTCAACCATTATCGAACGTAATGATAAGCAACGTTTGATCGAAACTTTGCAGAAACAATTTAAGAATGCAAATATCAACGCCAAAATTTTAGATATCAAGCCGACAGAAGTTCCTAATTTGTATTGGGTAAATCTCGAAGGGATGACATCAATTTATACAACCAGTGATGGAAAATATTTAATTCAGGGTGATGTAATCCGATTAGGAGGCAAAGAGCTTCATAATATTGGAGATAATCTTCAAGCTTCGGAAAATAAAAAGCATCTTGCTGCTTTAAAAAATGAAGATCTCATTGTCTACCCTGCAAAAGGTAAGGCTAAACACGTGATTTATGTGTTTACCGATGCAAGTTGTCCTTATTGCCATAAACTACATGAACACATTCCTGAAATTAATGAAAAGGGTATTGAAGTACGCTATATCGCTTGGCCACGTGGTGAGCAATTTATGCCGACCATGGAAGCTGTATGGTGTAGTGCAGATCGTAAAGCTGCCTTTAGCCAAGCAGTACAAGGTGTCAATATTCCGCCTGCTCAATGTAAAAACCCTGTTCGTGAACAATATCAACTTGGCTTAAACATGGGTGTAAATGGTACACCTGCTATTTATAGTGTTGATGGCGAGTACTTAGGTGGATATCTAACACCTGATGAATTAATTAAACGTCTGAATAAATAATCCACTTAAAGTTGATGAATGATTAATCATCCATCTCTTACAAAAAGCGCTGCTCTCATTGCAGCGCTTTGTTTTTTCAACAAATAATGCTTTAACTATCTGTGTTTAAAGACTGATCTACTCTTCTTTTCCAAACATCGCACTCTAATTCATTGAACAGGTACTAAAAGCGCTAGAGTCTGGCGTTTTTTTTAGCTATGATCTAGCTTCAACTAAATGATTAAATGATGAATGGAGTGTGACGTGAAACCAGTTCGCCTGGCAATACTCGGTCTAGGAACCGTAGGTGGAGGAGCCCTTAAACTACTACAAGAAAATGCCGCTGAAATTAAACGTCGCACCGGTCGAGAAATTCAAATTACCCACGTTGGAACACGTCGTCCTCGTCCAGATCTAGAATTGGAAGGGATTAAACAAAGCGCAGATTTACTTGATATCGTTCGTCAACCAGACGTTGATGTGGTTGTAGAAGTAATGGGTGGTATTCATCCTGCTTACGAAGTTATCATGGAAGCAATCAAACACGGCAAACAAGTCGTGACTGCAAATAAAGCTTTGCTCGCTGAACATGGCAATGAACTATTTAAAGCAGCTGAAGATAATGCTGTACAAATTGCTTATGAAGCAGCAGTTGCTGGCGGTATTCCAATTATTAAAGTGATCCGTGAAGGTCTTGCTGCAAACCATATTGAATGGTTGGCAGGCATCATTAATGGTACAGGCAACTTTATTCTGACTGAAATGCGTGAAAAAGGTCGTGCATTTGATGATGTATTAAAAGAAGCTCAAGAACTTGGTTATGCAGAAGCAGATCCAACTTTTGACGTTGAAGGTATTGATGCTGCGCACAAGCTTACAATTTTAGCGTCTTGTGCGTTTGGTATTCCTCTTCAGTTTGATAAGGTCTATACCGAAGGTATCAGTAAAATCACTGCACAAGATGTGAAATATGCAGAAGAACTTGGTTTCCGCATTAAACACCTAGGAATTGCACGTCGCGCTGAAAAGGGTATTGAACTACGTGTTCACCCAACGCTCATTCCAGATGAACAGCTTATTGCGAATGTAAACGGCGTTAAAAATGCTGTTTTAGTTCAAGCGCATGCTGTAGGCCCTACACTTTATTACGGTGCTGGTGCTGGTGCTGGTCCAACAGCTTCTGCTGTTGTTGCCGATGTAATTGATATTGTTCGTGACATCTCTTATACCGAAGACGGTGCAGGAACAATTCCTCAGTTGGCTTTTGAAGCATTAACAAATGTGCCAATTTTAAGCCGTGAAGAAATGACTACCGGTTATTACATCCGCTTAAATGCAGAAGATCAAACTGGCGTACTTGCAGATGTTACTACCATCTTAAGCCGCGCTGGAATTAGTATTGATGCCATCATGCAACAATCCCGTTTAAAAGACCTTATTCCAATCGTGATTCTGACCGATCCAATCGTTGAATCTAAAATGGATGAGGCTCTTGCACAAATCCAAGCATTACCTGCTATTCGTGGCGAAATCGTAAGAATTCGTTTAGAATCGCTCGATAGTTAATCAGGTTGAGGGAAAGATTCCCTCTCCCGCTTCACCTCTAATTGGAACACCATCATGTCTAATGCCAATCGTTATACTGGTCTTGTAGATCGTTATCGTGACCGTTTGCCAGTTTCGGCAACTACTCGTGCTATCTCTTTGGGTGAAGGCAACACCCCACTCATTAAACTTGAGAATATTCCACGTATTATTGGCAAAGATGTTGAAATTTATGTGAAATATGAGGGTTTAAACCCAACTGGTTCATTTAAAGACCGTGGTATGACCATGGCTGTAACCAAAGCGGTTGAAGAAGGCTCTAAAGCGATTATCTGTGCATCTACTGGTAACACTTCTGCTGCTGCTGCTGCTTATGCTGCACGTGCAGGTATCAAAGCATTTGTTTTGATTCCAGAAGGCAAAATTGCAATGGGTAAAATGGCGCAAGCGATGATGTATGGTGCAATCACTATGCAAATTCGTGGTAACTTCGATGATGGTATGCGTCTTGTAAAAGAAGTTGCTGATCAAGCGCCTGTAACGATTGTAAACTCAATCAACCCTTACCGTTTACAAGGTCAAAAAACCATTGCTTATGAAATCGTTGAAGCTTTAGGCCGCGCACCTGATTACCACTGCTTACCTGTTGGTAACGCAGGTAACATCACAGCTCACTGGATGGGTTATACCGAAGCTGTAGCTAACCAACCTGCAGATCAGTTTGAACAAGTGATTTATGATGCAGCTACTGATCAATTCACTGGCCCAAAACCTGAAGGTTTACCAACAATGGTTGGTTACCAAGCTTCTGGCGCAGCTCCATTCTTACGTGGTGCTCCAGTTGAAAGCCCTGAAACAGTTGCAACTGCAATTCGTATTGGTAATCCACAAAGCTGGAACCATGCAAAAGCTGTAGTACGTGACTCTAAAGGCTGGTTCGATGAACTTCAAGACAGCGAAATTTTAGAAGCTCAACGCTTACTTTCTATGTATGAAGGTGTATTTGTTGAGCCAGCATCTGCTGCTTCTATCGGCGGTGCGATTCGTGACATTAAAGCAGGTAAGATTGCTGAAGGTTCTGTCATTGTATGTACAGTAACTGGTAATGGCTTGAAAGATCCTGATACTGCAATCAAACAATGTGCTGATGCAGTGATGTTGTCAATTGATGCGACAATGAGCCAAGTAAAAGATTCGATTTTATCTAATATGTAAAATCTGAGTTTTCAAAAAACGGCTGTTCAATACAGCCGTTTTTTTATGTCTTTTTTATAGCCATAAAAAAACGCTTCTTGAAAGAAGCGTTTTTAGAATATTTAAATTAAATACGTTTTGGTAAATTACTTAACCAACCCAATAGGTTAGTTGCATCGTTATTACGTGCCTGCGTACTTGGCTCGCCAAGTAATACAATCACTGCTGGACGCGAGTTTACAGTCGTATGCATGACAACACAGCGACCTGCTTCATTGATATAACCTGTTTTAGACAAGTTAATATTCCAACCACCATTACGCACTAAAGCGTTGGTATTGTTAGATTTCAACACACGATAACCCAAGTTAAAGTCATAGGTCGGTGTAGTTGAGAATTGACGAATCAAACCATATTGAGAAGCTGTACTCGCTAAAATTCCTAAGTCACGCGCAGAAGATACATTGCGTGGATCTAAACCAGTTGACTCATAATAATGCGTTGCATTCATACCTAAAGCACGTGCTTTAGCGTTCATTGCCGCTACGAATGCAGAACGTCCGCCCGGATAAGTACGCGCTAAAGCTGCCGCTGCGGGATTTTCAGACTTCATCAAAGCAAACAACAATACTTCTGCACGGTTCATTTTATCGCCAACACGAAGTGTTGAACTTGAATTTTTACCGTTTGCCCCAGCAAAATCGATTTGCTCAAGCATAATTTCTTCTGACATGTTTAAACGAGCATCTGCTGTTACCACTGCTGTCATTAACTTGGTAATAGACGCAATTGGCACAGAAGCATTGGTATTTTTACTAAACAGCACTTCACCCGTTTGCGCATCCATCACTAACGCAGCTCGAGCACTTACGCTCGGCTGAGCATTGTAACCACTCGTATCACGAATTGGAGCAAGCTTAGGAGCAGATGCTATAACTTTAGGTGCATTACTACCACGTAAAGTTGTAGTTACAGATGTTGATCCTTGAATAGTCGGCTCATCATCTTCATCATTCAACAGTTGACTAACGTCAGCTGAAGACCAATTTAAATTTGCAGTCCCAGTACTCCCTGAGGACGGGTTATTGACGAGTTCTGCAAAGCTTGTTGAACTCAAACTAAGCAAAATAGACATGCTTAGCACATGTATTAAAGACTTTTTAGAATTTTTCACGGCACAATACTCGACTCAGGGTGATACACATTTGCGCTTACTATAATTATGCCTTACATTTGAGGTATAAGGTATAACGCTTTTACCGACACAATTGTGCACAACTATTCGCTCACTATATAAGAATAGGATTGCTAATTTTGTCATTCCATTGCAAGCTAATTTTGCTTTATGTAACAAAAAACTTGTTTTTTGAAAGAAAGGAGGTCTTCTTGATTACAGTTTTAGTTGTGGATGACCATGAACTTGTACGTACAGGCATTTGCCGTATGTTAGAAGATCATGCCGATGTAGAGGTCATTGGACAAGCCGAATCGGGTGAAGAAGCAATTGCTATTGTTCGTCAGAAACATCCTCAAGTTGTGTTGCTTGATGTCAACATGCCAGGCATCGGGGGCGTAGAAACGACACGTCGTTTACTACAAACCGCACCAGACACAAAAGTTATTGCTGTAAGTGGTTTATCAGAAGAACCGTACCCTTCTCTTCTGCTTAAAGCAGGAGCTAAAGGCTATATCACTAAAGGTGCTCCAATTACAGAAATGGTTCGGGCAATCAACAAAGTCATGCAAGGCGGCAAATATTTCAGTGCCGATATTGCTGAGCAGTTGGCGAGTTCCTATCTATCTGACACGCAGCAATCGCCTTTTGACGCTTTATCCGAACGAGAAATGCAAGTTGCAATGATGGTTGTAAATTGTATTAGCGCTCAGGAAATTGCAGACAAACTTTTTGTAAGTGTAAAAACGGTTAATACTTACCGCTACCGTATTTTTGAAAAACTAGCTATCGATAGCGACGTTAAACTCACTCATCTTGCAATCCGTTATGGTTTGATCAAGCCATAATTAAACTTATATGCAATTTCCCTTAAACTCATCGTTGTCCCATACGATTTTTCGTTTGGGCACGTGGTATGGTTTATATCGTCTTATTATTGCGGTTAGCCTCAATATTATTTTGGTTTTAACCGATGCTCAAATCGACAATAGTCTACAACAACCCGCTTTATATTCTTATACCCTGCTCGGCTATTCCATATTAAGCCTTCTTCAGCTTTTGTGTTTTAAGTTTGTTTCAACTCAGGCAACTAAGCAGCTTATTTTATTTTTTGTAGTTGATGTTATCTGTCTGAGTTTACTTACATTTTCTGTAGGCGAACCAAATTTACAACTCAGCTTACTGTATGTTATTGCTATATTTACCTCGGCAATTTTACTCAGCGCAAGAATGTCTTTACTCATTACATTACTTGCTGTCATTGCCGTTATTTACCAACGTTTTGTCGGTAGTTTGTTTGACTACAATAATCTCAACACGATTGGTAATAGTGCTTTATTAGCCTTCTTATTTTTTGTGGTGCACGGCATCGGGCAAATTGCGGTACAGCGCTTTAAACTACTTGAAGCACTGACTTTCCACCAATCTATAGAACTCTATCAACTGCAAAATATTAACCGCTATATTTTGGAACAAATTGAAGAAGGCTATTTGGTTCTAGATGAAAACTACGACATTGTTTTAAGTAATCCAGCTGCCTGCTCTCTGTTAGGGATTCCTCCTCAATTTGCTAGTGAAAAATACCCTTTAGCGAAATGGCACCCCGATTTATTTGAAATTCTTAAGTTTGATAACCTACAAGAAGGTGATCGTTTTATTTTTGAGTCTCGGCTATCGGCATATTCTATTAACATTAAAGTGCAACATCTTGTGGTGCCGCAACAAGCATTGACGCTACTCATCTTACAAGATGCACAGCAAATTAATCAGCAAGCTCAACAACTCAAACTTGCCGCTTTAGGGCAACTCTCAGCAAGTATTGCACATGAAATCCGCAATCCTCTTGCAGCAATTGTGCAAGCAAATGAGCTACTTAAAGATAGTGATTCAGAACAGCAAAATACTTTACGTCGTATGATTGGCAAACAAACAAAACGCATCGATAGTATTGTTCAAGACACATTAGGACTGGCCAGCAGCGAAAGAACTTACCCAATCCAGATTGAATTAAACAACTTCATAAAGACGTTATTAGACGAAGATCTATTAGATGTTAAACACGCTATACAGCTTAAAATTTCTGATTCATCCTTAAAATTATTATTTGACGAAAAACAACTTAGGCAGGTACTCATTAATCTTGTCAGAAATGCTTTGCGACATAATGCACCCGATTCACCCTATGTTCTGATCAACATTCACTCACAAACAAATAAAATTTATATTGATGTGATCGATTACGGCGAAGGGGTTTCAAAACGTGATATATCTCAATTATTTAAACCATTTTTTAGTACCGAAATTAATGGAACTGGTTTAGGATTATATTTGTCTCATAGTTTTTGTGAGGCAAACCATGCAAAGCTCACTTATGTAGAGCAAAAACAAGGGGCATGCTTCCGAATGGAATGCCCAATAATATATTGATTTTTTTATTAGGTTTTTGGGGAAATGGCAGAACAGCAACCACTGGTTTTGCTTGTAGACGATGAAGAAGATTTGTGCCTTTTAATGCAAATGACTCTTGCACGAATGGGGATTAAAACACATCTTGCTTATCGGGTTGAACAGGCCAAACAACTCTTTACTCAGTTTCATTACGATGCTTGCTTAACCGATTTAAACCTACCCGATGGTAGCGGTTTAGAATTGGTTAAACACGTTTCTCAAACTTACCCACACACACCCATTGCAGTCTTAACTGCATACGGCAATATGGATATTGCAATTGCAGCGTTAAAGGCAGGAGCTTTTGACTTTGTAAGTAAACCTATTAACCAAATTCATTTAGATCAGTTATTAAAAAAAGCGCTAAGTCAGCCAAAACCAGAGCATGAGTTTGGTGAAACAACTTTGGAAAATGACCTATTAATTGGTCGTTCTCCCCCAATACAAAACTTACGAACAGCTATTAAAAAAATAGCCCGCTCTCAAGCTCCTGTGTTTGTTACAGGCGAATCTGGTACAGGTAAAGAGGTTGTTGCTAATCTTATTCACCGCTTGAGTAATCGGAGCGAAGGCCCGTTTATTGCGATTAACTGTGGAGCCATCCCAACCGAGCTCATGGAAAGTGAACTTTTTGGACATAAAAAAGGAAGTTTTACTGGAGCGACCCAAGACAAACAAGGCCTTATTTTGTCAGCTCATGGTGGCAGTTTATTCTTAGATGAAATTGCCGAATTGCCTTTAAGTATGCAAGTTAAATTGCTTCGGGCAGTGCAAGAGAAAAAAATTCGTCCTGTAGGTTCAGATCAGGAAATTGATGTTGATTTTCGAGTAATCAGCGCCAGTCACCAAGATTTAGATTTATTAGTCCGACAAGGTAAATTCCGTCAGGACTTATTTTTCCGTATTCATGTGATGGATATTATTTTGCCACCACTACGTGAGCGCGGTGGCGATATTTTGTTATTAGCCAATCATTTTATTCAAAAAGTTTGTATGGAATGGGAAATTCCAAGCAAACAATTAACTACAACTGGTGAAACTTATTTATTACAGCAAGATTTCCCGGGTAATGTTCGTGAATTAAGAAATATGATTGAACGAGCTATTACCTTAAGTGATGATGAGTTTATTGATTTAACACATCTAGCACCTCTTCTTAGAAGCAGTAGTGTTAACTCTCAAATCACCACTCAACCATTGAATGACACGTCAACTGCGATTGCCCAAACTCGACCAAAACTACCAATGGAAGGTTTAGAACGCTACTTAGAAAATATTGAAAAAGATCTTCTATTGAACGCATTGGACATGACTCATTGGAACCGAACATTAGCAGCTAAAAAGCTAGGAATGACTTTTCGTTCTTTACGCTATCGACTAAAAAAGTTTGGCTTAGATACCGAATTGGGAGAAGAAGTATAAAACTACTTTTTCTTTAGAAATAAGTCTGCAACGCGATCTAAATAGACGTCTTCTTTCATTTCTGGGGGCAAAGGATAGGTCTGATTAGGCTGAATACCTTGCCCTTCAATCATATTGCCGTTTGGCGTGTAATAGTGTGAGACTGTCATTTGTAGTGCCGCACCACTTGGTAAAGGAAATAGTTTTTGCACTACGCCTTTTCCATAACTTTTTTCACCCATGACCCATGCACGCTGGTGTTCTTTCATCGCTGCGGTAAAGACTTCGGCTGCTGATGCGGAGCGATGATTAATTAATATACCTAATTTTATATTCTGAAATTCATTGCCGGGCAAAGCCTGAAATTGTTGATTACCTTCCGAACGGCTTTTAGTTGAAACAATAATTCCATTATTTAAAAATAAATCTGCTGACTCGACTGCTGCTGATAACAATCCACCTGGATTATTTCGCAAATCGATTAAAACGGCTTTTAAACGTGGTGAACTATTTTCTTCAATTAACCGTTTAATTTCATTTGCCGTATCTTGCTGGAATACTCTAATTTTGAGTACTAAAACCTGATTATGTAGCATTACAGGTTCGATATCGGTTTCTATTTTTTTATTACGAACTAAGTTAATGTTTCCACTTAACTCTTCTGTCTGTACTTGAAGCGTACTTCCAATAGAACCGTAAAGCAGACCAAGTACTTGATCTTGGTTTAAATTTTTTAAGTCTTGATTATCAATCTTGAGAATCGTCTGACCATTTCTCAAGCCTAATTTATATGAGTCTGAACCTGTTTTAAGATCACGAATTATCCATTTATGGAGATGTAATTCAGGGCTTAAAGCAAAATCAACCGAGGCAAGGTCACCTTCGGTATATTGAATGAGTTGACGATATTCTTCTGCCGACAAATAACGTGAATAACGATCTAGCCCACTCACTAACCCTTTAATGGCTTGTTGAAATAAGGCATCGTCAGACTTCACGTCGACATAGTTATCTCGAACGATTCCATAGATTTGTACAAACTGTTGAATCGACTCGATCGGCACCTCTGCATAACTATGTTCTGGTTCTTCCGAATCAGAATGCAAAGGTGACAATTTCTCTTTTACAACTGGTGCCGCAAAAGAAAATTGGCTGCAACACAGCAACATACTTACAATAAGTTTTTTATATTTAATGTGTTGCAGCATCCAATCACCTTTGGTTTATGCAGATAATGTAATCAGGTTACGTCCTTGCATTTCAGCAGGAACAGGAATCTGCATTAAATTGAGAATCGTTGGTGCTACATCGGCAAGCACACCACCTTCTGCAATAGTTGCTTGTGTTGGCCCAACATAGATAAACGGTACAAGTTCCGTTGTATGTTGAGTATGAACTTGACCACTCTCGTAGTCTTGCATCTGTTCAACGTTACCATGGTCAGCAGTAATGAGCATGTGGCCTTTTTTCGCCATAACTGCCTCATAGACACGACCTAAACAAGTATCAACCGCTTCAACTGCTTTAACTGCCGCATCAAAAATACCTGTATGGCCTACCATATCACCATTGGCATAGTTCACAACCAATAAATCATATTCACCAGAATTAATGGCTTTAACCAATTCATCAGTTACTTCATAAGCACTCATTTCAGGCTTAAGATCGTATGTCGCAACGTTTGGAGATGGAATTAAAATACGTTTCTCACCTGGATATTCATCTTCACGCCCACCACTAAAGAAGAATGTTACATGCGCATATTTTTCAGTTTCGGCAATACGTAACTGAGTTTTTCCAAGAGAAGATAAATATTCACCCAATGAATTTTTGAGAGCTTCAGGCATGTATGCAACTGGCGCATCAATGCTAGCCTGATAACGAGTAAGCATCACAAATTTAGAAAGATTTGGAACAACTTTACGCTCAAAACCAGCAAAGTCTTTTTCTACAAATGCGCGAGTAATTTCACGAGCTCGGTCAGCACGGAAATTCATAAATACAACGCTATCGCCATCTTGTACTTTAGCAATATCACCAATGCGAGTCGCCTTTACAAACTCATCATTTTCATTGGCTGCATAAGCTAACTCTAATCCTTCCACTGCTGTTTGTGCAGTACGAAGTGCCTCACCTTCAGTTAACAAGCGATAAGCTTGTTCAACGCGATCCCAACGGTTGTCGCGGTCCATTGCAAAGTAGCGGCCAATCATGGTCGCGATACGGCCTTGACCCGGATATTGAGCAAATAATGCATCTAATTTTTCTAAAGATGGCTGAGCACTACGTGGAGGGGTATCACGGCCATCAAGGAAAGCGTGTAAATAAACTTTTGCACCGCGTTTTAATGCAAGCTCACACATCGCCACAATATGGTCTTCATGTGAATGGACGCCACCTTCTGAGAGCAAGCCCATAATATGAACAGCACCATTAGCAGCTTTGGCCTTTTCAACAGCGTCAATCAACACTTCATGTTTAAAAAAGTCGCCAGTACGAATATCTTTAGTAATACGGGTAAAGTCTTGATATAACACACGGCCTGCGCCAAGGTTCATATGACCAACTTCAGAGTTACCCATTTGTCCATCAGGTAAACCAACATCTTCGCCAGAACCAGAAATTAGACTATTTGGATGCTTTGCGGTCATTGCCGCTAAATTCGGTGTTTTTGCTGCAAGAAAGGCATTATCTTCAGTCGCTTCACGGTGACCAACACCATCCATAATGACCAGAACGTGAGGGATCTTGCCAGCAGTTGCATCCGTCATAATCTATTTCTCTTTTGTCTACAATTTCGTCACAATATCTTACCGAATTTTCGGTCAAGACTCTATTTTTTCCTATGGCTTTCACCAATATCTACGATTGATGAAAACCATAAATTTCAATTATTACTAGCGAGCGCGGTAAAGCAGATAACTTCCGGCACCAAACATTAACAAGATAGGTACGAGTACGAACCATGCAGGAGATGGGGCATAAACCAAGCTGGCATAACCCAAGAAATCCTGCAAATAATAGAAACTCAAACCAATAAACAATGCGATCACCAAACGGAAACCCATCGATTGTTGGCGTAGTGGCCCAAAAATAAATGAACATGCCACGAGAACCAGAGCAATCAACGAAAATGGCGAGGCAACTTTTTGCCAGAAAGCCAATTGATAGGTCTTTGGAACCTGACTATATTCATCCATATAGCGCATAAAACTGATGAGCTGGCTTGGCGATAAATCTTCAGGATCTAAAGTCACCATGTGCACATATTTAGGCTGCAATGCTAAAGAAAGCGATTGTTCGTCATGGTCGGTTTTGATGGCATTTCCTGCCGCCAAAATATCCATTTGTTGTGCTTTCTTCAAAGCCCATTGACCATCTTTTACGAACTGTCCTTGCTGAGCATTGATTAATGATTGCAAATAATAGTTCTGGTCAAAATCGACCACTTGAATATCTTTTAAATTGCCCTGAGAGTTAGCATAGTCGATATAGATAAATCGCTGCCCTTCACGTGACCAATAACCTTTTACTTCACCTAAAGCAGCTACAGAGCGGTGACTTTTAACACTTTCTGCTTTTTCATTTGTATATGGAATAACCCATTCACTTAAAGCAAAAGACAAAATAATAAGCAGTAAAGCTGAGCGCATCACCCAACCAACAATACGCCACAAGCTAATACCAGCAGAGCGCATAACAATAAGTTCACTGCTGGTTGCTAGTGACCCTAAACCAATTACAGCACCAATCAAGGCAGAAATAGGCAAAATTTCATATAGATAACGAGGAGCGCCCCATAATACATAGATGAGAGCTTGCCATGCGTTATAGTCTGGTTTGAGCTCACCCAACTCGCCCAGATACGTAAATAATATCTGTAAAATCGACAAAACAACTGTGGTGCCAAACATTGCAAGCGCAGTGGTTTTCGTCACATATTTGGCAACTATTCGACGTGCTAACATTATAATTTCACTCGCTTGATCTGTTTCTTGATTTTTGGTGCCAACTTCTGTTTACGTGAAAATAAGGCTGCTGCAACACCATAAACCACCAACACGGCAGGATAAGCCCAAATATCGAGTTCTTCTTTACTAATACGAGTCTTGATTGCAATCATTAATACGATCAGACTGGAAAAAATAAAAATCGCCGGAATAAGACGGTAATAACGACCTTGTCGTGGACTCACCTCAGACAATGCCACAGAAAGCATTAAAGCAATAATAATGGTGAATGGTCCAAACAAACGCCATCCCAACTCACTTCTTATGACTGGATCATTTGTTTTTGAAAAGAGTTTAGTCGTTGATAATGCTTCTACATCGCCACTTTCAAACTTAACATCTTTATCATTTTCTAAACGTAGACGATAAGACTGAAACTCTGCTTGTGTGTATTTTGGTTGTCCCGGGAATATTTCATAACGGCGGCCTTGCACCAGATCAACGACATTGGCTGTGTCATTTGCAACTTCTACACGAGTCGCTTCTTTTGCCAAGATCATGACATCTGGCTTATCTTCTTTGGTCGCACGTTGATAAAAGAAAATGTCCTTCAAGTTCTTTCGGTCTTCTGACAATGAACCTGCATAAATCGTATAGGGTCCAGAAGAGATAAATTCTCTTGGGCGAACCAAATCGAAGCCTGTCCTAACCGCTTGGGTGGTGGTTAATTTTTCAAACTCACGCAGTCCCCACGGCGTCATCCAGAGCATAAGCACAGACTGACAAACCATATAAACAAGCGTCATTGGAATGAGTAATCGTGCCAATTGGTGACGGCTCACCCCACTACCGTTCAGTACTGCCATTTCATGGTCAACATATAAACGACCAAACACCAACATTAAGCCAATGAAAAAACCCAGTGGTAAAATGAGTGTTAGAAATTCAGGTAAACGATATCCAATGATGCTAAATAAGATACTGGCATCTAAACGCCCCTGCGCCGCCACACCAAAGTATTTGATCAGACGACCACCCATCATGATTAAGGTCAATAAAGAAATGACCACCAATGAGGTAGAGACAACTTGCTTGACGAGATAACGCCGAATAATCAAAGTAATACTTCCAAAAGGCTAATCGGGACGACTGCTAGTTTACCCGAATGTTAAAAATATAAAACCGCACATTGCAACGCTATGCTTGAAAGTGTTTCAATGTTTTAATTCATCATAACTTTCTATAGGCAATCACGACAGCCATGAAATTTACAACTTATACAACTTTTCCCGAACAGACATCTAATGAATCTTTGTGGGTTTTAGTTGATTCAGAACAGCTACAAAGCAACGTCAACACATATCAAATCAATAACCTAGAAAGCGTTCTGAACGCTACCCAATTTAAAGGCAACTTCAATGAAACTCTGCCTTTATTTGGTCAGATTTCAAATCAGCCTCACAGCCAATTACTTGGCTTAGGAAAAACAGCTGAACTTCAGGCAGTCAAGCTCGCTAAACTTGCCCAAACGATTATCAAATCGACACAAAATAAATTTAAGCATATCGCAATTGATATTGCTGCGTTACCTGTCGAGCACCATTATTTATTTGCTTTAAGCTTAACTCAAGCAGCTTATGGTTATGATGAGTTTAAATCGAAAAAAAATGAATTTGTGTTACAACAGGTTGATTTAATTAGTTCAACAACTAGCCTAGATGAAAAACAACTGGCTTTAGTACATGCAGTACAGTCTGGTCAGTCTTATGCACGTGATCTTGGCAACCGTCCGGGGAATATTTGTTTCCCAGAATATTTGGCAGAACAGGCTCTAGCTTTAGCCGCAGAATTCCCTGACTTACTTAAAGTAACTGTTTTAAATGAGCAACAAATGGCTGATTTAGGCATGTATGCTTTTCTTGCAGTCAGTAAAGGATCTGAACGTCCGGGCCGTATTGTAACGCTCGAATATCAAGCACAGATTGATCAAGCTCCGGTTGTTCTCGTTGGTAAAGGCGTAACTTTTGATACAGGTGGTATTTCATTAAAACCAGGCCTTGGCATGGATGAAATGAAATTCGATATGTGTGGTGCAGCATCTGTACTTGGTACCATTCGTGCCCTATGCGAAGCAAAACTTCCTATTCATGTCGTTGGAGCGATTGCAGCAGCAGAGAATATGCCTTCTGGTAAAGCAACTCGTCCAGGTGACATTGTGACCACCATGAGCGGTCAAACTGTTGAAATTTTAAATACAGATGCTGAAGGCCGTTTAGTACTGTGTGACACATTGACCTATATTAAACGCTTTAATCCAGCAGTCGTGGTTGATATCGCGACCTTAACAGGTGCGTGTGTAGTCGCTTTAGGCAAAGTACTCAGTGGGTTGTTCTCACCAGATGATACTTTGGCAACAGAGCTCCAACAAGCTGGCGAACAATCATTTGACCGTGTGTGGCGTATGCCAGTGATTGATGATTATCAAGAATTACTTGATTCACCATTTGCGGATATTGCAAACATCGGTGGTCCATATGGCGGCGCGATTACAGCTGCATGTTTCCTTGAGCGCTTTACACGTGAATATCGTTGGGCTCATTTAGATGTAGCAGGAACAGCATGGTTATCGGGTCCAGCTAAAGGTGCAACAGGTCGTCCAGTACCATTACTCATGCAATTTTTAGCGAATCGTGTAAATACGAATGGCTAAAGTTAGTTTTTATCTGTTTGAAACCAGCGAAGAACGGCAAGTCGATAGTGCTTGCCGTTTATGTCGAAAAATATTACAGAAGCATCCTAAAATCTGGTGGTATTGCCCAGATGTGCAGCTACAGCAGATGCTTGATGAAAGATTATGGGACTTCGACCCTGTCAGTTTCATTGCGCATGGCATTGATCAGACTGATGCTGCTGTATGTATTTCGGCTAAACAACCACTTGAACAAGGCCTGTTAGTATTTAATTTTAACAATCATGCACTTGAACAAGTTGATCATTTTAGCCACATTATAGAAATTGTTGAAAATAATGAAACAGCCAAGCAAATTGGTCGAGAAAAATTTAAAATGTATCGCCGTTTGGGTATAGAACCGCGGACCTTTAAATTATAACGCGCTAAAATGTAAATACTGTTGATCAAGGAGAAACATGGTGGCATTAAATGTCGGGCAAGATTTTAAAAAAAGATGGTTAAATGCGCCTGAAGCTGTCCGTCATACCTATCAACAGGATCTGGCACGTATTTGTGACTTACTAGAGCCTCAAACGCCTATTCAGCTTTGGGTTTTAAATGATGAAAAAGCGCAATTAGAATCACAGCAAAAAATTGAACAAGCCTATGCAGATCTTAAAGCAGAGCTCATCGAGCAAGCACGTATTCGTCGTCAACTTGCTTTAGAAAAATCGCTTGCTGACAAACGTGCATCAGAAGCTGCTTATGCTGCGGAGTTGCAAGCAGACGAAATTCGAAAATTTAATGAACAGACTGAAACATTACACACATTACGTAGTCATTTAGAACAAGAGGTTGCAGAGCAAACTGCGCGTTATCAGAAAAACCCTGAAACACCAGCAGTCAATTATTCTGCTGGCGTAAAACTTAGTATTACCGATGATCAAATCTTATCTGAGCTTGAAAGTTTACGCATTCGTTTAGAACTTGAAGCTGAGAGCTTAATTGAACAGTCTGTAACAGCTTTCCGAGCCAAGCTAAATTCGGCAGCTCAAGAAGAAATTGAATACATTTTAAAGAATTCTAAGTTTTCTGATGAAAAAATAGAAAAGTAAAGTTTTTAAGACTCCCTTTGTCATAAAAATGACATTTAATTGTCACAGAATAGTCATGTACAATATTCTTTTAGTTCAAATAATTATTAGAATATCGGATCGTTATTTATGAAAATTAATGAGGGTAAAAATGGACATTCCGCATCAGATTTCAATGCAACTTGAGCAGCTTAATCAGGGTGAACAATGGACATTTTCAGCACAAGAACTTTATATGAGTCATAATGACTTTAACTCTTTATCTATCTTACTCACACGAGAGTCAGAAAAAGGCGAATTTTCAATTACACGCACCCAACATAATAAACCATGGGTCGGCACAAACTCGGTTACGCTAACCAAGCAATAAATTTTCAAAATAAAAAAACCGGAACAAGTGTCCGGTTTTTTTATTTTAACGATTTAGCTTTTTATTTTAAAAAACCATTCTCAGCTAAAAAAGCCATACTAATATTTGATTCTGTTTTTTGTTCAGCAGCCTTGTCACCAAGTAATAAACGCTCGATATAACGCGCCAAAACATCGACTTCTAGGTTTACTTTACTACCAACTTGCCATGTTCCAATGTTAGTACGCTCTGCTGTATGCGGAATTAAGTTTAAGCTTAAAATATTTCCACGTAAGTGGTTAATCGTTAAGCTAATCCCATCTACGGTCACAGAACCTTTTTCGGCTAAATATTTAGCAAGTTCTGTCGGTGCTGTAACTTCATAATAGATTGAGCGAGCATCTTCACGTACTACAGTAATTTCACCCACACCATCAACATGGCCACTCACAATGTGTCCACCAAAGCGTGTTGTCGGTAACATTGCCTTTTCAACATTGACACGTTGCCCAACTTTCCAGTTACCTAAAGTCGTACGATTCAAGCTTTCACGAGAAACATCCGCTGCGTACCAGTTATCGCCCCATTCAATCACGGTGAGACAAATACCATTGGTCGCAATTGAGTCACCCAAATGTACATCTGACATATCCAGATCAGTCTGAATACGTAAACGCACATCACCACCTACGCTTTGCAGGCTTTCAACTTTTCCTAAACTTTCAATAATGCCTGTAAACATGGCTCAATCTCCAAATCTTTTTACACTGCTTAAATTGCAGCGCTTACCAAAGTGCGAGCTGTGTACTATTACCTGAAGTATCTACACCACCTAGCTCGGCGAAGTGGTAAAGCTGGCCTAATAACTGACGTAATGGTGGTCCTGACTTAGCATGAGTATCAGTAATCACAATAAACTCAAGCACGCGTGCACGTTCAGACTGTCGTTGTTTACTTACTCGATAGCGCGGAACATCTTGTGTTAACAAGGTCACTTTGCCGCGCTCCAGATTAGCCATAAGCAAATCTTTAGGCTCGATATTACCATCAGTTGAATAACTGGTCAGAATATAGCGGGCATTGATGGTTGAAAGTAACTTTTCATACGCATCTTTCGCATATTTAGAAGAGTTATATGGACTCGGACGTTCTTTACGCCAAGCTCTATCAATTCCACTCTTATAACCTTTAGTATCTGGTGATGGTAAATCGACCTGATCCCATAAAGTTAATGCATTCAAAACATGGTAATTACTGCTATAAGCATGTTGGTTATACGGTGGATCAAGATAGGCAACATCGACTTCAAAACCACTCATTTGATTTGCGAGATGCTGTGAATCTACACACCACATTTCAGCAGCAGGACGCTTACGGTCACCAATCTCGCAAAAACGGCTTGGTGTTAACCAAAGCAATGACTCAATTCGTTCCAATGCAGTTTGTGTACGTCCGCCCCACCCTTGGTGGAAGCTTTTAAATACACCACTGGTGTTACTCACAAAACTTGCGGAATAGAGTAATGGTGCAAGCAAAGCACTCATCTCTACATCATTAATTGCACCTTGTGCCTGCCATGTTGCAATCTGCTGGCGAATCGCATCAATACGCATACCATTACGGCGTTTAAAGAATAAACGGTCACGAGTTGGATCGTATACATCATCGTTACGGGGGCAAAGGTTATGCGTTACCCAACCTTTAACTTCAGGTAAGCGATTTAAATAGTCAATTGCCTTCTGATAGCCACCTAGCTCTTTAAATGCAGGTGCATCGGTACAAGCTAAAATCGCATGATTTAAAGCATGGCTATAAGGTTCCCAGTCATTTGCAATGACACGGTAACCATTTTGACGTGCTAAACGAGACACGACACCACTGCCGGCAAAGAAATCGGCAAAAATCGGAGGATTCTTTTTCTTGCTATTCAGTGTCCCTGTAATTTCAAGGGCTTCTAAAATTAGATGGAGCAATCGGCGCTTGTTACCTAGGTAAGGAACAAGCTGATGGAAAAGATATTCGTCTGTCGTACGGGCCGCATGACGACGTTTGTGATAAACCGAAGGCTCTGAATTCATACTTTCTCTTGCGTAGGGATTAACCTTAAGCGTATATCTTGATCAAGTTGTGTCACATCAAGAAGTGTAAAACGAAGTTGTTGTGCCATATATTCAAACTCTGCATTGAACATGGCTCTTGCACTTTTCCCCAAAAATGTTGGGGCAATATAACTGATCAACTCATCTACCAAACCTTCTTGTAAAAAGGCAGTAGATAATGTCGCACCGGCTTCCACCAATACATCATAAATTTGATGTTGCTTAGGTAGGGTCTGTAACAGCATTTTTAAAGGCTGAATTTCTAATTGTATCACGCCTAAATCGGCAAGTTCTTCGCGATATGGTCCCATGACCATCACAGTTTCAGGGTTTTCTAAAATTTTAGCGTTAAGTGGCAAACGCCCCTGACGATCTAAAACAACCCGTTTTGGTTGAGCAACTGTCTCAATATCAATATGACCGAGTGAGCGCACATTAAGCTGAGAATCATCTGCAATCACAGTTTCAATACCTGTAATTACCGCGCCTGAAATGGCACGCCAATGCTGGACATCCTGACGTGCAACTGCACCGGTAATCCACTTCGATTCACCAGATGCCATTGCCGTACGTCCATCTAGACTTGAAGCTACTTTTAAGCGTACATAAGGCATGCCTGTAGACATCGCCTTTAAGAAACCTTGATTTAATTTCTCTGCTAAATCTTCACAAATGCCAACATCTACTTCAATTCCGGCATTTTTCAAAATCTGAACACCCTTCCCCGCAACAAGCGGATTTGGATCAGGGCATGCCACAACTACTCTTTTAACCTGTGCTTTAACCAGTGCTTCAGCACAAGGAGGCGTTCGCCCATAATGCGCACATGGCTCAAGCGTGACATAGGCTGTTGCACCTTGTGCTTGTTCAGCTGCCTGACGTAAAGCAAATACCTCTGCGTGTGGTTGACCCGCTTTAGGATGGAAGCCTTCACCAATTAACTGATCATCTTTGACAATGACACAACCAACATTTGGATTAGGCTTAGTCGAATATAGACCTCGTTTGGCAAGTTCAATAGCTTGCTGCATCCAATATTGATCTTTTTTCAACTCAGACATAAAAATCTCAAATAGTTATTGTTCACGTTGTTGCATTTGCTCAATTTGACGACGAAACGCCTCAACATCCTGAAAATCTTGATATACAGAAGCAAATCGGACATAAGCGACATGGTCAAGGGCAAATAGAGATTGCATGACGATTTCACCAATTGTTCTAGATTTTACGTCACGTTCACCTAAACGGCGAATCTGCAACTGAATATCACTTAAAACTGTTTCGATCTGCTCTTGTGTGACCGGACGTTTTTGCAAAGCATGCATTAACGAACGACGTAATTTGGCCTCATCGAAAGGTTCATTTTTTCCATTCGATTTGATCACACGGGGCATTACCACTTCATAGCTTTCAAAAGTGGTAAAACGTTCACCGCAACTTACACACTCACGACGTCGACGAATCTGACAGCCTTCGGCGGCTAAACGTGAATCGATGACTTTACTATCTGCGGCGTTGCAAAATGGACAATGCATAGCGGATTTATAGGGTCGATTACTTTGACCTAGTGTAGCAAAATTTCTACACTTACAGAACCAGCATTCTATAAGACAAAAAAACAGCCCTGAGCAAGATCAAAGTATCGCTTTGATCACAGCTCAAGACTGTTCTTTTAAGACAGCAGATATATTAATGATGATTATTCAATACGTTCGCCATGTTGGCTTAAATCCAGACCCATGCGCTCATCATCAGCGTTCACACGGATACCAATCACAAGATCAATCACTTTAAGAATAACGAAAGTCGCGATACCACTGTAAACCATGGTTGCCAATACGCCTTCAACTTGTACCCATAATTGGCCAGCGAATGTTGGAGCTAAGGTAACGTTAGCTGCTTTAATAATTTCGTCACTGTAGAATACGCCAGTTAAAATCGCACCGACAATACCACCTACTGCATGTAAACCAAACGCATCCAAAGCATCGTCGGCTTTAAGTAAGCGTTTAAGTGCAGTAATACCCCAGAAGCACACTACGCCACCGATAAGGCCCATGACTAAAGCACCGCCTACACCGACAAAACCTGCTGCTGGTGTAATCACAACCAAACCAGCTACCGCACCAGAAGCACCACCTAATACAGATGCTTTGCCACGGATCATACGTTCAACAACCAACCAAGAGAATGCAGCAGCGGCAGCAGCAACTTGAGTCACTAAAATTGCCATACTTGCACGAGCACCCGCGCCTAATGCACTACCACCGTTGAAGCCGAACCAACCCACCCAAAGTAAGCTTGCACCAACAACTGTTAGAGTCAGATTATGAGGAGCCATAGATTCACGGCCAAGGCCAATACGTTTTCCAAGCATGTAAGCAGCAACGAGACCTGCAACACCTGAGTTGATGTGTACAACTGTACCACCAGCAAAATCTAATGCGCCTGCTTTAAATAACCAGCCATCTGTTGCCCAAACCCAGTGAGTAATTGGTGCATAAACAACAAGTACCCAAATTGCAATGAATGCCATGAAAGCTGAATATTTCATACGGTCTGCAATAGAACCACTAAGGATTGCAACTGTAATAATGGCAAAAGTCATTTGGAAAATAACAAAGAGACTTTCAGGAATTGTCCCGCTCAATGCATCAAACGCCACCCCGTTGAGCATTGCTTTAGACAAATCACCAAAAAATGCACCTGTGCCAGAGAACGCGATTGAATACCCTGCAATCACCCACAGCAAACTTACTAAAATTGCAGCGGAAAGGCTGAACATCATAGTACTTAATACATTTTTCTTACGTACCATACCGCCGTAGAATAGTGCCAAACCAGGAATGGTCATTAATAGAACCAAAGCTGTTGAAACTAAAATCCAAGATGTATCGCCTGTATCAAGTTTTGGTGTTGGTGCTGGAGCTACTGGAGTTTCAGCAACTGGTGCTTCTGCAGTGGTTGCAGTAGCTGGAGATGTTGATGTAGCCGCAACTTCCGATGTAGGCGTTGTTACAGCATCTTCTGCCCAAACGGCAGTACCACCCAAAAGAGCGCCTGATAGACTCAGCGCCATAAGCATTTTTTTCATTCGTGTCCCCCAACCTCATTTGCGAGTTATTTTCTACTCAGCAAGCTTTGTGCCAATTAGACAGCATCTGGTCCAGTTTCACCCGTACGGATACGGATAACTTGTTCCAGGTTAGTCACAAAAATCTTACCATCGCCGATTTTTCCAGTGCTTGCTACACGAGTAATTGATTCAATTACCGCGTCAACCATTTCATCACTAATCGCAATTTCGATTTTTACTTTAGGTAAGAAATCAACCACATACTCTGCGCCACGGTAGAGTTCTGTGTGTCCTTTTTGACGACCAAAACCTTTAACTTCAGTTACGGTAATCCCTTGTACACCAATGTCAGAGAGCGCTTCACGCACATCATCCAATTTAAACGGTTTTACAATTGCAGTTACAAGCTTCATGTTTGTTTCCTTCGGCTTCTTTTCACCAGTAAGGTTTTATGTTCAATTTTCATGCCAATATTTCAAAGGTTGAGGGAAATGAATCTATTGCATGAACTTTCTTTATAACCTATTTAGTGATCAAGATGTAGATGAGCTATTAAAAATAAAATGAATTTTCAGTATCGTTGAGTGCTGATTTAATGTTCTATTTATACTAAAAGAATTGAAACCTATATCCCACGTTCAAGCAGTGTTAAACTATAAACCATAAGGTAATACAACACTTTGGATATCTCATGCTAGAAACATTATTACAGGCCATTTTGGAACAAATTGATGAGCCTAAAAAAGATTTGGAAAAAAATTTACGTGCTTTATTAAATGAAGCAGTCGAAAAGTTGGATCTTGTTTCCAAACAAGAGATTGACCGTCAAAAGACCGCACTTCAATCGGCCACTCAACGTTTAGAAGAGCTACAAAAACAAGTAAGTCTGTTAGAAGAAACTTTAAAGAATAAAAAATAAGCACCAACGTAGCGCACTTATACTTTACAACGATTAAAAATGAAGCACCATAATGGAACAATAAGATGTCTTTTTCTAAAATTTATACACGGGGACTTTTGGGTTTACATGCACCTCTAATTGAAGTTGAGGTCCATGTAAGTCAAGGCTTACCTTCTCTTACTATTGTCGGACTAGCAGAAGCGGCAGTTAGAGAAAGTAAAGACCGAGTTCGCTCAGCCATTATTAATAGTGGATTTCAATTTCCAACTAAACGGCTGACCATTAATCTTGCACCAGCAGATTTGCCCAAAGATGGGTCACGTCTGGATTTACCAATTGCTGTAGGCATTTTAATTGCTTCTGGTCAGCTTCCTGAAAACTGTGCCGAAGATTTTGAATTAATTGGTGAATTAGCGCTGGATGGGCATGTAAGACCAGTGTCAGGTACTTTAACTTTGGCAATGGCCTGTCAACAGGCCAAGCATAAAATGCTTTTACCTCTCGATAATAGTCAAGATATTAACCATTTACCGGACCTTGAGTGTTATCCGGTGGGCCATTTAAAAGAAGTCTGTGAACATTTTCTGGGCACGAAATCTCTATCTTCGATTGAACCTTCAACGGCATCAAATCAAATGCCCTATAAATTTGATTTGGCCGATGTAAAAGGTCAGCTACGCCCACGCCGCGCATTAGAAATAGCCGCAGCAGGCGGACATTCTCTGCTCTTTAAAGGACCACCGGGCACAGGTAAGACTTTACTCGCTTCACGTCTTCCTTCAATTTTGCCACCTCTTTCTAATCAAGAAACACTTGAAGTTGCGAGCATTTATTCGATTTCCAATACACCGCATACGTTTGGACAACGTCCTTTTCGTTCGCCCCACCATACGGCATCAGCAATTGCACTGGTTGGGGGCGGATCTCATCCTAAACCAGGTGAAATTACCCTATCTCACTTAGGCGTTTTATTTTTAGATGAACTTCCAGAGTTTGATAGAAAAGTGCTAGAAGTTTTACGCCAGCCGCTTGAGTCAAAAGAAATCATTATTTCACGAGCAGCTCGGCAAATTACTTATCCGGCTAACTTTCAACTCATTGCTGCGATGAACCCCTGCCCATGTGGTTATGCGTTTAACCAAGACAGCCGTTGCCAATGTTCACCTGAGAGTATTAAACGTTATCAGAACCGTATATCGGGGCCATTACTTGACCGCATCGATTTACATATTGATGTGCCACCGTTAAAAGCTCAAGAACTGCAAGATCCAACACCTGCTGAAGACTCCAGCAGTGTTCGACAACGCGTGATTTCTGCTTATGAACAACAAATGCAAAGACAAAATTGTTTAAATCAGGCGCTCTCACCAAAACAACTTGAGCAATATGCAGTACTTGATAGTACTTCACAGCGAATGATTGAAATGGCACAGCAACGTTTAAATCTATCAGCTCGTGCTTATCACCGTGTTTTACGAGTAGCGCGGACCATTGCCGATTTGGCTCAAAGCGAGATGATCCAAAGTCCGCATCTCACAGAAGCACTCTCCTATCGAGGAAATCATTCTTAAGGTACAACAGCGGATCGTGTATCCGCTTTTTTAATATGTATATGAGTTGTTCATTAGAGAATTTGTTAAAGCCTATATAAAAAGGCAAAAAAGAGGACGCTATGAAAATTTTGGCTATCTCGGGTAGTGCAAGAAAAGCATCTACAAATACCGCGCTATTAAAAGCAATGAAAGATATCGCACCGTCCAGTATTGAGTTTTCAGTTTTCGATCAAATTAATAATCTGCCTATCTTTTCTCCAGATGATGAGGGAGAAAAAACACCTGCCATAGTGGAAGAATTCATCAGGTCTGTTTCTAACGCAGATGGCATTATCATTTCAAGTCCTGAATATATTCGTTGTATTCCAGGTGGTCTTAAAAATGCAATTGATTGGATGGTTTCCCGTACTGAAATCATAGACAAGCCTATCGTTCTAGTTCATGCATCTAGCCGCGGTGACGATATGCTGGTTTCTTTAAGAAGAGTATTGTCGACAGTGAGTAGCAATTTTTTTGAAGATTTATTTTTACGCTTCTCTCTTCTTAGCAAATCGCCTGAACAAATTGTTGAAATGCTACAAACTGAACAATATAAGTCACAAATCACACCCTTTCTGCTTAGTCTTGTCTCAAAGATTCAAAAGTATAAAGACCAATTAGAGTGAACTTTCTTAAAATGGAACATCGGATTATGAGTCCGCTGTTCCTTGGTTAAGAACTTGATTTAAGGTCTCGATTAAAGAAGTAATTTCTTTCTCTGATAGGGCAGCAAAACCCAAGCGAATACAACGATTAGAAGACTCGTTTTGTTTAAACTTATGCTCTGTATCAATGTTGAGTTCTTTTAATTTTATAAGCTGATCTCGAGTAAATGGTTTCTGGAATTTTACCCATAACGCCATTCCACCCGCGGGTGGTTGTATATGAACACGCTCTGCAAAAACTCTTCTAAACTCAGCTAAGGCATGGTCTCGACGTAGTTGATATATTTTTTTCATTTTACGGATGTGTCTTTTAATTTCACCCCGTTGCATTAAATCTGCTAAGGCAAGTTCAGTAATATTATTACCTTGACGATCAATCAGTAAAATATCTTCAGTAATCGATTGAATGATTGGTGACGATGCCACGATGTAGCCTAAACGGATCCCTGGTGCAAAAACTTTAGACAATGAGCCAACATGAATAACCAACTCAGAATGAGGCAAACTTGCTAAGGGTGGCATAGGCCGACTGTCATAATGGAATTCATGGTCATAGTCATCTTCAATAATATAAAAGCCCCATTTTTTTGAAAGCTCTAAGAGTTGAAGACGGCGATTCATTGGCATGGTGACAGTTGTGGGATATTGATGATGCGGAGTTGTATAAATGGCAGCAACCGAATGTTCTTTTAAAAGACCTTCTAAATCCTCAATGACAATACCTTGTTCATCTAATTTGACAGAAACGACCTGAAAACCATTTGATTGGAATGCTTTAAAAGCAGATGGATAGTAAAGCTCTTCAACAACGATAACACCCTGCCGATTAGGTAATGCACGAGATGCAAGAAAAATTCCCATCTGGCTACCACGTACAATACAAATCTCATCTGCGGCAACATTCATAAAACGTTCCATCGACAACATTTGTTGTAAGGCTTGTCTTAACTCAATCATACCTCGTGGGTCACCATATCCCATGTACTGGTTTTGGGTAATCTTAATCAGTGCATGCCGATAGGCGCGTGAAAATAGTTCGTAGGGAATGAGCCGTGGATCTGGTACACCATCGTTATGTGGATATAAAGCAACTTCTTGAATAATTGGCTTCTCATTCACTTTTCGCTCAGATATCGACTCTATTTGGAGTTGTTTTTCTGGCAAAACATCTGCCACAAATGTGCCTTTTCGTGGACGAGTCACAAGCCATCCTTGTGCTTCTAATTCTTCATAAACCGCTTGTACCGTTTTCCGATTAACTCCTAATTCTTTTGATAGGCTACGAGACCCCGGCAGCATAGTCCCTTGAGCCAATCGGCCACTTAAAATTTCCTGACTAATCAAGTTGGTCAGTTTTAGAAAAACCGTCTTTTCTTCTCTTTCATCGATACGAAAATGTACTTGCCAAGGTCTTAGCATATTTGCCCCATCTGGACCATATAACTTATTAAAACTGGATGTATTGATTCATCCAGTTGTTTTCTATTCTGCCTTCACCTACTTAATTTGGTCAACTGGACTGGAGAAGAGATGAAGACTGCTTCTGTAAACAAACAAGACCTTATGCAACATGCACACCAAGACATGCAAAAGTGGATTAGTGACTCAGATTTAACTGACCGCCAAAAGCTTGCACTCACTTGTCGTATTTTATTTGATCATGGCCATGATGCTGGTTTAGCAGGCCAAATTACTTGTCGTAGTGAAAGTAAAGAATCCTTTATTACCCAACGTTTTGGTTTAGGTTTTGATGAAATTACTGCCTCAAACTTGCTTGAGGTGAATCAAGACTTAGAACCTATCAATCAAGAAGGTATGGCAAACCCAGCCAATCGTTTTCATACATGGATTTATAAAGAACACCCAGAGGTGAACTGCATTATCCATACGCATCCGACTCATGTAGCGGCTCTTTCCATGCTTCAAATTCCGCTCATAATTTCTCAAATGGATGTCTGCGCACTCTACGAAGATTGCTCATTTGTAGGCCATTGGCCAGGTGTTCCTGTAGGCAATGAAGAAGGTATTTTGATTTCTTCTGCTTTGGGTAAAAACCGTGCTGTTTTGTTGTCTCATCATGGTCAACTGGTCACAGGAAAAACCATTGAAGAAGCGTGTAACTTGGCTCTTTTAATTGAACGCGCAGCTCAACTGCAATTACTAGCCATGTCGGTCGGGCAAATTCAGCCGATCCCACACGATTTAGCTACAGAAGCTCATGACTGGGTATCTACCGATAAACGCAACAAGGTGAACTTTGCTTACTACGCACGTAAAGCTTTAAAAAAACATTCTGACTGTATTTAAAAAGAGATTTCGACCATGAAACTAAACGGCATTATTGGCTACCCTGTTACTCCTTTTTCTGATGACAACACCATTAACCTTCCTGTTTTAAAACAGATGCTGGATTTGCTTATTGAAAATGGCTGCGATGCAATTGCGCCTTTAGGCAGTACTGGCGAAAGTGCTTATCTTGAATGGGATGAGTGGTGTTTAGTCGCTAAAACTTCAATTGAAAGCATTAATAAACGTGTACCTGTCATTATTGGAATTTCAGAACTCACGACGGATCAAGCCATCAAAAAAGCGCAGATCGCGCAAAGCTATGGTGCAGATGCACTTATGGTGATTCCTGTATCTTATTGGAAGCTAACAGATCAAGAGATTTTTGAATATTATCAATCGATTGCACAAGCAACGACTTTACCGATTATGATTTATAACAACCCTGCAACTAGCGGTGTTGATATGTCTCCAGAATTAATCGTGCGTATGTTTAATAACATTACAAACATCACGATGGTAAAAGAAAGCAGCGGTGATATTCAACGTATGCATAAAATTCAAGAACTCTCAAAAGGAGAACTTCCGTTTTATAACGGCTGCAACCCTCTAGCTTTAGAAGCTTTATGTGCTGGAGCAAGTGGTTGGTGTACAGCAGCGCCAAATCTGTTAGGTCAACAACCTCAACAACTTATCGAACATGTAAAAAATGGTGAATTAGAACAGGCCAAAAAATCATTTTATCAGCAACTTCCTCTACTACGCTTTATTGTCACTGGGGGTTTACCCAAAACGATTAAAGCAGGTTTACAGCTAAAAGGTGTTACTGCGGGTTCACCACGTAAGCCACTATCTAAAGCTACGGATATTGAACTTAACCAGTTAAAACAGCTACTTTCTGAAATAGAAAACTAATAAAAAAGCGGGTCAATAAACCCGCTTTTTTACAGCATATACTTAGAATGTTTTAGTTAAACTAAACACTAAACCTGTGTCGTAAGGTTTTTTCTGAGCATCAGTCATGCCAGAAGTACTAATATCTGTACCAACTACATCTAGCTCAGCAACAATACCCAAGATGTTATAGTTTACGCCGACTTTATAATCGATATAGCTATCATCTTCACCTGGTCCACCCGCAACTACAAGTAAAGAGTCTTTATTTTTGAGCTTGTTATAACCAACTGAAGCAAGGCCTGTAAATCCTGTATCTGCAATTGGCGCTGAATAGCCGACGTTGAAGTACCAGAACTCATCAGAGTGACCCCAATAATCATCTGAGTAGCTTACGCCCACACTAAGTGCATCACCTTTAAATAAAGAATCAGCAAAAGTTAATTTTCCGTAAAATTCGTTAAAGTCAAAACCAGTATCCCCATTGTATGGGTTAGTAAATTTTGAGTCAGAACCAATATAGCCGTAATGAATTACACCCACGTCATAGGTTGGTGCCAGCTTATCTGACAGTTTTAAGGTATTGGTATAACCTAATGAGATATCAGTTTCAGTTGAAACACCTGGCGTATTAAAGTCAACGCTTGAACCCCAAAGCGCAACATAAGCACCCGACTTATGAGAAAAAGTAAAACCACCTTGAATCGCTGGATTATTTGATGATTGGGTAACTCCGCGGAAGCGGTAGTCTGTAGTTGCTGCGACGCTCCCTGTTGCGGTGATACCATAAAAAGATGGTGCATCTTCAGCCATAGCCATGGTTGAACCTGCTGCAAAGATACCAAGACCTAAGGCCTTAAGTGCAAATTTCATCATTCTGATCTCCCCCATAATGAATGCACGATTTATGTATATAAAACACATTGTGTTACTTAAGCTTTAGCAATTGCTGTGCCAAGTCCATTTTCTCCATCTTTAGACATCATTAATATTGAAATCAAAATATCTCTACAAGAAAAATTCCACTTTATATTTATGAAAATATATTTATAAAAAACAATATTATAAAAAAATAATTTCAACCATTGAGAAGAAATCAACATGAGTAAACACCTTGTCGGAAATAAATGAGCGACATCAGCAGTATCCATTTACTCCATGTAAAATTTCTATCTAAGCTTAAATAAGAGATATAAAAATTACGTAAATTTCTTAAAGCTGAGCTTTTGATGGTCTGTAAATGGGCATTTCTTTTAATGAGATTTTTTTATTTTTCTTGTTTTAAAACTTATGAACTATTTTAGGTCTTTTTTAAGTAGCCATATGAACGAAAAAAGTGATGCACAAAATTTACGCAGAATATTGCACTAAGTTTGACCATTTAAACTAAATTCTATTGGTCTTCTACAGTGATCTATTTTTGCACATTACTCTTCAAAATAATGTTATAAAGTAACATTTTAAAAAACATTAAAAATAAATTGTCGAAAAAATCAACTCAAGAGAAGATTAAAAAGTAAACATATCCATCAAAAAACAAACAGAAGAATCAACTATTTTTTGAGCTTGGAATATAAAATAAATGGTAAAAATACACTAAAAAATAAATTACTTTTTTTATTTTAAACAATACATTAAGTATAAAAGCTTAATAGTAAATTTAGTCAACAAGCAGTAGCACATTAATCAATTTCTGCATAGCATATATAAAATAAAATCAACAAAAATATATCTTTTTTATAGATTACTTATACAATTGATTGAAATCCTAGGCCCTGAACAATAACAAGGCACAGGATTTATCGTTTTTATGAGGTTCTTTAAATATGCTAAATGCACAAAAACTTACATTAGCAGTTCTCATTTCTGCGGCAATAATTTCCTCAGCTCAGGCAAGCGAGCAAAGCGAGGCAAAAGGATTTGTTGAAGATGCGAACGGTTCTATTCTCTTCCGTACAGGTTATATCAGCCGTGACAAAAAACAGGGCGCGAAAGATACTAGCTCATTTGCTCAGTCAGCAATTGTAAGTATCGATTCAGGCTTTACCCCTGGTATTGTTGGCTTCGGTGTTGGCGTTGTTGGCGACGGTTCATTTAAGATCGGTGAAAATAAAAATGCCGGAAACCAAATGATTCCTAAACATAATGACGGTTCGGCTTACGATCACTGGGCTCGTGGTGGCGGTAGCGTTAAAGCACGGTTCTCGAATACTACAGTACGTTACGGTACTCAAGTACTCGATTTACCTGTTCTTGCAAGTAATACTGGACGTATGGTTCCTGAATACTTTACAGGTACTTTATTAACCAGCCATGAAATCAAGAATCTTGAATTGGTTGCTGGTAAATTTACTAAAGACCAAATGTCTGATCAAATCAATACCGATGCTGATGCTTCTGGCAGAGGTCTTGATCGCGCCATTGTTTGGGGTGCGAAGTACAAGTTTGATGATAATTTAAATGCATCTTATTATGGCTTAGACAGTAAAAATGCGCTTGAACGTCATTATGTAAATGTAAACTTTAAACAGCCTTTAGCGAATGATAGTTCATTAACTTACGATTTTAGTGGTTATCACACTAAATTCGATGCAAGTGCACATACTTACTCAGCAACTGGGGCTGTAGCACCAAATTATGGTAATGATGGTATCGCAGGCGAAGAAAAGACTAACAATATTTGGGCAATTTCAGGCACTTATGCAACTGGCCCACATAGTGTGATGTTAGCATACCAGCAAAACAGTGGTAATGTTGGTTATGACTATGGTCAAAACGCTGATGGTTTCCAAAGTATCTATTTACCTAACTCTTACATGTCTGACTTCATCGGTAACGATGAAAAATCTGCACAAATTCAGTACAACGTTGATTTTGGTAAGTTAGGCGTATTGCCTGGTTTAAACTGGACGACTGCATTTGTATATGGTTGGGACATCAAAGTTAGAAATGTAACTGACAGTGCTCAAGAACGTGAGTTCTTTAACCAAGTGAAATACACTGTTCAAAGCGGTTTTGCTAAAGATGCAAGCCTTCGTATTCGTAACTCGTACTATCGTGCAAGTGATTCATACCAAGGTGCTTACATTGGTGACACCAATGAATGGCGTTTATTCCTTGATATTCCTGTGAAATTATTCTAATTCACAAATTTATCAAGCATAAAAAAACCTACATCTGGCAACAGATGTAGGTTTTTTATTAAGCTCAGAATATCAATTAAGGCATTCTGAGCCTTATCAATTAAAGCTTATTTAGCAGCTTCAATTGCTTTTAATACTTCAGCTTTAGCAACGTCAGCACCTTCCCAACCACTGATTTTTACCCACTTACCTGGTTCTAAATCTTTATAGTGACTGAAGAAATGCTCAATTTGGCTAATTAATAACGGAGGAAGATCTGTATATTCCTTAACGTCTTTATACAATGGAGACAATTTTTCGTGTGGAACAGCGATTAATTTCGCATCGATACCACCATCATCTTCCATTTTTAATTTGCCCACTGGACGGCAACGAATGACTGAACCAGCAGCAACAGGATGTGGAGTTACAACAAGTACGTCTAACGGATCACCATCTTCAGACAAAGTATTTGGAACATAACCATAGTTCGCTGGATAGAACATTGCTGTGCCCATGAAACGGTCTACAAACAATGCATCAGAATCTTTGTCGATTTCATATTTAATTGGTGCTGCATTTGCAGGAATTTCAATGATGACATAGATGTCATTTGGGGCATCTTTACCTGCTGGGATATTGCTGTAACTCATATCAATACTCTTTCGTTATGAAGTCAGATGTAAAATCCACTCGATTATAGCGTGGATATCATCAAAATGATGCCGATTATACAATGCGCACACGCGAAAGTTGATATGAATGATGACAGAATGACACTCAAGTCAGTTTAATCGTGACCACTAATAAGAAGATTGGGCACAATATAGATAAGAACCAGACAATCGAGCGTAAAGTTGCCCAGTTACTTAAATAACAGATCCCATAAATAACTCTTAAAATAATATATGCCCAACCTAATCTCAGAATAAAATATTCTGGGACGACCATATATTCGGCCATTAAAATAGCCGTTAAGAATAAAGGTAAGCTTTCAAAGCTATTTTGTTGTACGGCATTTGCACGAGCAGCCAGACCAGTTGTTTTGGCAAAAAAAGCTCTCGGGTTTTGATTATCAACAGGCTGAAAACCACCTGTAAACTTTGCAATTACGGTAAATGCGTATGGCAGCAAACATGCCACTAAAATAATATAGATAATGCCGCTGATGCCCTGCATAGTGCCATCCATCACTGAAAATACTGTTGATCATGCTATCATAACATTGCGTTTTTACCTGAAATTTTATGCAATCACTTGTCATCACTGATTAATAGGGCCATGTATGCAACAACCTGATCAAAAAGAATTGTTTGAAGTCTTGGATAAGCAAAAACAGAATCAACTTCAAATAGATCGCATATTAAAGATCGTACTCCCTATTATGGCTTTTTTACTTAGCGTGATTTGTGCAAATTTGAATTGGCAATCGACACTTGGCACCTTTGTTATTTTAACAATTACCTTTATTGCAGTCGGTATTAAACGACTTACTTTGTGGCATTGGCTCATTGTGATTACGATATATTGCTTCGCAGATAATTATTTAAGTTATGGTCAGCTTGATTTAACTCACCTACGCCTGCAACTCGGCACAATGCTTGTTTTTGTTGGGATGGTCGGAATTGGACGCCCTTATATAGACCGCTGGTTTATAAAAAGCCATAAAAACTAAAATAAAAAAAGCGCCCTAAGGCGCTTTTTTTATTAACTGATTAGGCTGGTTTACGTAAGTCTTTACGTAAAATTTTGCCTACATTTGATTTTGGTAATTCATCCATAAACTCAACATAACGAGGGCGTTTATAACCTGTTAAGTTTTCTTTAGCGAAGCTCAAAACTTCTTCAGTCGTTAAGCTTTGATCTTTTTTCACAATAAAGAGTTTTGGCACTTCACCTGATTTTTCATCTGGAACACCAATGGCTGCAACTTCCAATACTTTTGGATGCTTAGCAATAACTTCTTCGATTTCACTTGGGTAAACGTTAAAGCCAGAAACCAAAATCATATCCTTTTTACGGTCTACAATTTTTGTATATCCACGGCTATCCATCACACCAATGTCACCAGTACGGAAGAAACCATCTGCTGTCATGACTTTAGCTGTCTCATCAGGACGATTCCAGTAGCCCTTCATCACTTGAGGACCACGAATCGAGATTTCGCCTTGCTCACCTAAAGCAACTTCTTTACCGTCATCATCTAAAATAGCAACTTCAGTTAAAGGTAACGGAATACCAATAGTGCCGCTAAATTCAGTAGAAGCAGGTGGATTTGCAGTTGCTACAGGTGAAGTTTCTGACAAGCCATAACCTTCAATAATGGTTGTGCCAGTAATTTTCTTCCAAGCTTCTGCTGTAGAAGGTAAAACGGCCATACCACCGCCCATCGCCATTTTTAAATTGCTATGGTCAAGTTGTTTGAATTCTTCATTGTTCACTAAAGCATTAAACAATGTGTTTACTGCTGGGAAGAATGATGGTTGATATTTACGTAATTCGTTAATAACAGCTGGTAAATCACGAGGGTTCGGAATCAAGATATTTGCTTGACCTTTATACATACCGTACATCGCGCAAACCATGAACGCAAAAATATGATAAAGCGGTAAAGCACAAACAATACGGTCGCCTTTAGCCCCATCATTTGCACCAAATTTACTTTGGAAAATACCGTCGCACTGAAGTAAGTTTGCTACAAGATTACGATGAGTAAGCTCTGCACCTTTTGAAACACCTGTTGTACCACCAGTATATTGAAGTACAGCCGTGTCACTTAAAGTTAAAGTCGGACGCTTATAATTACTCGCATTTTCTTTATTTAATGCTGAGTTAAATTTAACGTGTCCTGGAATATTCCAAGCTGGAATTTGTTTACGTACTTTACGTAATACAAAATTCACCAGAGTACCTTTGAGTGTACCGAGCATATCTCCGACTGATGCAACTACAACATGCTTCACTGGAGTTTTACCTAAAATGCTTTGGTAAACACTGGCAAAGTTTTCGATAATCACAAGTACTTCTGCACCTGAGTCATTTAATTGATGCTCAAGTTCACGCGCAGTATAAAGTGGGTTAACGTTTACTAACACTAAACCTGCACGTAACACAGCTAATGCAACTACAGGATACTGCAATACATTCGGCATCATCACTGCCACACGAGTTCCTTTTGCTAACCCCAAATTTTGCAAATAGGTCGCGAACTTACGGCTTGCAAGCTCTAACTCATTAAATGACATCGCTTTATCCATAAAGATAAAGGCATCGCGAGAACCAAATTTTTGGAAATTACTCTCAAAAATATCAACAAGTGAGGTATTTTCCGCAGGCAATGCTACTGTTTCTGGAATCCCTGTTTTTTGGTATTCTGCAAACCAAATTTTTTCCATAATGCCATTATCTCCGATTCGTAATCCTTAGTAATAACTGTTATTCAATGCCCCAGCTATTCTTTAGCTTCTTGGTGCCAGAACATATTTAAAACTTATTGGCACATTCATGACACTTCGAACAAGATTATGAGACAGAAGTTTTGACAATTTAACCCTGCCAAATTTTTTGCATGGAGTACAAATTACGTACTCCAAATTGCTGTCCTTTTAATCGTTATTCAATACCAACAAGTTCAGTTCATTGCTTGAACATGTTGCCATATATAGCGTATTTATGTTGCCAGACGCTAGCTTTATCTCTGAATCAACAGTTTATTTGCTTTTTGATATCCACGTGGTAAGAGCTGACCTTTTGAAGCTCGTTTACCCATATATTTTTGTAGATCATCACCTTTTAATTTTAGATGTTGCTGACCTGCAACCACCTGAATTATTTCATCTAAGTTCAGGGTTGTCATGGATAAAATTTGCTCTTTCGCATCAAGTTGTATCAACTTATTACCTTTACCCTTATTTAGATTTGGTAGTTCTGCCAAATCAATAATCAAGAGTCGACCTGCTGAGCTGAGCACTGCTAAGTGCGTCATATTTTGAGCAGATATCAATGGTAAAGCTTTTGATTCTTCAGGAACAGACAAGAATGTCTTACCTGCCTTGGCATTGGTATCTAACTGTTTGGTTTTAGTTTTAAACCCATAACCAGAGGTACTCGCCGCGATAAGTTCAGACTCTTCGTCTTCTAGATAAACCTGAATAAACGACACACCACTTGCAGGAGCAAGTTTAGAACTTAAAGGTTCGCCCAAACCTCTTGCTGATGGCAAACTGCTAATAGGCAAGGCATAACTACGCCCTGTCTCATCAAGGAAATAGATCCGTTGATTGGTTTTACCCACAGCGTGACTTAAATATTGGTCGCCCGCACGATAGTTTAAATTCTCTGCATCAACATCCGCACCTTTTGCAGCACGAATCCATCCCGCTTCAGATAAAACCACCGTTACCGCTTCGGCTGGCATTAAATCCTGTTCTTTAATCTGAACAGCTTCAGCACGCACCACGATTGGAGAACGGCGTTCGTCACCAAACTTTTTCGCGTCTTCTTTTAATTCACCAATAATCAGATTTTTTAAAGATTCTGGATTTTCTAATTGCTCACGAATAATGGCAGCTTTTGCAGCAAGCTCATCTTGTTCATGACGGATTTCCATCTCTTCAAGCTTTGCCAAATGACGTAACTTGAGTTCTAAAATTGCTTCTGCCTGTATCTCATCAATATTGAAATGTTCCATCAATACAGGTTTAGGCTGATCTTCTTCACGAATAATACGAATCACTGTATCAATATCAAGATAAGCGATTAAAAGACCTGCCAAAATATGCAGGCGTTTCTCAATTCGGTTTAAATGATATTCTAAACGGCGAGTTACCGTTTTTTTACGGATCTCAATCCATTCAAGCAAGATACGACGAATCGATTTAACCTGAGGACGTCCATCCTCACCAATCATGTTTAAATTAACACGGTAGCTCGACTCTAGATCGGTGGTTGCAAATAAGTGGCTCATTACCGCTTCTGCATCAATACGGTTAGAGCGAAGTACAATCACTAATCGTGTTGGGTTTGCATGATCCGACTCGTCACGAATATCAACGACTAATGGCAGCTTTTTGGCCTGCATTTGGTCGGCAATTTGAGTAATCACCTTAGAGCCCGATACTTGATAAGGCAGTTCAGTAATCACGATTTCATTTTTTTCGATGGTATAAACCGCTCGCATGCGGTAACTGCCACGACCAGTGGTCTGGATTTTGAGTAATTCTTCTGGCGGAGTAATAATTTCAGCTTTTGTTGGTAAATCTGGCCCTGGAATATATTCAGCCAATTTTTCATCTGAAGTTTGTGGGTTACGAATTAAGGCAATCGTGCCTTTAATCACTTCACGTAAATTATGTGGAGGAATATCTGTCGCCATACCAACGGCAATACCGGTTGTGCCGTTGAGTAGAATATTAGGAATACGCGCTGGCAACGTAATAGGTTCTTTTAATGAACCATCAAAGTTATCTTGCCAGTCAGTTGTGCCCTGACCTAACTCATTTAACAACAACTCACTGTAAGCAGAAAGCTTTGCTTCGGTATAACGCATCGCAGCAAATGACTTAGGATCATCTGGTGCCCCCCAGTTACCTTGTCCTTCAATTAAAGGATAACGATAACTAAATGGCTGAGCCATCAATACCATCGCTTCGTAACATGCCGAGTCACCATGAGGATGGTATTTACCGAGCACATCACCTACTGTACGCGCTGATTTTTTTGGCTTGCCGCTATTTTTTAAGCCTAGCTCGCTCATGGCATAGACAATACGGCGCTGTACAGGCTTTAAGCCATCACTGATATGCGGCAATGCACGGTCCATAATGACGTACATGGCATAATTCAAGTAAGCCTGTTCAGTAAATTCGGCTACAGAGCGGTTTTCTGTCGCTTGATGCGCAAGGCTGGTCATAGTCAGCTTATCTTCCAAATCAGTCGTTATTTTAAATGAGTCTTATGCTAAGTGGGCTATGTTACAGACACAAGAGGGAGTCTGTCACCTGAGCGTCAAATTATGTCTCATCTCTCTATATTTTTAGTTACCTGCTATAAAGTTAGGCAAAACTACAAGCCTATCGACTCGAGTCTTTTCCCTTGGGTTTCTTCACCTAATATTAAAATTACAGCTGCGACCAAAAGTAAAACAACGGTAAACATCATAAAAACATGGCTAAACCCATGCTTTTCAACCATCATATGAGTAACCACAATCGGCGCCAAAATTCCGCCTAAACGCCCCATTGCCGATGCCCAGCCCGAACCGAAAGCCCGAATATTGGCTGGATATTGTTCTGGCGTATAGGTATATAACACGCCCCATGCCCCTAAATTAAAGAAAGACATGAGACAGCCCCAAAACATAATGCTATTTACGCTGTCGGCTTGTCCAAAGAAATATGCAGACAATGCACAAAACCCGATAAATGAAGCGAGAGTAATTTTTCTACCCAATCGCTCAACAAACCATGCAGCCGCCAAGTAACCGGGTAGTTGCGCCAAAATCATCAGCAAAACATATTCAAAAGATTTAACAATGTCATAGCCCTGTTTCACCAATAAACTTGGTAACCATGTAAAGATACCGTAGTAGGAATAGACGATCCCAAACCAGATGAGCCAAAGCATTAAACTACGGCGTGCAAAAGGGCCACTCCAAAGTTGTTTAAAAGATACCTTTTGTTGTATGGCGACAGGCACAACTTCAATGTGATGAACGATTTGGACACCCGCCTGAGCTTCTAGTTTTTGAACTAAAGTATGCGCTTCTTCGATACGACCACGGTTAATCAGGTACGGTATCGACTCGGGGAGTTTTTTCCAAATCACTAAAATATAAATCAGAGGGAGGCCGCCCATCAGAAATGCGATATGCCAGCCAAATTTAGGAATAATAAAATAAGAAATTAACGCAGCAACTAACCAGCCTAAACCCCAAAAACTTTCAAGTAATACAATAAAACGACCACGTACATGTGAGGGTATATACTCACTCACCAATGTCACCGCAACAGGTAACTGCCCGCCAAGCCCAAGGCCAACAATAAAACGGAAAATCAGTAACCATTTTAAATCTGGAGCAAAAGCACATAAGGCAGTCGCAATACTATAAATTGCCATGGTTGTAGCAAATATTGTCTTTCGGCCAAAACGATCGGCTAAAGCTCCCGAGCAAACTGCTCCAATCGCCATTCCTACAAAGCCAATACTGACAATCCAACCGCTTTCGGCTGGTGTTAATGCCCAGTCTTTAACAAGCGTTGTCATGATAAAAGCAATGATACCGGTGTCCATCGCATCAAACATCCAACCTAAACCAACCACCCACAATAATGTGTAGTGGAATTTGCCAATTGGAAGATTTTGTATACGTGAAACCAGATCCATAAGAAAACTCTACTGGAAAGAATAAGTGAGCAATACAATATTTAATTGTTATAGCATGCTCACATCGTATTCTGCATGATTAATGTTCATCGGTTGATGAAGCTGATTCTGCATCGTCATCTTTATAAATAAACTTAGGCATTTCTAAGCCGAAATAGATCGCAATCAAACGCAGAGTAAAACCGAAAATTAAGGTTGAAATAACAGTTAACTCTAAACTGAATCCCAAATCTAAGCATACCCAATAGCAAATGACCGCTACAAAAGAAATACTCGCATAAAGTTCGCGACGGAAAACGAACGGAACGTCGTTACATAAAATGTCACGCAAAATACCGCCAGAAACGCCAGTTAACACCCCTGCTACTGCCGATACGACAAAACCATGCCCCATTTGTAAGGCAATCTGACAACCAATAATGGTAAATCCAATTAGTCCTAAAGCATCGAGTACCAAAAAGATGTTATGTAAATGACGCATCCATTTGGCAATAATGATTGTGACAAAAGCAGCACAACAAGTCAGAACAAGATATTCAGGATGTTTTACCCAAGTTAAAGGATAGTGACCAAGTAATACATCACGTACAGACCCACCACCTAAAGCAGTCACACAGGCAATCAGTACGACACCGAACCAGTCCATACTCCGTCGCCCAGCAGACAGTGCGCCTGTCATGGCTTCGGCAGTAATCGCAATAATATAAATAACGGTGAGTAACATTGCCCTTTCCCTCAGGCCAAACGGTGCGCGTATTTTAAGATAAAGTTATAGGAATTGTGCACAGCATTGTTTAAATTTTTTTCCAGAGCCACATATACAAGGCTGTTTCATCGTGACATGCATATCTACCGTGGGATCAAGAAAAAACCATTGTTGTTGATATACAAAATGTGAAATCTCATGATGAACCTGAGCTTTTTGTCCATCATGATAATGTGCCTTGAATTCAACCTGTGCATGGGTTTTATCTAGTTTTTCTTTGGCATTAACGACTTCTAAACCCAACCATTGATTTTGTTTGCTCCAGTCTGCAATAGCCTCTTTATCAAGTTCAGTTTGCTGGCCTAAAGCGGTTGTTTTCACAATATAATCAATTTGCTGCAATGCAAAAGCACTATAACGCGAACGCATAAGCTGCTCTGCTGTCAGGGCTTTTGCTGTGCCTAAATGTAAAGGCTCACAACATTCTGCATAGCTGCCTTTTCCACATGGACAAGTGTGTTGAGTCATTCTGTGTTTCTCAAATAAAAAAATAGCTCAGAGTTGAGCTATTTTATGATGTTTCTAGGCTTAAAATGTCATTTAATCTTTTGATTCATCTTGTTCGATAGAAACAATATGAACTTTCTCGATTTTATGACCTTCCATCGTAATCACTTCAAAGCGATAACCATCTGCTTCAACAGCTTCACCATTTTCTGGTAAGCGACCTAAATGGAATAACAAATAACCTGACAAAGTTGAATACTGTTCACTCTCATCGACCAAATCACGGCCTAATAAAAGCGATACGTGGCGAATGTCTGTTGAACCTTCAAGTATTAATGAACCATCTGCCAAGCTTTCAGCTGCTGCGTCTAGCTCATCTTCATCAGGGAATTCACCCGCAATAGCTTCTAAAATATCAATTGGCGTTGCAATACCTTCAATTGAACCGTATTCATTTAAAACGATTGCCATTTGTAACGGTGCTTGACGTAATTGCTCCATCACCATAAGTACTTGAGCATTTTCATGCACAATGACAGGTTCGCGTAAATGCTTTTGGAAATCGACCACACCTGTTTCGATAAAGCCATTTAGAACTTTATGCGTAAGCGCAATACCTTCAATATTATCAAGCTCACCACGTGCAACAATCAAACGAGAGTGCGTCATTGACATTAAACGTTCTTTTAAAACGTCTGGTTCGTCGTCTAAATTAATCCACTCAAGTTCAGGTCGTGGAGTCATAACAGACTTTACAGGTCGCTCTGATAAACCAAGAACACCTTGCACAAGCACACTATGATAAGCGCCATTTTCTTCGTCAAAAACTTCATCTGCAAAAGCTTGTGTAGCCAATACGTCTTCTTTATCAGAAGATTGCGTATCTGAGCTAGAACCACTGCTTTTACTTCCTAGCATACGCAACACGGCGGAAGCAGTGCGATAACGTAAATCGGTGGTCGTAACCATCTTTTCCTGATTGCGACGCATACTCTGATTGATAATTTCCACCAAAATTGAGAAGCCAATTGCAGCATATAAGTAGCCCTTCGGAATATGGAAACCAAAACCTTCCACGACCAAAGAGAAACCAATCATCATCAAGAAACCAAGACACAGAATAACGACTGTTGGATGCTTATTCACAAAGTCCATGAGCGGTTTAGATGCCCATAACATGATTCCGACAGCAACAATCATTGCCAGCATCATGACACTTTTGTCTTTAACCATACCAACGGCGGTAATCACACTATCTAACGAGAACACGGCATCAAGCACAACAATCTGGACAATGACCATCCAGAACGCAGCATGAACCGGATTATCTTCTTTTTGCAGTTGTTTGCCTTCCATGCGCTCATGTAATTCCATGGTGCCTTTAAAGAGCAAGAACACACCACCGAACAACAAGATCAAATCACGACCAGAAAATGGATGATCAAAAATATGAAAGAGTGGATGAGTAAGCGTTACGACCCAAGCAATGGCAGCCAACAAAAGCATACGCATGCCTAAAGCCAATACTAATCCCAGTTTTCGAGCCTTACCACGCTGCTCTGGTGGCAGTTTTTCGGCCAAAATAGCGATGAAAACGAGGTTATCGATCCCCAATACAATTTCAAGAACGATTAATGTTGCTAAACCCACCCAAGCAGATGGATCAGACATCCATTCAAAGATCATCGATCCTGCTCCTGTGCTAATTGGATTTTATCTTTATTTGGCAACACAGCAGGCATGCCCATACAAAGGAGGGAAAATGTTTTTTTAAGACAAGAAATTAAAACGGAGCGACTACAACCACTACCCATATTTGTTCATATGTTGTTAAACGAATTTTTAGTATAGGCAAGATTTAACATAAATTCATCATTTTTATTTGTTCATGACAGGCATTCACCAAACCCATACAAAACATGAGTCTTTACTATAAATCTGCTTATAAAGTTGTCATATCTTTTGCTTAGTGTAGACAAGAAATATGAACGTGATAAGGTGAAAATAAAACAATGAATAGCGTATTAACAATGGCAGTAAATGATTCACCAATAACAGCTGTAAAAACAAAACAACCTCTTATTGCATTATATTGTGGTTCACGTGCGGGAAATAACCCGATCTACCGAGAAAAGGCGATTGAACTCGCTCATGGAATTGCTGACCAAGGTTTCGGTTTAGTCTACGGTGGTGCCAGTATTGGTTTAATGGGACAAGTTGCTGAAAGCGTTCTTGCAAACGGCGGAGAAGCTGTCGGTGTCATTCCTGAATTTATGCTCGATTATGAAGTAGCCCATGCAGGCTTAACCGAATTACATGTCGTAGAAACCATGCACGAGCGCAAAGCCATGATGGCAGAGCGTGCAAGTGCATTTATTGCATTACCCGGCGGTTTAGGAACATTCGAAGAAATATTGGAAATAGCCACGTGGGGCCAACTTAACCAACACCAAAAACCCATGATTTTGTATAACGTAAATGGCTTTTATAATGCATTGATTGCCCAACTAGACCATGCGGTTCAAGAAGGTTTTCTTCCCCTTCAGCACCGAGCTAAATTAATTGTATGTGATGATGTCGATCAAATTTATAACGTCATTAAAAATTTAAAAATGCCGAAAAGATTTGTTGTTTAGTTACCCACCTACTCTCCATAAAAAAGCGGTTCTGCCGCTTTTTTTGTTTTAACTATTTTCACCGCTACCTTCAAAAGCACTTAGATTTATTAAAGGGGTAATCAACATTGTCTTACTTTTTTTACTTTCAATTTGTTTTACACTAGATCAAAACGTTAACTTTCAAATGTTATGAATGCCACGCCGACTCACCAAGCCTTGCAACCTGAATATCGCTTACTCGTACTTTTGGTTTCCATTGGCTTTTTTATGCAGGCTTTGGACACAACAATTGTAAATACAGCTATTCCTGCAATGGCTCACCATTTAAATGAAGACCCTCTACGCATGCATAGCGTAGTTGTGGCCTATGTTTTATCAGTAGCTGCCTGCATTCCTTTAAGTGGATGGTTAGCAGACCGCTTTGGTGTTAGAAATATTTTCTTATCGGCAATCGTTATTTTTACTTTAGCCTCTTTAGGTTGTGGTCTTTCTCAGAGCCTCAATGAACTCTTATTTTTCCGAGTCATCCAAGGCGTAGGCGGAGCCTTACTACTTCCTGTTGGCAGACTATCACTTTTAAAGATTATTCCCCGAACTCAGTTCTTAGCTGCAATGAGCTTAATGAGTCTTGCAGGTTTACTCGGACCTTTGGCGGGTCCTACTTTGGGTGGTTGGTTAGTTGAAGTTGCAACTTGGCACTGGATTTTCCTCATCAATATTCCCATGGGTATCTTAGGCATCTTAATGACATTAAAAGTCATGCCTAATTTAAAAGAACCTTCAGTCAAAACATTTGATTTAGGCGGCTTCATCTTATTAGTGGTAGCCATGATTGGATGGTCTTTGGGTATCGAGCATTTAGCCTCACCTGAATATTCAAAATGGTTCAGTATTTCGCTATTAGTCGTCGGCATAATCGCAACGCTTTGGTATGCCTATCACTCTCATACTCATCAAAATGCGTTGTTCCGTAGCCGACTTTTTAGAAACAAAATTTATGCGATTGGTATTTTAGGTAATTTCTTTGCCCGCTTTGGTGGTAATGCTTTACCTTTTGTTTTACCGCTCATGCTACAGGTGGCTTTTGGCTTTGAACCTTTCATAGCAGGTTTAATGATGATTCCATTAGTCTTGGGTTCATTATTTTCAAAGCCAATTGTCAGACCGATTATTCAAAAGATTGGCTACCGACGTTTTTTACTCATTAATACAACGCTGGTCGGGCTATGTATCGCCTCTTTCGCCATCATGACAGTTGACACTCCAACTTGGTTTAGAGCCTTACACTTTTTCTTATTTGGCACATTAAACTCACTGCAATTTGTGGGTATGAACACACTCACCTTAAAAGATCTACCTCAACAAGATGCAAGTAGCGGTAATAGTTTTTTATCGATGATCATGATGCTATCAATGAGTATTGGCGTGGCACTCGCTGGCACACTCATTAATATCTTTACTGATTATTATGGAGCTGACCATGTGACCACTGCATTCCACGTCACTTTAATTTGCCTCGGCTGTATCAATGTCATTACAGCGCTTATTTTCTGGCAAATTCCAAAAAATACCCCCGTATAAGCCGTTGCATTTTTAGCGTAGTTTCTCCCTCTTGAATCACGTTATGATGTCAGCTTCAAATCTGTAATGAGTTTTGCATGACCAAACTGGCTAAAACCTTTTTCACAGCACGGTACAATACCTTTATCGGAATTGGCTTGGGATGTGTTATGGGAGTTCTGGCTTATTTTGGTCTGTTCTATCAGCAAAAAGCCGTTGCACAAGATTATCCAGTTCAAGGCTTTGATATTTCTCATCATCAAGGTGATATCAACTGGAAAAAAATATCACCGGAAAAATTCCAATTCGTTTATTTGAAAGCGACTGAAGGTGGTGATTACAAAGATTCAAAATTTCAAGAAAACTGGCTCAAAGCTCGTGAACATGGGCTTCATGTAGGGGCTTATCACTTTTATCGTCTATGTCGTGATGGAAAGACACAAGCAGATAACTTTATTGCGACTGTGCCTAAAAAATCAGATGCGCTTCCACCCGTCATTGATCTGGAATATGACGGTAACTGTATTAATTCACATACCAAAGAACAATTACTTAAAGAAATAGGCATCATGCATGATCGTCTAAAACAGCATTATGGCAAACAGCCTATATTTTATATTTCTAAAACTTTTTATCACATTGTGTTAATCGGTAGTTTTCCTAATACACCACTTTGGGTTCGTGATTATGAAGGTAAACCCGAACTTAAAGACAAGAGAAAATGGCTCTTTTGGCAGCATAGTAATCAGGGTAAAATTGAAGGGATAATAAAACCCGTAGACTTAAATGTTTATGAGGGTTCACTCAAAGAATGGCACCAATTCTTACAGCAGCAAGGCATCGTGAAAGCACAATAATATGCGCAAAATCATTCATATCGATATGGATGCCTTTTATGCATCAGTCGAATTGCGAGAGCGTCCTGATCTAAAGCATCTCCCTGTGGTTATTTCTTCGCATCATCCGCGAGCTGTCATTGCTGCTGCATCCTATCCTGCCCGTGAATTTGGTTTGCGTTCAGCTATGTCGATGAGTCAGGCACGAAAACTATGCCCTCAAGTCGTTATTATTGAGCCAAATTTTGAAAAATACCGCACAGTCTCTGCTCAAATTCACTCTATTTTTCAGCAATATACTCTGCTTATTGAACCTTTATCGCTTGATGAAGCTTATTTAGATGTCACTGAAAATCTAAAACAGATTGCGAGTGCAACCGAAGTTGCGATGCATATTCGGGAAGATATTTTTCGGTTAACTGGACTGACTGCATCAGCAGGTGTAGCCCCTAATAAATTTTTGGCAAAAATTGCTTCAGATTGGAATAAACCGAATGGTTTGTGTGTAATCAAACCTTCGCAAGTCGCTAGTTTTATTCAAGACCTGCCCCTTAAAAAGATTCCTGGCGTCGGCAAAGTCACTCAGGAAAAATTGCAGCAACTTCAACTACATACTTTGGGCGATTTACAGAAAATTGAAGAGGCTGTTTTAGTTCACCACTTTGGTAAATATGGACAACAACTTTATCTATATGCTCAAGGGATTGACCATAGACCTGTTCAAGCTGAAAGAGCCCGCCAACAAATTTCCAAAGAGACAACTTTCGATAGTGACTTTACTTTGGTTCAATGTCAGCCCTATTGGCAAGGACTAGCCGAGAAAGTCTGGCAAAGCTTAGAGAAAAAACAACTCAATGCACGTGGTGTGAATATTAAGCTTAAACTCAAGAATTTTCAGACTTTACAACATAGTAAAAGCTTTAAAAGACCGATCCAATCGCTGCAGGACTTAATCCAAGTTTTATTTTTATTATTAAATGAAATGCAGATTCCTGAACATTTTCAGTTTCGCTTAATTGGTATAGGAGTTTATCAATTACAAACCCAAGCGGATGACTTCCAGCTTAACCTCTGGTAGTTGATTAATTTTCACTCAAAAGAGCAACTTTTAAACAAAATAGACTCCCTTTTACTGAAACTTTAGAGTAACCTAATCAACGCATATTCATTACCCATGTATTTGCAACATGCCAAAGCAACCTTTACTTTCGGCATATCGTCCTGTGATTGGCGTGACGACCAAATCCGAATATTACAGGGCACAAATGTGCCCTTTTATTATAATTTATTCTTTAATAAAAACATTTATATATTACAGTCCTGTTTGGTCATTTTAATTTTAGTTAATGGTACATTATCTTTATATAAATACTTTAAATTAAGTTGCGCTCCTTTATTTAATAATTCTTTCATTTTTATATTATTGCAAACACCTTTAACAATTTCAGGAACACCATTAACTTCCATTGCTTGTACCCATTCAGTAGGCATATCCACAGACGTTATATGAATCAGACGATAATTCAACGTTAATTCTTTCCCTTGAGCCTCAACATGCTCTAAATTTGTTTCTCGATCTACTTGCATAGGCAAGTTTTTATTGATTATCTTGGCCCCAAAAGTTAACTGTAGCGGCAAATCATCCTTAATACTTTCTTTACACAAATTCTGAGGGACACTTGTAGAATATTCCTCTGTAATATATAACTGTTTATCCACCCCACGAGAAACCACCATATAGTAATCACGATCTGTAAAACAGTTATTAGTGCTATATCTCGTCGCTGAAATCTTTGCAGAATTTTGACTTCTCGTCACTTTCACATCACTATAGTTAGATGTATATCCCAGCTTTTGAAGCATTTCTTGATTTTCTAAAAATAGTTCTTTTAATTTTTTCCCAGACATACTCATGCTTTGTTCAATACCATCTGGTGTGATTTGTTTTTGATGAAGTTTGGCATTGTCTGCATAGAGTTCCATTCCTTTCGGATCACTCTCATTCGACAACTGTTTATATTTTTCAAAGAACAATATATATTCTTGATCAGGATTTATAGCATGCGTTATTGTTGTCATTCCCACTAATCCTCCCAATATAATAATCTCTATTTTTTTTCGCATGGTCATGTCCAATATATTATTTTATTCAATGCAGATATTAGCAATTTATAATAAATCTTGTCATTAATTAATTATAGCCACCAATATCAACTAAAAAAATTCCACTGCTTAATTCAATCAAGTACAATCTTTTCTATTGTTTTTTAAATCAGGTAAAGCTTATGTCCGTGCAGCGTTTACACGTGACTTCACGCTACTGCGAAGTTGCGATTTCAGGTAATTTAGTACACTTAGCTGGCCAACTCGCAGATGATACAAGCGTCGATGTTACAGCACAGACTCAACAAACTTTAGATAATATTGACCGTCTATTGGCAGAAGCTGGAACAGATAAAACCCATATTCTTTCTGTTATGATTTTTCTAAAAGATATCGACAAAGATTATGCAGCAATGAATGCTGTTTGGGATGCATGGATTAGTGAAGGACATCCACCAGCACGTACTTGTGTAGAATCCAAACTTTATGCACCAGACGTGCTTGTAGAAATGACGGTAGTTGCAGTACTTCCATAATTTTTATAAATATAAAGTGAAACTAAATTGAGCAATATCTCTAGTTATATTGCTCAATTTTTTAGTAGTTTTAACATTTTTAATGTCAGCATGTTATTAAGATCCTCTTTAATGAGTTCTCTAATCAATTGCTATAATCTCTAATTTTTAAGACTTCACAAACGCATTTGACATTCGTTCTAGTTGCGGCGTTGCATGTAAAATTGCCATCTCTGTTTCTGGAGTCAATAAGTCCCTTCTTAGATCGTGATAATCAGGCACCTCACTGTAATGAAGCACACGATAGCCAGCCAGTTGTAATAGACGACGTTCATATTGTTGATGCGCTCGGCGTAAACCACTTTCTCCAAGAACAACCACTACAACAACCTGATAATTTTGATCAAGCACAACAAAATCAGCCGCCATATTTTGATATTTTCGACGTGTATGCGCATATTTTGTAGTTAATAATGCATCAAACGATACATGTGCCAACACGGTAAATTTAGGCAAAACTGTTTGTAGTCTGGTTAATGTCATTTGCTCATGACTGGTTAAGACTGCACGGCGCTTCAAGGCACTATCATGTTGATGCCTTCGCGAAAGACTTTTCACTGCCATTACAACAGCCAGAAATAATAATAAGATCGTGATTAAATAGTACATGGGTCCAATCCTTTAGGTTTTTTATAATGATTTTGCTAGATCACACTTTGTTTTAATTGATAACGACAGAGCCGTTTTTTAAAAGGTTCACTTAGTAATTTCACTTGTAGTTATCAAGCTTGGCTTAAATTTAGCCACCCTCACATTATTTATAATCATAGAATCTACAACAATCAAGTGCAGCTCGTCAGATTTTTGCTATTTATCATTATTCGTTACGTTTTTTGTACTTTTAATCTTCAAAAATCTCACTATACGATTTAAATAGACACTTTAAAAACAAAACAGGCTCTATTTAAGAGCCTGTTTTATCACTATCCACGAACCTTGCTTTTAGGTTTACTTTTTCCACCAAATGGTCTTTTCTCACCGGTTTCACGAGGAGGCAAACCAGTGTGTTGGGTTAGAACTTGTCCTTTTTGTGGACGTTTTTGCCCTGTTCCTGAACGAGATTGCCCTTGACCACGTTTTGCTGAATCGCCCGCTACAGAAGAGTTCTTCTTACGTGCCGACTTATATTCACCTTCAGCAGTACCTTGTGGCTGATAGGTCGGGATCAAGTGCTGCTTTGAATTACCAATTAAATCTGCACGGCCCATTTCTTTTAAAGCTTCACGAAGCAATGGCCAGTTGTTTGGATCATGGTAGCGTAGGAATGCTTTATGCAGACGACGGCGTTTCTCACCTTTTACAATATCAACTTTTTCAGTATAGCGAGCTACTTTAGCAAGCGGGTTTTTGCCCGAATAATACATGGTTGTTGCAGTTGCCATTGGCGATGGATAGAACGTCTGTACTTGATCGGCACGGAAACCATTCTTTTTCAACCAAATTGCAAGGTGCATCATGTCATAATCTGAAGTACCCGGATGTGCTGCAATAAAGTAAGGAATTAAATATTGCTCTTTTCCTGCTTCTTTACTGAAACGGTCAAACATTTGTTTGAAACGATCATACGTACCAATACCCGGCTTCATCATCTTAGATAAAGGACCATTTTCGGTATGTTCAGGAGCAATTTTTAAATAACCGCCAACGTGGTGTTGTACCAGCTCTTTGACATATTCAGGGTTGAGTACGGCAAGGTCATAACGTAAACCTGAACCAATCAGAATCTTCTTCACGCCTTTAATTGCACGTGCCTTACGATAAAGCTGCACTAAAGGGGCATGATCGGTATGCAAGTTTTGACAAACGCCTGGATATACACAAGAAGGTTTACGACAGTTCTTCTCAATTTCAGGATCTTTACAATGCAAACGGTACATGTTTGCCGTTGGACCACCTAAATCTGAAATAATACCTGTGAAGTTTGGTGCTGTATCACGGATTTTTTCAATCTCACGTAAGATCGAATCTTCCGAACGGTTTTGAATAATACGACCTTCATGTTCTGTAATCGAACAGAATGTACAGCCACCAAAACAGCCACGCATAATGTTGACCGAGAATTTGATCATATCAAATGCAGGGAAACGAGCATCGCCATAAGTAGGATGTGGCAAACGTGCATACGGAAGATCAAACACATAGTCCATTTCCTCAGTCGTTAGAGGAATTGGTGGTGGATTAATCCAGACATCACGTTCACCATGGCGTTGAACCAAAGCACGGGCATTACCCGGATTAGTTTCAAGATGCAAAATACGGTTTGCATGCGCGTAAAGTACGTGATCATTCGCCACCTCTTCAAAAGAAGGTAAACGAATTACCGCTAACTCGCGTGGTGGTAATTTGTGTTTAATTGCTTTTGACGGTGCTGGCTTTAATTGAACGATTTGAGTGTCGTCATCTAGTTTGTCGCCTTCACGCACAATCGGATTTGCAACAATCTCTTTCTGGAAATCTTGATACTGAGCTAGGGAGTTACCTTTTTCTTTTTCAACTTCACAGCCATCAATATCTTCAGTCATGACATATGGGTTAATAATTGGATCAACACGCCCAACCGTATCTACATCATTACTCGCAACCTCAACAAACTTTGCTTTTGATGCTTTGTTATGTTTATTAATAATAAATGCTGTACCACGAACATCCGTAATCTCGTGGATTTTTTCACCTTTAGCCAAACGGTGCATCACATCAATAATGGCACGCTCACCATTACCATACATGAGCAAATCAGCTTTTGAGTCCATCAAAATTGAACGACGGACTTTATCTGACCAATAATCGTAATGCGCAATACGACGTAAACTACCTTCAATACCGCCTAATAACACAGGTACATCTGGAAAGGCTTCACGACAACGCTGGCAATATACCGTTGCTGCACGGTCAGGACGTTTATTTGGTTCATTGTTTGGAGAGTAAGCATCATCAGAACGGATTTTACGATCTGCCGTATAACGGTTAATCATCGAATCCATATTACCTGCGGTCACCCCCCAAGCAATTGTTGGCTTACCTAAAACGCGGAAGCTTTCAACATTAGTCCAGTCTGGCTGCGCAATAATTCCGACACGGAAACCTTGTGCTTCAAGCACACGCCCAATTACACCCGATACAAACGATGGATGGTCAATATAGGCATCGCCACAGACTAAAATAAAGTCACATGCATCCCAGCCGAGTTGGTCCATTTCTTCTCGTGACATCGGCAAAAATGGTGCGGGTTCAAAACACGACGCCCAATATTTGTCGTAATCAAACAGCGCTTTTGGCGCAGTCTGCATGGTGTAGGCAGTAGACATGGCTTGCGAATCTCGGCTAGCAGATGGAGGAGAGACATCTAAAGATGAAAGCCGATCATTTTAACATGAATTTCATTCATTTTCCCTGTTTATAAAACATGCGAAAACAATAATATAGAAATTAATTTGATTAAAGTTTACTCAATATTTTATTCTTGGAATAAATACGGCGGAATAAAATCCGCCGCAGTTTTAATTTTTATTTATAGAGCTTAAAACAAATCTTTTGGTAAACGAATCTGAATAATCTCATTATCATCAGCCAGTTTTGCGTTACGCCCTGTCGAACCAGGGAAGTTATTATCATTGAAAACGGTAAGCGTTGTACCATTTTCAATAATCACATCTTCAATGGTTTCAAATGGGAAAGCAAAAACCTGTCCCGTACCGATATCCCCTGCTCTTGCTGTGCTATACAATAAATTCGGGTTAGCAATTTTAATTAAATCAACCAAATCTTCACGGCTTACTAGCTGACCGGACTCATGTAATTTAATACGGATTAATTTTTTATAGCCGCCTAAATTATTCTGAGTCGCATCACGTTCAATAATGATCCCTTCTTTATCATTAAAGAGTTGGAAGTCACCAATATTGGTTGCCTTGCTGTCTAACTGGAACCAATAATATTTTCCTGTATACACTTTTTTCTTCAGGTCAAATTGAGAAATCAGTAGTTGTCTTTCTGTTTCCCGAATTGATTTAATTGGCTTTTCTATAAGAGGGTAAAGATACTGCCCGTCTGGCGAAATCGCCATTCCTTCAAAACCACCACTTTGCTGAACTAGAGGTTCTACAAAATTAATTTGTGCTTTATTAAACTGATTTTGTGGCGAACGTAATTCTTGAGTCGGATTTAACGGATTTAGCAGAGCAATCGGTGCATCCAGTAATACTCCATCTGCTGAAAAATGAAGTAAATAAGGTCCAAATTCATCGCCAATCCAGTAAGTACCATCGCTAGTACGTTGCATTGACTCTGGATCAAAATCAGCGCCCGTTAATAATCGATCAGCTGTATCACCATTCACGATATTAAAAGGAATTAACTTATTTGGATCACGCAGCTGGATAAAGCTTTGCACAGTCACTTGCCCCGTGCCTTTAGCTTTAGTTTTGAAATCAGGCTTTAGTTTATAAATACGAAGTAAAAAATCTGCTGAATTATCTTGAGTCCCAAAACCATTATCAGCCATTGCCATATAACTGCCATCTTCATTTTTTAATGCAGCAGAAAAGCCTTGTACAGGTTGACCCTTAAATGGAGGATAAATTCCATTTGCACCTTTCACATATGCGCCAGAGTCTGGACCAGCTGCATAAGTTTCTACAGGTAACTTGGCAAAAGAAATTAAGGTCGGTTCGGTAACTTTTTCAGTAGGTGAAGTTTGTTCTTGATCATTATCATCATTACATGCCGTCAATCCTAAACTGGCGCAGCATAATAATGCGACTAAAGTTTTTTTGCTCATAGTTTTATACAGTTGGTAAAAAATTAAGCAAATTTAATCAATCTTATATGAAGTTTTTACTTCAAAAAGATGAAATCTTTATGGCGAAAATATGACAAACTCAACTGTTCAATACAAACACAAACTAAATGACCTCATCAAAAATAATTAAAGTTTCGTTGGCTGATATTCTCCAGCAATTGCTGCTTTCAAAAAGTTCTGGAAAGTTGGACATTCCATATGATTTTCAGCAGGACATACCGCAGCATGTTGTAATCCTTGGCTGATAAAATGCAATCGTTTAGCCATTTGCTCTAATTGTTCAGCTTTATCTTTTAGTTTTTGCCGATTGAGCTCTGGTTTACCATCTTGCCCAAACATTGTTGCGATTTCATTTAAAGAAAAACCTGCAGCACGACCTAAAGCAATGAGTGCCAGTTGATCAAGCACTTGTTTCCCATATTGCCGACGTAAACCTTGCCGCCCTATCGATTTAATTAATCCTTTCTCTTCATAAAAACGTAATGTAGCGGTTGTGACTTTTGCCTTTTTAGCGACTTCACCAATATCCATAACAATCTCTTGACTTCAAGTGAACTTTAACTTGCACAATAAATTTATCACGTTTCAGACGTATAAAAGCAAGGTTTCAAAATGAATCTCTCCACATTGTTCTTTCAGGCTTTATGTCTCGGCATTGGCGCAACAATTATGATGGATATCTGGCTGTTAACATTAAAGATATTCAAAATTCCGACCTTAAACTTCGGCTTGCTTGGACGCTGGGTCGGTTGGATATTCCACGGAAAAATCATCCATCAATCTATAGCTCAAAGCCCTCAAATTAAGGGTGAATATTTATTAGGTTGGGTTGCTCACTATAGTGTCGGGCTAATCTTTTCATTTAGCTTTCTTTTAATTGTTGGCTCAACTTGGCTTAGCCATCCTCAGTTTTATTCAGCACTACTGTTTGGTGTAGTCACCGTTCTCATTCCTTTTTTTATTATGCAACCTGCGATGGGTAGTGGTTTTGCTTCTTCAAAAACCCCTCGTCCTTTTTTGAACTGCCTAAAAAGTTTGATGAACCATAGTGTTTTTGGTTGTGGCTTATATCTCACTGCAAAATTATTTCAAATTTAAATAAAGAGGAAACTGCTCATGAAAACCGTTGCCATTATTTACTATAGTCGCCAAGGCCACACCCAATTTATTGCTCAGCAAATTCAAACTGGCATCTTGAATCATAAAGATATTAAAGTAGATCTGCTCAATGCCGAAGATCTTATCGAAAACCCAGAAGTTCTTAACCAATATGACGGCTTAATTTGGGGTTCTCCTACATATTTAGGTGGCGTTTCTTCCAAGTTAAAACAACTCATGGATGCAACAGGTCCTTTATGGAAAAAACAGAGTTTTAAAGGAAAATTAGCAGCTGGATTTACCGTTTCCTCTCTTCCTGCAGGTGATAAACAATCGACGTTAATTTCGATTTTTACCTTTTGTATGCAGCACGGCATGCTCTGGGTAGGCAATCCAATTCTGCCAGAACAACATCAAGGTGTTACCTATACAAAAGCAGCTAACCGTCTTGGTTCATGGTCAGGCTTAATGGCTCAAGCTGAACATGGCAGTAATGCCGATAGGTTTGATGAAGGAGATATTAAAACTGCTCAACAATTTGGAGAAAATTTTGCATTGACCTTAAATGCTTATCAATGAATATAAGGCCATGAAAGCACAGAAGCTTTTATTTCTGTTAATTTTATCTGGAATGATGTCTTTTATAGTTTCGGGTATTTCAACTTTTAAAGTAGTGGAGCTAAATCATCATTTCCTTTCATTGTGGGTATCGGCTTGGATTATTGCATGGATATTGGCTTTTCCAAGTGTATTGATTTGTGCGCCTATAGCTCAGAAACTTGTCGACATTGTATTTAAGTAAGTTGATCTGTAAGTTAAAACGTACGAAACTTGCGGCGATTTGCGGATATTCATCTTTAGTATTTTTTCATAATATATGAAGCATAGAGAGACAGGATGTCTCATTGAAGAAGAATAAGAACGCAGGAAGCGGTAGTTGACAGGAGTTAGCTACATAAGCTGAATACGAAAAAACCTCGACAGGATGTCGGGGTTTTTTCATTTTAATTATACAAAATTCTCACTCTTTGCTTGTGCTGAGCAACAGAACTTATATTGATCGATTAATTACAGCTGAATACCATGATTTCATTTGAAATTTGATTATTGGTTTTGTATTTTGCTTACCTCATCTTTATCTAACAATTATTTTAAACCGACTCAAATACACATTTTGAGTCTCAAATTTTTCGTAATTGCTTTAATGACAATAATGACTGGGTGTACAAGCTTAGGCCCGAATAGTGGTTCATTTTCATGGCGTTCAAATAAGCTCTCGTCTGGTCTACAAAAAGCTTATGCTGTTCCACAAAGCACAGCGAATCGGTTATCTCCAATAATTATTCAAAGTGCTGACCAATATAATGTGCCCCCTCTTTTACTTGCCGCGGTCATAAGACAAGAATCGAGTTACAATACTAATGCCCTCTCGCCTACGGGTGCAGTAGGTTTAACTCAAATTATTCCCAGCTATTGGCAACAAACTTGTACTGGTAATTTGTATGATGAATCTACAAATATTCAATGTGGCGCATATATTTTAAATCATTACTATCAGTCAGCGGATAGTTGGTTCAAAGCAACGGCTTATTATAATGTTGGGCCAACTGGATATGAGAGAAGTTTCTGGACACGGCACAAAGCTAAAAAATATGCTCGATCTGTTAAACGTCATCAAAAAGCTTTAAAAAGTGCTTTATAAATAAGTTTAAATAAAAGCCCATCTATTGATGGGCTTTTTTATACAGTTAATTTTATTCGTCAAATAAACCGTCAAACAGAACAGAAGATAAATAACGTTCTCCGCTGTCTGGCAGAATAACAACAATAGTTTTACCAACATTTTCAGGGCGTTCTGCAATTTTTGCTGCCGCAGCCAAAGCTGCTCCACTTGAAATACCCACTAAAATCCCTTCTTGAGTTGCACAGTTTCTTGCCCACTGAATTGCTTCTTCGCTAGTCACGGGTAAAACTTCATCCACAAGATCTAAATCAAGATTCTTTGGAATAAAGTTCGCACCAATACCCTGAATTTTATGTGGTGCAGGTGTAATGTTCTCTCCATTTCTAGTTTGAGTAATAATTGGAGACTCAGCAGGTTCAACGGCTACAGAATACAAAGGTTTATTTTGAACTTGTTCGAAATAACGAGAAATACCAGTAATTGTGCCGCCAGTACCTACACCCGCAACCAAAATATCAACTTGTCCACCTGTTGCTTGCCAGATTTCAGGACCAGTTGTATCTACATGGATTTGTGGATTCGCTGGGTTCTCAAATTGCTGAGGTAAGAAATAAACATCTGGCTGTTCAGCTGCTAATCGTATAGCTTCATCAACTGCACCTTTCATTCCTTTCGCTGGTTCAGTTAAAATCAAATTGGCACCGAGAGCTTTTAATACTTTTCTACGCTCAAGACTCATGCTTGCAGGCATAGTTAAAGTAATTGGATAACCCTTAGCAGCTGCAACAAAAGCTAGTGCAATCCCCGTATTACCACTGGTTGGTTCAACAATTTGCATGCCTTCTTTTAACACACCGCGCTTTTCTGCATCTGCAATTAGTGCCGCTCCAATACGACATTTCACAGAGAATGCAGGGTTACGGCTTTCCACTTTTGCTAATACGGTTGCACCAGTTTTAATCAAACGGTTAATGCGAACTAAAGGAGTATTACCAATAGCTTCTGCATTATTGGAATATACCGCGATCCCTAAATTATTGGGTGTTGGAAATTGCTGATCAGTAGACATGTTATATCCTTATTAGATTTGGAATGATTCTGACTCATTATAAGCTTCTATAATAAACAGGAAAGTAGAAAAGCTAAGTAATGCCTGAATTCTCAAGTGAACAGTGTCTCTTGTCATAGATTTCTTTCTAATAAACAAAAAATTAATAATTATTTTAAAAATCAAATTATTAGATTAAATAATTTTATTTTACCATCCATATCTTACATTATTAACACTACCCTAATCTTCTAGTTACACGCTAAAGCTAATGTTTTCCAAAATTTTATATAGCGAGTCACCAAAGTTCACCCTCTCTCCAATCGGCACAAATACTATCATCTTCTAAATTATGAGTTAGTCGCTCTTTCAGCTGAGCGCTCAACGGAAATAACATAATTTGATAATCATATGTTAGATAAGTGGAAGCATCTTGTTTGATGTGTAAATCCCCCCACCACGAAATCCAATCTAATTTTTTATAGAATGTATCATCTTCAGGCTGTAATGCCGCGAGTTCATAGCCTAAAGGAGTTAAAACATCAGTTAAATATCGTAATAATTTAGATGCGAGTCCTTTTCCACGCATTTTGACATCAGTAGTCACATATTCTATATAAGCAGTTTTTACAGTGATACCATCTTTTAAGGTAAAAATTCGATCTGTCCATAAAGCATGTGACACAATATTATCATTCAATATGCCTATTATATGCACAGCGGTTTGCATGAAGGTATATTGACTCCAAGGATCTTCATCAAAAGCAGCAAAACATAGCTCAGTAATTTGTTGCCGTTGTTGTTTATCTAAGTCATGAGCCGCGATGATTTTAAACTGCATAGGCAGAAACTCTATTTTAATTGTTTAAATCATAAGCAAAGCTCGAAATAATATGAAGTTTTTTAGTTAAAACCCCTTAATATTTATTACCCGCATGCAAAAAACACCCCGGCCTCTTTCGGGGTCGGGGTGTTTGAATAATGAGCTGGCGATGACTTACTCTCACATGGGAAACCCC